>DLGM01000034.1:9863-15334 GCA_002482705.1 Cyanobacteria bacterium UBA7694
TGGTTGGCTGATTGCCATGGCAATCAGCCAACCAAAACAGGTGGCCACAAGCGTTTGGCCAAGGGCACCTGGTACTGACACTTTCTGCACAGCGATCAGATCGCGCAATTGAAAGTGTAACCCCACCCCAAACATCAACAAAATCACGCCCACTTCGGCCAGTTGATTGGCAATGTCAATGTCGGCAATATAACCGGGGGAATGAGGCCCGACCATAAAACCAGCCAGCAAATACCCCAAAATAGGTGATAACTTTAGCCTTTGGGTGATATAACCAAACACCAGGGCAATCGAAAAGCCTGCTGTCAGAATCAAAATCAATTCATAGTGATGCAAACAACCATCCTCCATTGTTTAAGGATAAGGTCAAGCAGAATCCTTATCGGTCTTAATCTGTCTATTCATAAACCCCCATGATGAAACACAGGGATGGGTGAGTCCGATGAGCATAAAGTACAAGGGAAGGTTAAGCGCTTGCCCTTAGCGCTTACTGGGAACCACCAGCACCGAACATTGTGCTTCAAAGACAACAGTTTGGCTGACACTGCCCAGTAAAAGATGCTTCAAATTGTGTGAGCCTTGGCGACCCATAACGATCAGGTCATAGTTTTGTGTTTTAGATAATTCAATGATGGCCCGGGAGGGATTACCCCGAATCAGGAGCGGGTTCACCGTCACCCCCGCGGCCACCAAAGTGGCAGCCAACTGCGACACCAATTGTTTTGCATCTTCATAAAAGCCCGCTTCAAAAGCGTTAATGCGTTCCGGGTGCAAATCCAACCCCGCAATATCAACATGAAAAGAGTGGAGCAGTGTCACTTCGGCTTGAAAAGTTAGGGCCAAACTGGTGACAACCTGAAGGGCCTGCTCAGTGTCTGCATAAGCATCAACCGGAAATAAAATTTGCTGATACATGTCTATTACCTCTTAAGTCAAAACTAGCTTAGCCACGACGGGGACACATTACCCCAAGCATTCGCGCCTACTGAGATGCCCTCAAAGCGCGCGAATAAACATCTTATTAAGCCATTATCTCATCTAAAACCGCATTATCCAGGTTTTAAGAGCACTTTTTAAAAAAACGTCTATTCATACACAATGACATTGACTGGACAATAAAAAACGCTTGGCTTATTATTTGAATGCTTCAGATTAACTATCAAAAGGCGCAAATTCTTAAGAATAAGCCCTAAACAATTATTCACCCAAATCAATAAATCACACACTATTTATTGATTTAATCCAAGCAGCAACACAGCTTAAAGCAGCAGTTACCTATATATTAATACAATTTAACTATTCGTTTCAATCCTATTCGAGACTTATTTTTACTATTTGTAGTTGAAAGCTTATCCGCCACTGCTTGTTACTGGATTTTCTTCATTTTATAAGCATAAATAGTCTTTAGAGCACAACTTTTTTCAGGTATAGTAGAAAAGGGCCTTGCCCGCCATTCATTGAGAGCACCTTTATCGTGCACTCAAGCAACCGCATTACACCCATCACATTCAATTGAGCTTTAAGAAGGAAACAGTAGCTATGGAAATACCTCTATTAAAAGAAATAATTATTATTCTTGGTCTTTCCAGCATTGTAGTCCTCATTTGTCAGCGCTTTAAGATCCCCTCCATTATCGGATTCTTGATCACGGGAGCACTGGCAGGCCCCCACGGGTTTGGATTAATCCATGCCGCTCACGAAGTCGAAATGATTGCCGAGATTGGCATTGTTTTTCTGCTGTTCACCATCGGGATTGAGTTTTCATTTGCCCACCTGTTACGGATTAAACGCATGGTATTACAAGGTGGGGGGCTTCAGGTCGGTTTAACCATCCTTTTGGCCTTGGCACTGGATGTCATGATTGGGCAAGAGGTTACCGCTGGCATCTTTATTGGTTTTTTATTGGCACTTAGCAGCACTGCCATTGTCTTAAAACTCTTGCAAGAACGCCAAGAAATGGACAGTCCACACGGAAAAATCATCTTGGGTATCCTGATTTTCCAAGACTTAGTCATTGTCCCCATGATGCTCTTTACACCGTTGATCGCTGGAAAAGCAGACAATATCGTCATGGCACTCCTCATATTGGCGCTAAAATCAGTAGGGGTGGGAGTGGGCGTTTTTTTCACCAGCAAGTGGCTCATGCCCCGCGTACTCCATCTGGTCACTAAAACCCGCAACAATGAACTCTTCCTCCTCACTATCATTGCCACCTGTCTGGTCGTTGCTTGGTTAACTTCCAGCATCGGTCTTTCCCTATCTCTGGGGGCATTCTTAGCAGGATTGATCATTTCCGAATCAGAATACAGCCATCAAGCCATGAGTAATATTTTACCATTTCGTGATATTTTCATCAGTTTCTTCTTTGTTTCTGTGGGAATGCTCTTAGATGGCAAGTTTTTTATCGGCCATTGGCCGATTATTTTAGCCTTAACGCTTGGGGTCATTTTACTGAAGTTTATGACCGGCGCCATGGCCGTTGCTTCTCTGAAATACCCTTTGCGGACAGCTCTGCTGAGCAGTCTTGCCCTCGCCCAAGTGGGTGAATTTGCCTTTGTGCTTTCCCGCAGTGGGCTCGAGTTTGGGCTACTAACCCAGGAAAGCTATCAGATTTTTTTAGCCGTCTCAATCTGTACCATGGTCTTCACCCCACTCCTCATTGGCTTAGGGCCACGGACTGTAGATCTGGTCACACGCATTCCAGCGGTATCACGACGTACCACTCAGCAAAAAAATGATCACCTGCTACCGGAGAGTACACATTTAAAAGACCACCTTATCATTATTGGTTTTGGCCTCAATGGTAAGAATCTGGCGCGTGCAGCTAAAGTGGGCGGAATCCCGTACGCCATCATTGAAACAAATCCCCAAACAGTCCAAGAATACCAAGCCAAAGGG
The DNA here is from genome assembly GCA_002482705.1 of Cyanobacteria bacterium UBA7694. GTDB lineage: Bacteria > Cyanobacteriota > Sericytochromatia > UBA7694 > UBA7694 > UBA7694. Next base: position 12,762 of record DLGM01000034.1, read on the forward strand.
GAACATATCTTTTATGGCGATGCCACCCATACAATTATCCTAGAACATGCCCATGTGAAAGAGGCGCGTGTTGCTGTTGTGGCCATATCAGACCCAGCAGCCACCCGTCGCGTGACAGTAGCACTTCACCGCCTCAATCCTAAACTCTTTATTATTGTGCGCACACGTTTTGTCGCGGAAATGGAAGAGCTGCAAAAGCTGGGTGCCAGTGCTGTTATCCCTGAAGAGTTTGAAACTTCGATCGAAATCTTCAGCATTGTTTTGCAAAAGTACCTGGTACCCCAAGACGAAATTGAAAGTTTCACTGAAGAAGTGCGCGCAGACGGTTACCAAATGCTGCGCAGCTTAACCTCACGCCCCAATAATGCCCGTGATCTGCACTTAGCAGATATTGAGATTAGCAGTATTCGCGTACAAGCAGGCTCCCCTCTCGTCGGTAAAACGCTATTGGAAAGCGAATTGCGTCAGCGTTATGGCGTAACCTTGCTAGCCATTCGTCGTCCGAATGAAACCATCAGCAACCCCAACGCAGAAACCCGTTTTTGTGAAGATGATGTGCTGGTGATTCTGGGCCGCCCATCCATCTTGCAAGATGCCTCTCAGCTCTGTGAGGCCCCTGAGTTACAAACATCAACGGAGAATCTTGGATGAGTATTCACAGCTTAAAACTGAGTTTTCGGCGCTGGTATCGCTGTGATCAGTGCCAGCATCAACAGATGATCAGCCAGTATCCTCCGCCAGTCAGGCCACTGTGTGCCAAGTGTGGTCACCCATTAGAACCGGAAGAGCGAATCGTGCCCCCTTCCAAGCCCAAAGAACGCTAGCCGCCAATGCGCGACATGCTGCGCACAGGTTTTTCAAAGGTCGGCTGATTGATCAAATGCCCGGCCTCTTTGGCCCAGACCGCCTCACGGATCAGGGCTTCGAGGTCGTGGTCGCTGGCACCTGCGCGCAATGGCGTTTTGAGGTCGAGTTCGCCCACGGAAAATAGACAGGTGCGCAATTGTCCATCGGAGGTCAGGCGCACCCGGTTACAACTGTGGCAAAAAGGCTCGGTGACGGCATTGATTAGCCCTATTTCACCGGGGGCACCGTCAGCAAATTGCCAACGGGCAGCAGGATTTTTCCCAGCCGCTTCGACAGCAACCAACGGATAGACCGCTTGAATGCGTGCCAGCAGTTCTTGGCCCGGTACGACCACCTGCCGATACCAACTGTCATCCGCGCCAAGGGGCATAAACTCAATAAAGCGCACAGCATAATTGTGAGCGCGGGCCAAGGAGGCAAAAGCCACAGCCTCGTCTTCATTGAGATTGCGCATCACCACGGCATTGAGCTTAATCCGACAATTTCCCAGCTGACTCAAGGTTTCAAGCCCCTGTAAGACCCGCGCCAAAAAATCGCGGCGCACCAGCTTGGTAAAACGCTCCCGGTCTAACGAGTCGAGACTGACGTTAAAGGTATGCAAACCGGCATCATACAAGGCTTGTGCCTGTTCAGGCAGAGCATACCCATTGGTGGTAATTGCCAGCTCTTGCAGGGGCAAAGCCCGCAACTGGCGCACCAAAAGCGGCAAGTCTTTGCGCAACAGTGGTGNNCTGCCCCCCGTCAGCCGGATTTGTTGTACTCCCAGCCGCACAAACAGCCCGGCCAGGCGCGTGATTTCCTCAAAGCTCAAAAGGGCCTGTTTATCCAGCCACTGCATGCCCTCTTCGGGCATACAATAGGTGCAGCGGAAGTTACAGCGATCGGTCACTGAAATACGCAGTTTTTCAACGGGACGGCCAAAACGATCCATAAGCGGTTGCATAACCGTATTGTACCGCTTTAGCGCCAACCATAGGCCCACTCGACGGCATCGGTCAGGTCGGTATAGGGCAAAATATAGCGGCGCTTGGTCAGCACGGCTTCCATTTCAATGTGCAGCGGCGGCTTTTCCGTGGCATCCACCCAGCGCACCACATAAAAATGTCGCTCACACATGCGCGGGGTCAGATGCGACCACTGGGAACCGATCAATTTATTGCGCAGAACGCGATTGGGTACAGGCATAATATCCTCCGCACAGATTTTAACACCCGTTCCAGGCCAAAATACAGCGCTTAGGGGGTCGCGGGTGCAAAACGCTTAAAGGCCTGTGAAACCAGTACCCCAACCCCAATCGCACCCAAAGTGAACAAAAACTCCGGCAGCTTCACATTTTGTACCAGCCACAGGGAAACCACGCAGCCCAGCAAGGGAATGGCCACACCCCCGGGAATACGGAATCCCCGCTCCCGCTCCGGCTGTTTAATACGCAGCCAAATGACCGCCAAACAGGTCGATAAATATTGGCTGATCACGGCCATATTGCTGATATCCACCAGCGAACTAAAGTCGAGGAATAAAACCATCAGCAGGGTCGGCCCCGCCGTCCAGAGAATCGCTCGTGAGGGGGTTAAATACTTGGGGTGGAGTTGGGCCAAAAGATGAGGCAGAAAGCGGTCTTGAGCCAGCGCTTCGAGATAACGGGGGCATCCCAGAGCATTGCCAGACAGATAACCCGTCATCGAAATAAAGGCCCCGATTGCAAT
>DLGM01000034.1:15368-19364 GCA_002482705.1 Cyanobacteria bacterium UBA7694
AAAGGCTCCCGCCGCTTCCGCCAAAGGCCGGGCACTGCTGGCCAAATTGGGCAAGGTCCCGACCGCAACAATCTGAATCAGGGTATAAAAGACGGTCACCGTCAGCAGCGAGCCGATCGTGGCCCAAGGAACATCGCGGTTGGGGTGGCGGGTTTCCCCGGCCACTACAGGAGTGGTTTCAAACCCCTGCAAAGGCCACAAAGACAGGAAAATGGCGGAGCCCATAGTCCCGGTGCTGATCCCCATCAGCGGCTGAGATAGCTCAGGCTGGAGATGAAAAAGCCCGACCCCCACAAACAACAACAGCGGCAAAATTTTGGCGACGGTAAAAACATTCACCGTCATTGCCCCGAGCTTAACGCCCAAATAATTAATGGTCGCAAAGAGTATAATCAGGGTGCAGGCCAAACCCTTGGCCACAGGGGGGGTGTCAAACACGGGGTGAAAATACCCCAAATAGGCACTGATCGCACTGGCCACCGTCGCCCAGCTAAAGATCGAGGTCAAGAGCGCAATCCAGCCCACCACAAAGCCAATTTGTGGCCCAAAGGCTTCCCGGGCATATACATAAGCCCCGCCGTTGCGGCGGCAGATACCGGCCATTTCGGCGTAACATAGGGCAACCGTAATCAGCAGCACACCACACATTAAAAAGGCAAAAATCGACGTTGGGCCCGCTGTTTTGGCCAACTTACCGGGAAACAGAAAGATCCCCGAACCAATGATGGCATTGATGCCCAAACAATAAACGTCAAAAAAACTTAAGCGCCGTGCTGATTCAGCCATCGATCCTGCCTGTGTGATTGAGATGCCTCAGGATACCATAGCGAATCTAGACACACCAAAGGGCTTCTCAGATGTGAAAAGCCCTTTGATGAAGAGGTCAGTTTAGCGGCAAGCGGTGCCCAAGGCAGCCATATAACCTTGGTAGACAGCATTATAAGAAGCTGAAACTTGTGCCCAAGTGGTATCAGGAACTTGGTTGATAGCAGCAATTTGGGCATCAATCCCGGCGCTGGCGCTGGCATAAGCAGGCTGGGTTTTGAGACAGGTGAGGAAGTTGATATAAGCCTGTTTGGTAGCCAGTGCACCACCAGCACCTACCGTGGTGCTGCCGCCTGCGGTGGCTCCACTTCCATTCGCGCCGTTAGCGGTCGCAGGGCTGCCACTGGCATCAGGGGTCGGGGTACCACTCGGAGCCGGGCCACAACCCACCAATAAAAGACTGAGAGCAACTGCAGAGACAATATAACGCATCAGAAAAACTCCTTAAGATTTTCGATTGGATGCGCAAGTATAACACGAGCGCAAAAAATGGCGAATGGGCACTTTCAAACCATCCGGACACAAAGGATATCCCGAGCAGAGGCAGAAAATTTTCTGCCCTGCGGTTTACAGCGCCAGTGCGGCTGCCACCGCAGCCCCCGGCGTGATCACATGCCCCAACTCCTGAACGGTTTTCTCCAGACAGGAGAGGGTGCCATAAATTTCGGCCATGCTCTGGTAACCCAAGTGACCGATACGCACAATTTTGCCCATCAGGTCGCCTTGGCCCCCGGCAATCATGACATTGTAGGTATTCAGCAGATGCATGCGAATGGCTTCTGCATCCATGCCTTCTGGAGGGTAAAGGGTGGTCACACAGCGCGAGGCATTGGCCTCGTCCTGTACCAGCGGGCGGAAACCAAGGGCCTGAGCCCCGGCCCGCACGGCCCGCATCATGTGTTCATGACGGGCAATGACCTGCACATAGCCTTCGGCCTGTAACATCTGCATCGATTCTTTCAGGGCATAATAAACGGGCATCGACGGCGTCCAAGGATTGTGACCGCGATTGGCAAAGTCTTTGAGAATCTCAAAATCGAGGGCATACCGGGGCAGTTTAGACTGGGCATAAGCCTCCCAGGCCTTGGGGCTGACGCTGACAAAGGCAAGCCCTGGAGGGGCCATGTACGACTTTTGCGAGGCACTGATGAGAATGTCGATGTGCCAGTCATCGGTCGGGCAAGGAGCGGTCAAGACGCTGGAAATGCCATCCACAAGGATCAAAGCCCCATGGGCATGGACCAAATCGGCAATGCCTTTGAGATCATTGAGCGTCCCCGTCGAAGTCTCATTGTGGGTGACCAGCACCGCCTTGATTTGGCGGGCCGTATCGGCCTCAAGCTTGGCGGCCACATCGGCCAGATTTATGACCTGTCCCTGGGCATACGTGAGGCGGTCGACCTCCATGCCATAACGCTCGGCAATCGTGCCAAAGCGAGTCCCAAAATACCCCATACTCAGGGCCAGTACTTTGTCTCCGGGTGACAGGGTATTGGCAATTGCGGCCTCCATGCCGTAGGTGCCAGCTCCGGCCACCATTAAAATGTCGTGCTGGGTTTGATGGGCCCACTTGGCCCCTTTTTCAATTTCCCAATACAGCTCGCTCCAGTCTTGGCTGCGGTGGTTCATTAAGGGGGCCGCCATGGCCTGCATGACGCGTGCGGGCAGAGGAGTGGGGCCCGGGAGCATCAAAAGCTGTCGATTCATGGTCATAAAACTAGGTTTCCTTTAGGTCACTCGCATGGGCCCCGCGAGGAAAAAGTCAGACCCACGCTGATGCCAGTGTATCAGAGGCGCAAAGCCTGAGTCACCCCGTTAGGGGGGAGGCATCAAGGGGGCCCCCAATAGCTGTGTTATAATTCCCTCTAAAAAATGAACGGCTCAAGGACGCTTCATCCCCATGATTAAACTGAGAACCTTCACCTATATCGACATTCTCCAGCCCCAGGTCGCCGCTTTCCAAGCCACCATTTCCCAAGGGTATCTGCCCATCGAGGGGCAAGCGTGCCTATACCTTGAAATTGCTCCCGGCATCGAAATCAACCGCATTACCGACGCGGTCTTAAAGCGCACCCGCGTAAAGCCCGGCATCCAAATTGTCGAACGCGAGTTTGGCGTCCTCGAAGTGCACGACTTTGACCAAGCCGAAGTGCGCGCCGCAGGCGAAACCATCCTCGAAGAGTTTAACCTCAATATCAACGACCGCCTCAAGCCCAAAATCATTTCCAGCCAAATGCTGACGGGCATTGATCCCCACCACTCGATGCTGATCAATCGCATGCGCCACGGTGACATGATCAAGGCCGGGGAAACCATGTACGTGCTCGAAACCTACCCCGCGGGTTATGCGCTGCTGGCCGCCAACGAAGCCGAAAAAGCCGCTTCCATCAAAGTTCTTGAAATCCGCTCCTTTGGGGCTTTTGGCCGTTTACACCTAGGTGGCGGCGAAGAGGACATCCGCGAAGCAGCTAAAGCTGTGACCTATGCCCTCGAAAGCATTGAAGGCACCACTGAAACCAAGAGCTCTGATTCGTGAAAACCTCACGTATTCCTGGGTTTTACCAGCTCTCGATTGCCGAGCGCATTGCCAAGCTCGCCGAAGTGTATGAGCTCTCGATAGAAGAAGTGCAGGCGCTCAGCTCCCACGGGGCTCTGAGCCTCGAACAGGCAGATAAGATGATTGAAAATGCCGTCGGCATTTTCAGCCTGCCCATTGGCATTGGGGCTAACTTTTTAATCAATGGCAAAGAGTATTTGGTACCCATGGCGATTGAAGAGCCATCCGTGGTGGCCGCCGCCAGTTTTGGGGCCAAAGTGATCCGCGAAGCCGGGGGCTTTGTCGCCACCAGTACCGACCCGGTCATGATTGGACAAATCCAGGTGGTGGGATGCCCAGATTTTGCAGCCGCTCAAGCCGCTATCGGGGCGCACCACGACGAACTGGTCGCGCTTGGCAATCAGCTCATTCCCCGCATGGTAGAACGGGGTGGCGGGGTGCGCGCCATTGAAACCAAGCTGATCGGCCAAGATACGCCCTACGGCACAATGCTGATTTTACACGTGCTGATCGATACCCGCGACGCCATGGGCGCCAATTTGATCAACACCACCGTGGAAGGCATGGCACCCACCATCGAAAAATTGACCGGCGGTAAGGTCTATCTGCGCATT
>DLGM01000371.1:0-2016 GCA_002482705.1 Cyanobacteria bacterium UBA7694
GGTTGTGATTGGGGTGTAACACCCGCTCCAGCGCTTCACGATCGGACATCTGTTCAGGCACCAGCCCCAGCACTTCACGGACGGCTTCGGCCATGACCGCTTCTTGGTTGGCTTTGTAATCGATCAGGCGTGACACCTTACCGTCTAAGCTGGCGTCAAAACGCGACAGAAACTCGGCCCGGGGCTGCTGAACGGTCGTTTGCCACCAGTGGCTTTCGGGCATCTCACCCAGGGGCAGGGGGTCTTCCATGACCTTGGCCAGCAGAGGATCATAGGCCTTGACGGCGTTGACCATTTGGTCGACCACCCAACGGGTTTCGGTGGGGACGTCAAACTGGTTGGCCATGTGGTGATAACGCAACAGCGTCAGCAGGGAAACCGTATGGTATAAATTGGCAAAAGTGCCAATCGGCAACACGTACCGGGCCACTTCTTGGGCTTTTTTCTGCACTTCTTTGTGGTATTTTTCGTGTTTGTGCCGGGCTGGAAAGATGCCAAAATAAAAATGCGCGGCCACGGGTTTGAGCATCTCGGTGAGCTGTTCATAAGCGGCCACCTGCATACGCAGCGTCTCTTGGTACAGCGTCAGGGCGGCACCACTGAGTTTGGGAATAATCACGCTTTCGCCACGCATATGCACATAGCGTTGACTTTGCTGCTCACTGTTGTAAAAGGGGGATGCGTGCAGAAATGACCATAAAAAGTGGCGCGAGACATTGCTCATGGCGAATTGGACGTGGGTGTGTTGCAGGGTGGTGTGGTGTCCGGCTTTGTAGGTGCTTTCAGCAATGCGATCCCGTTGGGCTTCGCGTTGGGCCTGTTTATCCGGCGGGAGCCCGATCCCTTTGACGTTGTCGACGTCAATGATTTTGCTGGCATAACAAGTGCGGGCGGTGGCAACGGCGTTATTATACGGCTCTTGGAAAATATTGACCAGTTCAATAGTGGCGGGAGAGGAAAGAAAAGGATGGCTCATGGTAAGGCATTATACCTGCCCCTCATAATGTTGAGGTGTCTTTTTTAAGCGAAGAGGGATGAGGCGGGCGGATACGCCCGTACGCATCGCATATGTTGGGGTGGATAACATCTTCCCGGCCCTAATCAAGTAAGGCCTCCTTTTTAATGAAGAAGAGTTATCTCAAGGCTTTTAAAAGGGGCATATGCCATACGCCCGTTCAGGCGGCGTGAGATTCCTGTGGGGCGTCATTGGACTGACGGGCTGTTTGGCATTAAAATAGATGAAAACTCACAGGTGAGGGATTTCCAGTGCGTGATTTCGGTGTACTCAAAGGTCCGGATCTGATTCAACTGCTCTCCACCCTGCTGGGAGAGGGGCTGCTTTTACAGCCTGGGCAGGTGCATATTTTGCAGGCGACCCATACCCGTCTCGGCACAAAAAGTGAACTGGTCATTCACGAGGGCCACCTCGTTCATGGGGCTTCGAATGATTATAAATTCCGCCTTGGGCAAACCCTACTCAAAAAAGGTCTATTACACGACAAAAAGCAGTTAGAAGAACTGAATGAAGAGGTTCGTCTGGGGGGACGCTCCAAAGCCCAGATCCTGATTGACAAAGGCTGGGTGAAGCCTGCGACGCTGACACAAGTCGTGAATCATTTGATCGAAGTGATCGCTTACGAAGTGTTGATGTGGAAAGAAACCGATTTTAAACTCCACAGCCAGGCCATTAATGCCGATGATTATTTAAGTTATCTCGGAGCTGCTCTGCCGCTTAAAGAGCTGCAATCGGTGGCTGCCTTTGTGCAGGATGCAGACAAAAATCTGGCCGTGCTCACCCTGATGCGGGATACTCTCGATAACCCCAACATGATTTTGCGCCGTACCCGTGAGGTTGAACCTGAAGACGTCTCTGAACACCAGTATCAGGTATATCAATATGTCAATAATCGCAACAGTCTGCGCGAAGTGATCCTGTTGTCTGAACTGAGTTATTTTGAGACCTTTACCTCATTATTCCAACTCTTGGGTTGGGACATGGTGGCACGCGGCAATTTG
>DLGM01000371.1:2032-7905 GCA_002482705.1 Cyanobacteria bacterium UBA7694
ACGCCTTCTGCAAGCGGGGCTCCTCCGACGCGCCCCACACCTCCTCCCTCTAAGCCTGCGCCCCCTTCCGCCATGGCTGCTCTCAAAAGTACCCTGATGTCTCCCATGGCCACTTCAGGGGTCCAGGGCGGGCGCGAATTTTTAAAGCGCACCAAAGGAGCCGATTTACTCCAGATCATGGTTTCTCTGATTAAAAGTGGGCGTCGCTCAGGCAAGCTGGTCATTGATAACCAGAAGAATATTGTGCGCAGTGAACTGACCCTTCAGCGTGGCAATCTGGTGCATGCAACCTCGACGCTGTACAGTGATCGCTTCGGCGATTTACTGGTCAAAAAAGGCCTGATTGAACCAGAGGATTTGCGGGATGCTTTGGAAGAACAAAAGGTGCATCGTGACCAACGTCTTGGTCAAATCCTGGTCAATAAAGGCCTGATTAGTGCTGAAACGATCCCGAAGCTCGTTTACCACCAAATGGAGTGTGTGTTATACGAGGTTTTGTGTTGGGCTGATGCCAAATTTTATTACCAGGAAGCCCCGGAAACCCAGCAGAATGAATTTGTTGTGTATGCCGATTATGAGGTGGTGGAAGGGCGTTTGGTCAGCAAACACAAACACGATGGGCGTGATTTGTTGGCAGACGCTGACAAAAATTTGCCAATTCTGCTGCTGATCCGCGAAAAAATGCCTCATCCCAAGGCGATTGTCCAGCCGACGGGCAAAGAACCCCCTGAACCTCTTTCCGATGAGCAACAGCAGGTTTTGGCGATGGTAAATGGTAGCCATACGATTAATGACATCATTGCCTTGTCCGACCTGCACTACTTTCCGACCTATGTCTCTCTGTTCCAAATTTATGGGGCGGGCCTGATTGAACTCTTGGCTGCCGAAGGCGAACATCCGCCGATGGTGGCCCCGCCACGGATTGCTCCCTTGCCCCCCTTGCCTACGCCGCTGCCTGAATTGCGTCGCCCCAGTGCGACGTTGACGGCCCCGGCGGCTCCTTCACCTCCGCCATCCTCTGCGCTAGAACCCTCTCCAGATGAGGAATTACGCGCTCTGTTGGCAGCGGCTGAACAGGAAATCCAGCAGTTGCGGCATCAAATGGAAATATTACAGCCCATGAAAGCCGCTTTGGGCGAGACTATTACCATGCAATTGGCCCGTTTGCCCCTGAATAAGCACAAACAGTTTCAACTGATGATGCATGCCATGCTTGATTTGATTCTAACGTGAAATTTGTTGACTAAAAGTAAACTTTTTGTTATGGTGAAATTAGCCCGTACGAAACAACCCGGCCTCTGTTTGCGTCTATAACGTATGTATCAGGTGGCTTGTCCCCTTGAATCCTGTCTATCATTACTGGGAAAATCAGGTATTGTCGCATGAATTATCGGTATCTTCTACTTCCGGCCTTGGCTCTGACTTTGGCACTGAACGTCAGTTGTGGACAAAAAGAACCGCCCCCCACGGCCCCAGATACCCTTGGTGATGGTTCGGGTTTAACTCCCATTGAGCCGATTGCTTCAACGGAGCCTACAGAACCCTTTGAGCCGAATGACAACTTTGAGCCGACTGATGAAGAACCCACCGATGAGCCAGTTGACGAAGAACCCGTCGATGAGGAGCCCACGGACGCGCCTGTCGATGAAGAGCCGACTCCTGAACCTACGCCGGTGCCGACGCCTACTCCCGTGCCCACTCCGACCCCCACACCCAGCCCTACTCCGACGCCCTCGCCGACGCCGACGCCTTCTCCAACGCCCACACCCAGCCCCACGCCCACTCCTGACCCTTATGGCAATGCCAGCTTAGGCTTTGTTGCCATTGCTACCATGGAATTTGCCGAGGGTATTGATGTCAAAAATGGCAAAGTCTATGTGACGCACTTTAAACGGGGGCGTACGGTGCCATTCCCGGAAAACAATCATCGTTATATCCGCGAGTTTGATCTCACAAATGGCAATTCCAAAGATATTAGTGTTTGGAGTCGTTTTTCGGATGATGATCCCCCCAAATACCAACTGAATAGCATCGCTGTTAATGGCGGTATTATGTGGAGCGCACTGCGTGATACGGTGGATGGTTCTGACTTCAACCTCTATAAGCACAATACTGCGGGTCAACAGATGAACCGCTTTAAGGTCGGGCCAGCCAATACGATTATCAACGACATTGCCGTGGATAGCTCAACGGGTTTGCTTTATATCGCTTCACCGACCACGTTTAGCGTCATCAAATACGATGACAATACGCCTGAAAATTCGCAAACCTATTTCACCGGGAGTTCACCGATCAGCCCGGTTGGTTTGGGCGTCGACAATGCGGGCAATGTCTATGTGAGCGATGCCTCGAGTGGCAAGATTCAAAAATATGCCAAGCTCGATGGGGCCAAACTGCTCGAATTTGACGGGAAAGGCAAAAATGGCAATGGTGAGATCTTCGGAGCGGTAGGTGATGTCGCTGTCGATCCACGCAACGGCGATATCTATGTACTTGCCAGTGCTGCGGGACAAGTCAAGCTGTTCCGCTACAATGCCGATGGTAACTTTGTGCGCAGCATTACCGCTGCCGACTTGACCAGCCCACGCAAACTGAGCATTGCCAATGACGGCACGATCTATGCGGTGGATGCAGTCAAGAAGACCGTACTGGCATTTGCGCCAGGCAAAACCCCTTGACCTTTGAAGTTGACGATCGCCTTGCGCTAAATCCCACTCCCTGGATTGCCCCCGGTGCAGTCCTGCTGGGGGATGTACGCATCGGTGCTCGCAGCAGCGTGTGGTTTCAGTGTGTGCTGCGCGGGGATGTGGATTTTATTCAGGTAGGCCCGGATTGCAATATCCAAGACGGCTCCGTGCTTCACACCATGTCTGGTTATCCCCTGGTGATGGGGGCGCGGGTGACTCTGGGCCACTGTGTGCTGGCCCACGGCTGCACGATCGGGGACGATGTCATGATTGGCATGCGCGCCACTTTGCTCAATGGGGCCCAGATTGGCAATCGTTGCCTGGTGGCCGCTGGGTCTTTGGTCACGGAAAACATGGTGATTCCCGATGATTCGCTGGTGATGGGGGCGCCTGCCAAGGTGGTAAAAACAATTACGCCAGAGCATTTGGCCCTGATTCAGTCAACGGCTCAACACTATGTCGACTACAGCCGCGCTTACCAACAGCGTTTTCCCACTTGGGAGCCATTGCCATGATTCGCCGTCATTTGTATATCTCCGGGCAAGTCCAGGGCGTTTATTATCGCCAGAGTACGGCCCAAATGGCAGCCCAAATTGGCGGTTTGTCCGGCTGGGTACGCAATTTGCCTGATGGGCGCGTTGAGGCCCTGATCGAAGGCCCTGCCGCAGCTGTCGAACGGCTTATCGGCTGGTGCCATCAGGGGCCGTCCCTGGCTCAGGTTGAACATATCGATATTCAAGCCGAAACCCCGAGCGGGGATCTTCGGCCCTTTGGAGCACATTATTAATGGATGCCGTGACTCTCTTACTTATTGTGGCCGGTATTTTGCTGGTCTGGAATGTGGTGATCCCCTTGCTCAGTCTGGGGGCGATTTTGTTAGATCGCAAGCCCGGTGAAAAAAAAGAGAGCGGGCACTCAGCCCGGCCTCCCGTTTATCGCCCGAAAAAATAACCCTTCCCCTTGTGCTTTCAGCTTCTGCTGGCCTATACTGAGTGTGTTAATGATCCACTTCACGATCTTAAATAGCGGTTCTTCGGAGCCGCTATTTATGCTTTTTGCGGAATGAAGGCCCACAAGACCCCCTCCCAGATCGGTTGCTGATGCTAGCCCGGACGGGTTCAGCGCTTGGATATTGATTTTCCCCGCCTACCATTCCGTTGCGGCAATGGGGATGAAAAGCTGTGTGTATTGGGCTTTTCTTTTTGCCTGAGCGCGATAAAATTGCCAGGTTTGCGGGTACAATAACAAATAGCTTGTCTTTTGAAGGAGTCTGCCCGTGGATTCTCTCCGCTCTCGCGCTTCTCGCGCCGATTATACCTCGACCCCCGCTTCCACTCCCCAACGTGCTGCGGCCGACACCGCGACCCATCCCATTCAGGCTGTAGGAGCTGCCATTTCTGCGGCTGCCACTGCTGCGGTGCAGGCGCTTCAGGATGTGAGTACAACACAATCTGTCCGGGAAGCTGATTTTGAACCCGGCGACTTTAAAATGGGGCAGACCCCTGCTGCAGAAGGCCCGGCGATCTTAAAAGAACCCTATAACACCCTGCAACAGAGCCTCAAGTCGAACCCCAATATTGGCTATTTTGAGCTGGATCGCAAGAGCGTCAATGCGGGTCTCAGTAAGTTTTTGGCTGGCTTTCAAACCGAGTTGGCCAATCGCCCAGAGCTGCGCCAAAAGCTCGAACAGAGCCCTTTGGGGCGTGATCTGTTGGCGGCTCTCGACAATGCCGCCAAGGGGCAGCTCAGTACCGAGGATATCTTAAAACTTCAAACCTTTGTTGTTGCCAGTGGGGGCGATATTCGCCATGCTAATAGTAGCACTGGCATTGACGGGGATTATGGCCCACGGACCCACGAGGGTTTACAGAAAGCCTTCAGTCAGTTATTGGCCGACCCGGATGCCGTAGTTCAGGGTTTGGCGGATGAAAGCCGCGAATCGATTCAGAAGGCTTATACGGGAGCCAATAATCGCCGTCAAGCATTAAACGAGTCGGGAGATGCCTATATTCCCGGTCAATCCCGCACGGTTGACGATACCGCCCCAGGCGTAGACCTGGGCTCCTCACCCATGCCGGTGGCTGGGGCCAATGGCCGCGAAATTGCTGACGCAGCGCGCCGTACGGCCTCCAGTTTCCGCAACCCCAAAACCGGAGCGATTCCGTCGGTGGGCTTCTGTATGGGCGGTGTGCGCACGGCCCTAGACAGCATCGGGATTCAACTGCGGGCTCCCGGTGGCGGCTATATCCAGTCGGCCAAAGACGCAGATGAGGCGATTATGCGTTTGTATGGGGATCGCTTCCAGAAAATGGAGCTTGATCCCAATGATCCCAACTTTGCCAGCCGCATGCGCAGTTTGCCCGCCGGGGCGATTGTGGTCTGGGAAGCAAACCCCGATCCTTCTACCCACTCACGGGGGGGCGGTTTTAAACACGGTCACATTTCGGTGGCCTTGGGCAATGGTTACGAGGCCAGCGATCATATCCAGCCGCAAATTACCAACGCCAATGGCCGTTATGGGCGGCCCACCATCTTTATTCCGCGTGAAGCGGCAGCCAGCCAGTAAACCCCTGGCCCACTCATCCCTCAACACAGCCCCCGCCAGCGGGGGCTGTGTGCTTAGGCCTTTTTACTCTCACTTTCCGTTTCAAAGCGGCAGCCATAGGCTTGAGCGGGAGAAATAACAAAGTCCATTTTGTAGGCCTTGTTGACAATTTCAATGGCGCCATTGGGGAAGACGCGGCGAATGCGGAAGCGTTTGCCGTCGGGCAAAACCAGATAATCGGCCTGTTCAGCCACCTTGACCAAGGCGGCAATTTTGCGTGGGTCAATGGCTGCTTCTTCGGTGTTGAACATGCGCTCATATTCTTCGCGCAGCTCTTGGGCCCAGTTGTGTTGCAGGCAGAGCTTGAGGTAACTGGCGTAGTTTTTTGAGCCATTGCGGTTGGCGTAAAAAATATTCCATTTCACATAGTCGTAGCCATGGCTTTTGTAATAGCGCTCGACCACTTCGCGCAGGGGTTTGGAGGCCCGTTTGAGGTAAGCCACCAGCTCTTCTAAGCGGGGCTCCCCAGCTTCTGCTTCCGCAGTCGCTTGGGGATCGTCAATCAGTTCATCATACAGGTGGGTGAGCGGGGCACGGGTAAAGACCACCACTTTTTTATCGGGTTCGAGCAGTTCGTAGGT
>DLGM01000387.1:0-432 GCA_002482705.1 Cyanobacteria bacterium UBA7694
GTATCCAAGAGGGTGTGGTCAGCCTCGCCGGTTATGCCGACATTTTTTACCGCAATGTGCAAGCCTCTGGCGTTGTCCCACAAATTTCCGTCATTATGGGCCCCTGTGCTGGTGGAGCCGTTTATTCTCCGGCCCTGACCGACTTCACCTTTATGGTCGAAAACACCAGCCACATGTTTATCACCGGCCCCGATGTTGTCAAAGCCGTCACCGGCGAAGAAATCTCCTTTGAAGCCTTGGGCGGAGCAGATACCCACAACAGCATCAGCGGCGTAGCCCAGTTCGCCTACAGCGACGAAGAGGCCTGCCTCGAAGGCGTCCGTTACCTGATGAGCTTTTTGCCCGCAAACAACTTAGATGCCTGCCCCACCTATCCGATTGACGATCCCCTGGATCGCACCGATCCCGCCCTCGACACCTTTATCCCCGACA
>DLGM01000387.1:498-3204 GCA_002482705.1 Cyanobacteria bacterium UBA7694
TGGAGCTGGCAGGAACCCTCGACACCTTTATCCCCGACAACCCCAACAAACCCTATGACATGCACACGGTCATTGGTTCCGTGGTCGATCAGGGCGAGTTCTTTGAGGTGCAGGCACGGTATGCCCGCAACCTGCTGACCGGATTTGCACGCCTCGGTGGTACCACCGTCGGCATTGTCGCCAACCAACCCATGGAGCTGGCAGGAACCCTCGACATCAACGCCTCAGTCAAAGGGGCTCGTTTTGTGCGCTTTTGTGACGCCTTTAATATCCCGTTGATCACCTTGGTCGATGTACCGGGCTTTTTACCCGGCCGCGACCAAGAGCATGGCGGCATTATCCGCCACGGGGCCAAGCTCTTGTACGCCTACGCCGAAGCAACCGTCCCGAAAATCACCCTCATCACCCGCAAAGCCTATGGGGGCGCTTATGACGTCATGTGCAGCAAACACCTGCACGGAGACGCCAATTTTGCTTGGCCAACCGCTGAAATTGCCGTCATGGGTTCTGAAGGGGCTGTGCAAATTATCTTCCGCAAGCAGATTGCCGGAGCCGAAGACCCGGTTGCTGAAAGCAAACGTCAGACCGAGGCTTACAAAGAGGCCTTTGCCAATCCGTATGTGGCTGCTGAACGGGGGTATATCGACGACGTTATCCTCCCTTCAGAAACGCGTCCGACATTGCTCAAAGCCTTGGAAATGAATCACACCAAGCGTCCCGAGCGACCCCGCCGCAAACACGGGAATATCCCCCTGTGAATACCCTTGAGATCCGCAGCGGCAATCCCAGCGAAAGCGAATGGGTGGCCATTGTGATGGCCGTTCAGGCCCTGACCATGGGTGCAACTGAAACGCAGCTCAAAGAACCCCAGTCGTCTTCTTGCTGGGCATTAAGTGGGCCACTCAATACCCAGCGCCGTGCAACCTTGAACGCCCCCGGTAGCCCCTGGCAGCGCAGTGGTCACCTCACCGAGCTATGGTAAAACCGAGCCCCCCGTCTGGGGCCGAGGTCGCCCTCAACGATGAGCCCCTGTCACGGGCCCAGCGCCGCAGTGAAATTGCGGCGATTATGCTGCAAAATGGCTGGGACGTCTTGGTGCGGCGTTTGGGGTTGCTCGACTTGGTGCCCGGTATGGGCAAAAAGAAAAAAAAGTTCAGCCTGCGTGACGACGAGGAAGAAGAGGAAGCACCTCCCCTCCCGGTTCCTGCCGCCTTGCGCCAAACCCTCGAAGCCTTAGGGCCGACCTTTATTAAGCTGGGCCAGGTGTTGAGCACCCGCGCCGATTTGCTCCCAGAAGCCTATATCGCCGAGCTGAAGAAATTACAGCAAAACGTCCCGCCCGTGCCCTGGGATCAAATGGAAACCTTGATCCTCGATGAATGGAACCAACGCCAGCTCTTACAGGCCGCCGCTGATCCCACTCATACCCTACAACCGGCCCAGCGCGTAGAAGATATTTTTCTGGCCTTTGATCCCACCCCGATTGCCGCCGGGTCCCTCGGCCAAGCCTACCGCGCCACCATTCGCGACCAAGACGTAGAAAAGGCCGTGATTGTCAAAGTACAGCGCCCTGGCATTATGCCTGTAGTGGATGCCGACATCCTGATCCTCAAAGACATTGTCAAACTGGTGGAGCGCACCCGCTGGGGGCAAACCTACAATTTCATGGACATGGTCAACGAATTCGCCAGCGTCTTACGCAACGAACTCGACTTTTCTCAGGAAGCCAGCAATACCGAAGCCATTGGCAGCAATCTGCGTAAATTTTATAAAAAGGGCGAGGTGCGCACCGCCAAAATTTATTGGAATTACACCAGCACCCGCCTGATGACGATGGAGTTTATCCAGGGCGAAAACATCGAGCTCTTTTATGCCAACCCACTGGAAATCTCGATGTACCATCCCCCGGATGAAGAAGAGGAAACCTCGATCCTCGATTTACAGCGCCAAGAGCTGGCCAGCACCATTACCAATGCCATGCTGCACCAGATTTTTATCGACGGCTTTTTCCATGCCGACCCCCATCCGGGCAACCTACTGATTGTCCCCGATACGGAGCGAGGCCGCCTGCAATTGGCCCTGCTCGACTTTGGCATGGTGGGTCGCGTCGACCCCCGTTCCCGCACCATCTTGATCGACTTTCTGCTGGCCATCATTAAATTCGACTCCCGCCGCGCCACCGAGCGCATCCTCGAATTTGGCAAAGGCCCTCAGGATATCAACCGCCAACAGTTTTCTCAGGATCTCGACCACATCTTGCGCTCGACCCTGGGCCGTCCGCTGCGGGAAGTACAGGTCGGCAAAATCCTGCAAGACATTCTCGATATGACCATGCGCTATCGCATTCAGTTGCCCGGCGTGTTTATTACCCTGCTGCGCGTGTTGATCACCACCGAAGGCATCTGCCGCCAGCTCGACCGCGACTATATCCTGATCAAAGCGGCCGAACCCTTTGTTGTCCAAGCGATTCGCAACCAGTTCTTACAAAACCTGACCTTCCGTGACCTGGCCCGCTTAGGCCTAGAAGCCACCAACCTCTTGATCCGCCTGCCCCGCCAGATGGACGACTTTTTGGTCAACCTCAACAGTGGTCGGGTGCAACTGATCCAAGAACACCGGGGCCTCGAACCCCTGAGCGAAGCCCTGCGCCTGCTCGGCAACCGCATTGCCGCCGCCCTGTTGGTCGGGGGCCTGACCATTGCCTCG
>DLGM01000367.1:0-7610 GCA_002482705.1 Cyanobacteria bacterium UBA7694
AGGAGATATTCATGTCTTACATGATGCCCTTCCTCCTTTGGATATTATTCTTTACCTCCAGTGCTCATGCAGCCACTCCCCCCCTCTTCACCGTTCTCCACAACCCAGCAGATACATTCCTCAGCGAAGTTGAAGCTTTACTTCCTACGCAGACACTGACCTGGGAACAAGCTCAACAACAACCGGAGCACGCATGGAAAAAATACCATCAGCCCCTGCATTTCGGAATATCCCCGCATCCGGTGTGGCTGCGCTTTCAAGTACAGGGCCCCCCTGATCAACAGGTTTATTTATGGATGGACCGGGTCAATATGGATCGCGTGTGTGTCTACCATCAACGAGGCTCACAATGTCAGTATGCCCAAGCCCCAGAGCCTCGTTTGGCGGATCTGCGCCTACCCTTGGGGATTGTGCCAACACCTCGCACGGTATATCTCGAAGTCCAAACGGCCAACCTGCTCATTCTGCCCGTACATCTCGTGACAGATCAGCAGTTGTTCACGATCATTCTCAACAAATATCTCTGGGAAGGGTTGTTGATCGGTCTTTATCTCACGCTATTTGCCTACCATTTGCTACATGCCATCTATTTGCGCAGCCTGAACGACCTCTATTATTGCCTTATTAATATCAGTGGCTTGATTTATTTTGGGGGGTTTTTATTAGGTTATGGGCGCTTATTTGCTGAATGGAGCAGTATCGTACATGACTATGCTTATGGATGGCTAAATCTGCTTTCCTTAAGCGCCTTGGCTGGCGGTGCCCATCTCTTCCATATTCGCAAAAACAGTCCCCGTCTCTACCAATCGATGGTCCTACTCGCCGGAGCTCACGTAGCAATTTCTCCGATTATGCTCTGGGGGCCTCGCACATGGGCCGTTGCATGGGTCAATGTAAGCAGTCCGTTATACCCGACCCTGGTCATGTTGATCATTCTATCCGCCCTCAAAAACCAGTTTAAAGGTGTTGGCATCTATCTGTTTGGATGGTTGCAATTTCAATGCTGCCTACTCGTTTCTGCCTTGGCCATTTCCAACATCTTACCGTTTTTCCCATTTGCCCTCAAATTGCCGTTTTGGAGCATGGGATTGTTGCTCATTTTAATGTCTTTCTCACTGGCCAACCGCATCAAAGGGCTACAAATGGAGCGGGAAATGTTACAAATCCGCAACTTAAACTTGGTGATCAGCCATAAAAACCAGCTAGAACGGACCGTGCAACAGCGTACCGAAGCTCTTGAACAGACCATGCAAGCACTCGGTGCCAGCAATAACGCCAAAGATCGCCTATTTTCAATCATCGCCCATGATTTACGCAGCCCCTTTAGCAGCCTGGCCAGCTTACTCAAACAAATCGAAAAAAATATCCATCAGCGCAATATTCTGCAACAGATGGTTCCCCGCATCAAGCAACAAATCGACAGCATTTATAATACCCTTGATAATTTATTGGCTTGGGCACACCAACAAATGCAAGAAAGTGTCACGCAACCTCAAACCTTCGATGTTGTGCCCTTATTACAAGAGACCACCCATCTCTACAGCGCCATGGCAGAACAAAAATCGATTGACTTACACCTAGATAGCCCCGAACAATTGTACCTGCATGCAGATCCAGACCAGTTACGCATCATTCTGCGCAACCTGCTCAACAATGCCCTCAAATATACCCCCCCTCAAGGACAAATAGATCTCAAAGCCCAGCTCCTGGATAAAACGGTTGAAATCCAAGTCAGTGATACTGGATGGGGTATGCGACCCCACCAAGTGGAAGCCATTCGGCAAGGCAATTTCCAAAGCCCACCCATCCAGGCTGGAACCCTTGGAGAGCGCGGCGTAGGACTGGGGCTACAGCTTTGCCAGAACTACATTTTGCAAAATGAGGGCAGCTTATTCTGTGAAAGCATCGAAGGACAGGGCACTACGTTTACTGTCTATCTTCCGAACACATCCGAGCACAATGGTTGAAGCATCTGGGTTGGCTTTTTCAGCTTTTGCCTAGAGTTGCGGAAAAGAGATATGCTACAATCTAACTTACTGTCTGTGGTGGAAGGATACTCAATTAAGGCCATGCCCAATGCCGCGCCGTAATAATGCCTTAATTTCTCAGTTTATTCAAGGGGAAGAGCGCCGCAAATTTAAAGACATTATCAAAGCTCTGGCTTTGGTGATCGACTTGGCAGAAGGTTACGATGCACAGCATGGCTACAATGTGGCCCTCAGCGCTGTGCAACTGGGCAAATTTATCGGTTTATCCGTTCAATCCCTGCGCAACCTCTTTTATGCAGGTCTTTTACACGATGTGGGAGAAGTCGGCTTTCCCAAAGAAACAGACGACATCGACTACTTCGACTGGCAATTCCATCCCTATATTCGCCAGCACCCCATTATTGGTGAAGCGATTGTCAGCCAATTGCCAACGCTGAAAGAGTCCAGCAAAATCATTCGCTGGCACCACGAATCCTGGGATGGCAGCGGTTATCCAGATGGCTTGAAGGGAGACAATATCCCGGTCGAGGCCCAAATTCTGGGCCTCTGCGACATCTTTGATATTGCCAATTCGGTCTATCACAACATGGACGACCTCCGTCAAAAGTTGGGTCCTATCCTCAAAGGCCGCTTTTCCCCCGATTTGCTGGAAGCCTTCCGCAAAATGCTCAATGAAACCGAGTTATGGGTCGCAAAAAACTTCGACAATGCCGCATGGCAAGATTTGGGCATCGACAGCGTGGATCTCGCCATGCTGATGGACGTCAACGTCGATTATTTTAACCTCACCCTCAAAACCTTTGCCCACGTCATTGACGCCAAACACGAATACACCAAGGGCCACTCTCTGCGTGTCGGAGCTTTGGCCCGTCGCATTGCTGAACTGATGAACTTCCCCCAAGAAGAAGCGGCCCGCATTGAGCGCGCCGGTTTCCTGCACGATGCCGGGAAAGTCGGCATCCCCCGCTGTATTCTGGATAAACCCGGTCCCTTGAGCGATGTTGAATATGGCCGCATCAAAGCCCATCCGGGCATGTCCGCCGCCTTGATCAAAACCGTGCAGTGCCTCAGCGACCACGCAGGCCTGGCCCGCCACCACCACGAGCGCTTTGACGGGCGAGGCTACCCGGACGGCCTCAAGGGCGAACAAATCCCGATTGGCAGCCGCATTTTGGCCGTCGCTGACACCTATGACGCCATGACCAGCGACCGGGCCTATCGCAAAGGTTTGCCCGACAAGGTCGCCCGTGAAGAAATCATCCGTTACAGCGGCGCGATGTACGACCCGGATGTGGTCGAAGCCTTTTTACAGATCGCCGCTGATGAAATTAGCCAGCTCTTCACCGAGGCTGAAAAGGGCACTTATCTGGTTTATTAAGGGCATGCCGAGGGCGGATTGCATCCGCCCCTTTTCCCTACCGGGCTGTTACAATAGGGTCTATGAAAAAAATTCAGATGTTTACCGATGGCAGCTGCCTCAAAAACCCCGATGGGCCGGGCGGCTGGTGCTGCATCCTCAGTTACCAAGGGCGCGAACGCGTACTGCGCGGCGGCGAACCGAGCACCACCAACAACCGCATGGAAATCATGGCCGTCCTCAAAGGCTTGCAAGCCCTCAAAGAGCCCTGCGAAATTGAGCTCTGTTCCGACTCCCAATATGTGTTAAACGCCATTAAAGACTGGATCCATGGCTGGGCCCGCAATGGCTGGAAAACCGCCAGCAAACAAGACGTTGCCAACAAAGACCTGTGGGAAGTGATGCTCGAACATATTCGCCGCCACACCATTAAAACGGTGTGGGTACGCGGCCATACCGGGCACCCAGAAAACGAACGCTGTGACCAAATTGCCAAAACCGAGGCCCAGCGCTTTGCATAAATCCGACGTCTTAAAAGCCCTCCAGATAGCCGACCCCTATCCGGGTTTTGAACCCAACCAACATAGCATCCTGACCGGTTGGAATCTCGATTTACCCTTCCTGCGCCAGGCCTTGGACCCCTACCGTCCCCAGTTGATGATCGAGGTCGGCACCTGGCTCGGCCTCTCCGCCATTGCCAGCACCAGCTTTTACATGGACGTGTGTAAATACAGCGACTTTAGCCTGATTTGTGTCGATACCTGGCTCGGCTCGATCGAGCTATGGCGCGACCCAGAATACCGCAACATGTTGTCCCTCAAACACGGCTACCCATCGATCTATTACGATTTTCTGTCGAATGTGGTGCGCTCCCGCTGCCAAGATCACATTGTGCCCTTGCCCGTCCCTTCGTTAATGGGCGCCCAAATGATTGCCGAAGCGGGCCTCCAGGCAGATATCATCTACATTGATGCCTCTCATGAAGAGCCAGACGTGGCTGCCGATTTAAAAGCCTACTGGCCTCTGGTTAAACCCGGCGGCATGTTATATGGCGACGACTGGGACTGGGAAGGGGTAGAAATAGCCGTACGGGCGTTTGCTGTTCAACACCATCTCCAGATCCACTACACCGAACAAAAGTGGATCATTTATAAGCCCATTTGATCGCGCAGCCACAGGGCTGAGAGAGTATAATAGAGCTTATGGGAAAGCACAGTACTTCGACTCTGCTCACGGATATCCACAGCACCCTTCTGACCCACACAGACCTGCCCGTTCAATGGGTCGAAATGGATCAGGAACATCTCCCGATCGACCAAATCTGGATTGAGCTGGCCGCCGCACATGGCAGCGATCAAACATTACACCTGCAAATTTTTTGTGCCAATGAGGCCCTTGCCCCTTAGGCCCGGCAGCAGGAAAGTTCGATTATCCTGTTCTTTTTTGCCATGCTGCCCATTCCCTTAGAACCCACCCGTATTCCCTACGCGGCACGCCTGCTCGCCCTCATCAATCAGCTTCTGCCAGTGGGCGCTTTTGAGCTCAACGAAGCCGAGGGCATCTATTTTCGGTATGGCCTGATGCTGGATGAGTCTTGGTCAGATGGCATGGTCAGCTTGGATGTGACCCAGGCCCTCAGTTATAGCCTACCGCGTTTAAGCCAATGGATCAGTGATGTCCTCAGTGAAGGACGCGAAGTCTGGCACGACCTCGATGCCCTCAAAGAAGAGTTTCGCGAGCTTTTGCACCTGTCTCCTCCCGTACGGCAAGCCCTCCCCCGTGGGTTACGCCCTGGAGATATGCCCCGTTTGCCCCATCCCTGGAACCTCAGTTATTTCTTAATTGCCATGCTTTCAAGTATTGCCGGGCCCCTCACCATGGCCCTTTCCCATTGGCTTGCAGGCGCACTGGTGTCGCTCCTCATTCTCGTGCCTGGTTTCTGGATTACCTACCGCCACCAACGGCGACGGGAACGTCTCCAACGCATGGCCCACCAGCGCAACCAACTGCTCTTTTATACCCGCCTGCTGCACATTGAAAACATCAAGCTGGCCCACCAACGCACGGCCATGCACTCCCACCGCAGCCAATTGGAAGACAAACTGGATGTCTTGGCCCACCGTGAAATTGCCACTCCCGGCGATCTGGTACGCCGCCATCACCTGCTCAAAATTCTCAAACAACACGAAGAGCACCTAGAGCAACGTTCCCACCAGCTCAAACAGCGCCAGCACGAACTTGACCGCAGCAACGACCAATTGGCCCGTGAACGCCACTCCTTTTTAGAGGAGGCGCATCGCATTGAACCCAGCTTGGCATCCGCACACACCTTTGAAATGGCGGCCCAACCCCTCAATACCGAAACTGAGCTGTTTAACCATCTGCGCCAGGCCCTCGATTTCCTCGACTTCCGTACCCAACGGCTGCCCGCCAACGAACAGGAGCCCCTGCAACAGTTAATTATTAGCCCGACCGAAAATCACGGGCAATTTTATATCCAGCTCAGTTATGCCAGCCAGTGGTTTGCCTGTGAAGATCCGGCCTTTCAGCCCAAACACACCTGGATGCTTTATTTTCAAAGCCCGCTGATAGCCGATATCCCTCCCGAACGCCTGCCTGATGTGGCCCATTTTTTGGTCATGTGCAACCGTTTAATGCCCATTGGTCAGTTGGCCCTCAACATCCCTGAACGCTCAGTGGTGCTCAAATATGCATTTGCCCGCCTACAGGGCGATCTGGGCAGCTTTTTAATGATCGAAATCCTCGAAGTGTTGGCCTATTTTGCCCTGCAACTGCGCCCACGCCTGGAAGAGTTTTTAGCCGGAGATGTGACCGTATCCGAAGTCATGGACTCGATGCAGCGCGAATTTCAGCGCTTACAGAGCAGTTGAACCGTTCAGCCTATTGGCCTTGGGCATGAACCCGTGCAAATTCAGCGCGGTACTGCTGAGCAATGGCCTCATCGTGAATGATAATCAGGTTTTCATCGTTTTTTTCGTCGGCTGAATCAGAAAAATTGAACGAACCTGTCACCACCGTTTTGCCATCCACAATAAAGACCTTATGGTGCATGACATGCTTATTGCCATCCACCCGGATGGCATCCGCGCCCGCCAAACGCTTCAGGGCATTGTACTCGCTGTACTGGGTGCCTGAACCGACTTTTTCAAAGACGCCGCGCACCTGCACACCTTGGCCTATTTTGGCCGCCACAACCTCTCCAATCGCATCATGGGTAAACGAAAAGGCCATAAATTCGATGCTTTTTTCGGCTTTGTTCAGCGCCTCTACCACTTTACCCGCTACTTTTCCTTCGGCAGCAAAATAATTCTCAATGCGGGTTTTCCCCACGGTCACTGAAGGGTAAGGGGTATTGTCGGGGGAAGTACGACCAAATTTGCGGTCGATAAACATCTCTTCAAACTCAGTGGTATAGTTGGCAGCCAATTCAGGAGAAGCAATACGCAGCGCATTGTTATTGTTCTTCCAGGCACAGTTGTCGGTAAAGTTATACGATCCGGTCCAAACGGTGTGATCATCCACGACCACAAACTTATTGTGCATGAGGCCGCTGCGCTGATCGTCAACAATGGGGACTCCGGCTTTTAACAGACGCTGTAACTGGGGTTCGTGCATATAATCGCTGTCGGTGACGACCCGTACCTTTACCCCCCGCTCATGGGCACGCAAAATGGCGTCGGCCACGCGTTCAGAATCAATTTCAAAGGCCGCAATGTCAAGTTTTTTCTGAGCCGAATCGAGCAATTTAGCCAATTGGACATCCGGGTTATCCGCAGCATTCTGGGCGTCTTCCAAGCGGCCCGAATGCACCTGACTAAAAAACACTTCAATTTTAGGCTGGTGTTCCGGTGTGGTAGGACGCGTTGGCCCCGGCGTAGGGGTGGGCAGAGAACCCACAGCGGGGGTAGAAGCGGCACTCGGACGTATGGGAGCCGGAGCTGGAAGCACAGGTTTTTCAGGGGCAACGGGCCAACGGCTAACATGGCTCGACAGACTGTGAATCCCTGACCAATCACGCGCGGTGTTGAGGCCAGACCAGGCTTTAGCCATGGAATCAGTCAATGAAGTACCTTTAGCCCACCCCTCACTAAAACGATTGATTTCATCATTGAGCCCCAGAACTTGGGCCGCCACTTCTTTTGTATCACCCGCCAATTGCACCATCACTTGCGAACTGCCGCGCAAAGCCTCCGTTTGTAGGCTTTCACCCACGGCCAAATAGGTGTTTCCTTCAATGCGCAAAT
>DLGM01000367.1:7643-10778 GCA_002482705.1 Cyanobacteria bacterium UBA7694
ATTGGCATCAGTCCGCGCTTGGGCTTGTTCTCGGCTCACACCAGGGTTGAGCTGGCGCAGTTGCTCAAAGGGGATGTTCTGACCATTCACACGTAAATTCGACATAAGGCCTCGGCAAGGGGGGGATAAATAACTTATCGTACCAAAGCCTTCAGGTCTTGCTGCCTACCCGCAAGACCTGAAGGCCTTTCCATTTATGCCACGGGCGTCTTAGAGGAGTTGATCCCCTGCGGGGAAGAAACGGGAAGCGTTTTTTTGCGCCCCAATAACCCCATCAAACGTGAGAAATAGATATACAACACCGGCGTCAGGTACAAGGTTAATACCTGGGACACCAAGAGCCCGCCCAAGACTGTGAGCCCTAAGGAACGCCGTATTTCAATGCCAAAAGCAATCGGCACAGCCCCCATCAAGGCCGCAAAGGTGGTCATCATAATCGGGCGGAAACGTACCAAACAGGCTTCAAAAATCGCTTCTTCAGGATTTTTATTGCGGTTGCGTTGGGCATCAAGGGCGAAGTCAATCATCATAATCGCATTCTTTTTCACAATGCCAATCAACATGATCAAGCCTAAAAAGCCATAGATGTTCAACTCTTGGTTGAAGAGCAACAAAGCCCCTAAGGCCCCCAAAGCAGCGGGGGGTAAACCGGAT
Organism: Cyanobacteria bacterium UBA7694; assembly: GCA_002482705.1. Classification (GTDB taxonomy): domain Bacteria; phylum Cyanobacteriota; class Sericytochromatia; order UBA7694; family UBA7694; genus UBA7694. The sequence continues at coordinate 8,298 of DLGM01000367.1, forward strand.
AAAATAGTAATTGGGTGAATAAAACTTTCGTAAAGAATACCCAATACCAAGTAGATGACTAAAACAGCCACTAATAACAAGATACCCAGCCCCTGTAAAGAATCTTGGAAGAGTTGGGCCGTGCCTTCAAAGGTCGTGCGCACATTTTCCGGCAGCGTTTGGTCCGCTAAAGTCTGAATCTGGCTGACAACACTGCCCAAGGGCACTTCTGGCGGCAGGTTAAAAGAAATGCTGGTAGACGGAAAGGTACCTTGGTGATTGACCGTTAACGGCCCGACAGAGCGCTCCACCGTGGCCACCGTGCTCACCGGCACCAAGCCTTGGTTGGCAGAACGGACATAAACCATGTCCAAGGCTTCAATTTTATTCTGATACGCCGGGTCTAGCTCCAAAATGACCTGATAGTCATTGGTCGATGCATAAATTGTCGAAATTTGACGGGTTCCAAACGAACTGCTCAAAGCACTTTCAATTTGTTGCTGGGAAAGGCCCAAAGCCGCTGCTCGTTCGCGGTTCACTTTTAAGACCAGTTCCGGGTTTTTAATTTCCAGGTTGCTATTGATATCTTGCAAGCCGGGAATCTCATGCAGTTTTTTCTCAAGAGCCGCAGTTCCGGTATACAGCGCCTCAATGTCCGGGCTCTGCAGCGTAAATTGGTAAACGGTCTTGCCCGGAGGGCCCGCTCCCAATCGGATGCTCGGGGGAATTTGCAGGAAGACCCGGACCCCCAACACCTTGGAAACCTTGGGTCGCAATTGCTTGACCACTTCCTGGACGCTTTCACGGGTGCCAAACGGTTTGAGAGTGACAAAGAAGCGCCCGGAGTTGGTGCCGCTGATACTGGTCATGACCGAGGCCACATTGGGGTTCTCTAACACAATTTTGGCAATTTCCGACTGATAACGCCCCATGTCTTGAAAAGGAGTACCTTGCACCGACTCAAAGTTGCCAGCAATCTGCCCAATATCATCAGAAGGCATAAAGCCTTTGGGAATCAGCACAAAGAAATAGGCGGTGACCCCGCATAAGATAAAAAAGACAACCATCACCAACGGCTTCAGCGCCAAGGTCTTTTTCAGCGTCACTTCATAGAGATGGGTAATCCAGAGAAAAGCCCGATTGGCCCAGTCCACCAAAAAGTTGTTTTTTCCATGGTGAACCTTTAAATAACGGCTGCACAACATGGGGGTCAGGCTCAAGGAAATAAAACATGAAACCAGAATCGCTACGGCCATGGTCACCGCAAATTCGTTAAACAAGCGCCCAAGAAGTCCGCTCATAAACAAAATGGGAATAAATACAGCCACCAGTGAGAGGGTCATCGACAGGACCGTAAACGCAATTTCTTGGCTGCCTTTGAGAGCCGCTTGAAGCGGATTCTCCCCCATTTCCAAGTGGCGCATAATATTCTCTAAAACAACAATCGCATCGTCGACAATAAAACCAACGGCCAGAATAATGGCCATCAGCGAGAGGTTATTGAGGCTGAAGCCCAACATATTCATGACCGCAAAGGTGCCCACAATCGACATCGGCAACGCCAGAGAGGCAATCCAGGTAGCCGAAAAATTGCCCAAAAATAGGTAGATGACAAAAACAACCAATATGATCGTCAATATCAGCGTAAATTCAACCTCATGCACCGAGTTGCGAATCGCCACCGAGCGATCAAACATTTTGCTGATATTGACTGCCGGAGGTAAATCAGCCTGAATGAGGGGTAACATCGCCTCAATTTTGTCGATCACCGCAATCGTAATGGTGCCAGGCTGTTTCTGAATCGCCAGCACCACCGCTCGCTCACGGTTAAACCAACTGGCCTGGCGCGAATTTTCAACGCTGTCGATCACCTTGGCCAAATCACTTAAATAGACGGGGCTACCCTCCCGATAAGTGACAATCAGTTGGCGGAAAGCATCCGCATTCATGAGCTGCCCATTCGATTTAATCGTGTAGCTGCGCTCATCCGTATACAGGTTGCCAATGGGCAAGTTGGAGTTACCCTGCTGAATCGCGCTGGAGACTTCGTTAATGCCGACATTTTTAGCGGCCAATAGGGCCGGGTCAAGCTGAATGCGTACCGCATATTTTTGTGAGCCAAAGACATTGACCTGGGCGACCCCAGCCACCATCGACAGACGCTGTGCCACCATCTTGTCCGCATATTCATTGACTTCGTACATCTGTAGCGTCTTGGATGACACCGTGACAAAATAAATCGGCTGATCCGCCGGGTTCACTTTGCGCAGCGAAGGGGGAGAATTCATATCCTGCGGCAATTTGCGGGTGGCGGTCGAAATGGCCGCTTGTACATCCTGAGCAGCGGCATCAATATCCCGGTCGAGGCTGAACTGCAACGTGATTTGCACGGACCCGGATGAGCTGGTCGAGCTCATCGAGTCGAGGCCCGCAATCGTTGAAAATTGTTGTTCTAAGGGCGTGGCCACAGAAGCCGCCATGGTATCTGGGTTGGCCCCTGGC
>DLGM01000007.1 GCA_002482705.1 Cyanobacteria bacterium UBA7694
TTCCCCGCTGCCGGTGCTGGCGTCCAGTTTCAGGCTCCTGGCCTGTCGGTACAACAAACCGCCGCTCCGATGCTGAACGTGCAAAATCAAAATCTGTCCCCCTACACCCCCACCCTGACCACCTTGAACATCTCCCGTGAGGACCTGCAATGGGCAACCCAACTGGAAGCCAAGGTACAACAAGGTTATCAGCCCACTGCTGATGAAACCGCTCACTACCAAGCTCTCGCCACCCACCTGGAAAATATGCGCACCAACGTGCAGCCCATGATTGCTGACCCGGGCCTCCCCCAAGTCAACTACCCGGCTCCCCAGCCCCAGGCACCTGCTGCTCCCGGCCAAGGCGCTCAAGCTCCCACCGGCGAAGTCAAACAAGTGGCCATGTCCGAAATCGAATGGGCCCTGATCCTGGAAGAGCAAGTGCAAAAGCATGGCTACAAGCCTACCTCTGATGAAGAAGCCCGTTACCAAAATATCCTGGGCCGCTTCAAAGCCAACAGCGAAATCAAAATGGGCTTGCTCGATGCCTTGGCTGCTCAATCCCCCTGGGTCGGTTCTAACGTCGCCCAAATTCGCTACAGCAAAATCATGGCCAGCCAAGTCAGCGACATTATCGGTGGCATCAAAAACGGCACGGGTACCGTCATGAGCGGTCTGAAAGGCCTGGGTATGACGGCCCTCAAAAGCACTGGCCTTTCCGCTGTGGTCAGCGGCGGTTTCTCCGCTGTGGTCAACGGCATCGCTTACTTCCGCGGTGAAAAAACCAAACTGCAAGCTGTTTCCAGCATCGTTACCGACAGCGTAACGGGTGCAGCTACTGGCTTGGGTGCTACCGTCGCTGGCGGGATTGCCACCGCCGCTCTGGCAGCTACCAGCATCACGGGCCTGCCTCTGACCCTGCTGATCGGTGGCGCAGGCATTCTCGGTGGTTACCTGGCCGACAAGCTGTTAACCAAAACCGGTGCCAAAGACTGGATCCGCAGCAAAGTAATCGGTTGGATGACCCCCAGCCAACCCGCTCAAAGCCAAACCGTTGGCCAACAGCCTTACGGTGCCACCGGTCGCTAAAAGACAATCATTTTTCTACTCTCTACGCTTTGCCGGGCTTTATGCCCGGCCTTCTTGTGTCTGAAGTTCAGCCTGTAGCGCCTTGAGACTGTAGTGGCTGAGCATGGCCCGGAGTAAAGCCAAAGCCAATTTGTCATGGCCCTGTCTGCGCAAGCGTTCTAACCGAGGCAGCCAAAAGGCCTCCAAACGGGAGCCATGCCCGGTGAAAAGGCCATCCAACCAACGGTGCAACGGTGTATGTTGCACCATCAAGGCCACTTCCAGGGTAGGGTGTTTCCGCCAAAAACGCGCTCCACCCCGCCCTCGCGCTTCTTCTTTGGCAATCAGAGCCGGAAGATCCTGCCAAACCACCGGGGGTTCATAATGGTACCCCCAAGCCTGAGCTAAAAAATGGGTACGCAAACCCTGGGCCCGCAAGCGCAACCCCAACTCCAGATCCTCCCAGCCATACTCTTGGAAACAGGGATCAAAGCCCCCCGCAACGATTAAGGCTTGGCGGGCAACAGACACATTGCCCGTAGCAAACTGGGCCCGTGAAGCATCGGTCCAGATACTAGGAGCCCCCTGCGGCGGCACATGCTCCGTTTGCACCAGTGCTCCCTGACAAATCCAGCCTGGCCCTAAAACCAAGTGCATGCGCCAGTGGCGCGCAACACACTCCGAATCGACAATCACGTCACTGTCGAGAAACAAAATCAGTTCCCCCTGTGCCGCCTCAATGCCAGCGTTCCGAGCCGCCACCCGTCCCTGATTATGGGGCAAGATCAGGGGATGTAAGCGCGGCTGACGCCGAGCCAAAACCTGCAACCAATCCGCCGTGCCATCACTTGAGCCATCATCCACTATCACCATTTCAAACCCATCCCAGCGCTGGTTCAAAAGGGCCGGGATACTCCATTGAAGTAAGGCAAGGCGATTATAGGTGGGCATGACCACCGTCAGAGGATATCTCATACCTGCACCGTAACACAGGCTTGAACATGAAAAAAGGCCCTCTTCTGAGGGCCTTTTTTAAATCAGCGCTAGCGTGCGGGGACAAGCTCCAGCAACATCCCGCTCTTGGGGGGCACCTGAGGCAGCACCATTTGCCCGCCGCGCACTTGGAAGGTGCGGTTGGTAAGCAGGTCGCGCAGGGTGCCATCGGGCAGATTCACGCGAGCGGCATCCACAGCAATATCCTGGGGACGGGTATGGTTGTTAAAGGCCACCACCAGCTTATTGCGCTGATCTTCCCGCACATAGGCAAAGGTGCGGTTATCATTGTGGCGCATAACGCTGCGGAAACCGCCCCGGCGCAGAGCAGGGTACTGGTTGCGCAGTTGGATCAGGCGCTTGTAATAGGCTTTGAGATCTTGGTTATGCTGGGCCGGATCCCAGGGCATGGCGGCACGGCAACCGGGATCCATTTCACCTTGTAAGCCAATTTCATCACCGTAATAAATGACCGGTGCACCCACATAGGTCATTTGGAACAGGGCCATCATTTTGACCTTGTTGATGTCATTTTTGGCCATAGTCAACATACGCGCCGTATCATGGCTGCCCAGCACGTTGAACATAGCATAGTTGACTGATTCAGGGTGGCGGTTGCGCAGGCCTTCCAAGCCCCAATCGATTTGGTCGACGTTGGTTTTGTCGTTGACAAAGAAGTCAAAAACTTGGTCGCGGAACTGGTAGTTCATGACCGCATCAAACTGGTCACCCTGCAGCCAGGGAGTGCCGTCCCCCCAGATTTCGCCCACAATGTAGGCATTGGGGTTAATCCCTTTGACGGTGCGGCGGAATTCGCGCCACACCTCCATGTCGCGCACTTCGTTCGGGACATCCAGACGCCAACCGTCAATGCCGGTCTTGGTCCAGAATTCGGCGATCTGACGCAGATAGGCACGTACTTCCGGGTTGTATTCGTTAAATTTGGGCAGGCTGGCAAAGCCCCACCACGAGTCGTAGTTCGGTTTGGGATCTTTGACGACGGGGAAGCCGTGGAAGAGGTACCAGTTCCAGTATTTCGAGCCAGGGCCATTTTTGACCGCATCCTGGAAGGCCCAGTGATGGTCGCCAGAGTGGTTAAAGACCGCGTCTAACACCACTTTGATACCCATTGAATGTGCCCGCTGAACCAGCGTGCGGAAGGTATTAATATCCCCAAATGATTTGTCGATTTTAAGATAATCAGCGGTGTCATATTTGTGGTTGGAAGTGGGAGCTTCAAAAATGGGGTTGAAATAGATGGCGTTCACCCCCAATTCTTTGAGGTAAGGAAGCTTTTGAATGACGCCCTCTAAGTCGCCGCCCATAAAGTTAAACAGTTTGGGCTGACTGCCCCAGGGCTCGGTGCCAGGCGGATCATTTTGTTTATTGCCGTTGTGAAAGCGCTCGGGGAAGATCTGGTAAAAAACCGCATCACGTACCCAGTCGGGAGTGTCAACGCGCGCCAACGGGGTGCGGCTGACCGGCGGACGGGCCACAACAGGAGGGCGGGCCGTGCGGCTGGCAATAATATTTTTGGCTGCTCCGATACTGTTACGCGATAGATCAGCTTGGGGAGCCGCAGTACGACTCTGGGCTTGTAAGCGGTTATTATTAAACGCAGCGGGACCGGGCCCCTGAGGGGCCTGACAGGCATTGAGAAGGGCAGCAGCCAATAAGCCACTGGCTAACAAGGGGCGAATAGATTTAAACATGAGATGAGCTCCTGAGCAGGAAGTGCAGCAAGGGAAAGTTAAGAAATCATTATCCCTAATTTAATACTTAGAGAAGACTCCCATGAAACTTTCGTACCTAGGGCCCATTTTACCGCGATTTTAAACGCAGTTCAATTTTTTTTCGGGAATTATCTGGTCTGACGGCAGCTCAAGCGTTTTATACCGCTAAAGCCAAGGCCGAAATACGATTCAGACGAAATTGGCGCTGCTCTTGGCGCAGATGGCAAAAGGCTTCCAAGTAGGTATATCCGCCCACCCCTCCCAAGAAAATGGGGGTCACCTGACGCTCTAAGTGCTGACTGCGGGCATTCATGTACTGGATTTTGAGATCTTGGCGCTCATGGATGGCGACGCGAATTTGTTCCGCCAGTCGGCTCATGGCCGGGGCCGCTTGCTGCACCTGATCAAACCCCGCCTGAGCTTGGGGATACGCCTGAACCAAATCAGCAACCGGCGTGGTGATGCCCTGAGGCAAACGGGCAATACACTGGCGGAAGACATGGGCACAGGCTCGGGCATCAGGCAATGAGCGATGGGCTTGCCCTCCGGCATCAAAACCAAAATGCTGTATCAAGGTTTGCAGCTTGTAATTGGGTGACTCCGGGATCAAAGGGCGGGCCAAACGGCAGGAGTCAAACCCGCGCAGGTCAGGCACTGGCAGATGGGCCCGGCGCAGTTCACAGGCGACAAAGGCGAGGTCAAACGAGGCATTGTGCGCCAACAGGAGCGCATCGCCCACAAAAGCCAGAAAATCGGAGGCCACGTCAGCAAAAACCGGAGCCCCCTTGACCATTTCAGGCGTAATCCCGTGCACCGCAATCACCTCTTCAGGGATCGGCCCACAGGGGTCAACCAAGACCGAGAAATGTGCTTCAGCTTCATCGGTGAGCGAGAAGCGCACAGCCCCAATTTCGAGAATGCGGTCACGGGATGCATTGAGGCCTGTGGTCTCAAGATCAAAGGCCACAAACGTCAGCTGATCAAGGGTTTGGAGATCAGTTCCACCAAGAGTTGAACACGTTTTCAACGCTATCTCTCACCCCTTTAGGTATCTTATTCCAGAGATTTTCAGACTGGAGCTGGGTTTGCATATTTTTCAGCGGGGTTTCGCGATCCCAGCCGCTGGAATAGGCTGCTGCCGTGGCCTTGATCGCATCTCCGGCTTTGGTGTCACCGGCTCCAGCTAAGCGCCCTAAAGAAATGAGCATCAGGGTCGCTTTACTGTCATCAATGGCATTCATGTATTCTTTGAGGGCAAATTGTGGATGGGTGAGGATTTGCCCCACCTCTTGGTCGGTGACCGCTTGATTGGCCAGAATCCGCGCCAACTCAGCGGAGTTCTTGCCTTTAACCAAAACATCGGCCAATTTATGGCGATTGGCTTGGGTCCCCTGAGTCCAGACCTCTTCGCTGAGCGTCATGACTTGGGCCGGTTGTGTAACGCCCCCAAAACCCATCCAACTGCGATCGGCCAACAAGGCTTCCAGTTCTTTGATTTTGCCCGACAGATCCGCAGGCGGCGGGGCCCCCCCGGTTACGGGCTGTAGATCAACGGCCAGCGGCTGCACAGCGGGAGCTGGAACTTGGCTCAAATCAGAAGCCGTGGGATCGATGGGAGCGGCAGTGGGAGCCACGGGTGCAGGAGGGGTGGGTGCGGTGGCCGGGGTCGGCACCTGATCGGGATTCACGCCCAAACCATTCAGCACACTGTAAATGCCTTCAGCAATGTGGGGGTAATCGTTTTGCACCACAGGGAGAGATTCGAGCAAGACGCCCGCAACCGCCACTTTTTGCTCTTGGTTGAGCAGGGTCATGAGCTGTTCGCGGGATTGACCCGGGTTTTCGCTCAGAGTCAAATTGAGCAATTGCTCGGCCCGCTGTTGAGGAGCCATACGGGCAAAGACTTTTTTCTGATCGGCCAAAGGCAAAGCCGGGAACTGCTCAATCTGCTCTTCAGCAGATAACTTTAAGAATGCACTGGCGTCAAAAGCCGGAGCAGCGGGGGTACTGGGCAGTTGTGAGGGGCGACGCAGCGGGGGCTCTGGCTGCGGAGCAACCACAGGCTCAACCGTGGGGGGAACAACGGGCGGGGCTTCAACAGCAGGGGGGGCGACTGGTGACACTGCCTGAGGCACTACGGGCGGCAACTCCGGCGCAGGAGGCGGTGTAAAGGGCGCTTCACTCACCGGGGCACTGACCACTTCCGTGGGCACAAAGGGTTCAGGCGGGGTTGGAGCCACCGGCGGCTGATCAGGGAGTGCACTGGTGGTGGGTTCAGGAACCGCGACGGGCGCTGAGGGCACCACCGGGGCAACTGCTGGTGTCATCGGCGGTTCAGAGGGTTGCGGTACAGCGGGCTGAGGGGCAACCTCCGTTGGCACCGTGGGCGCATCCGCCGTGGGTGCAGCCACAGGAGTATCAATGGGAGCCGCAGGAGGCTCACTGGGGGTAGGTGCCACCCGCTCTTCAGGTGATTGAGCAGAGAGCCGATTGCGCAAGGCCTCGGCCTGTTGGGCAAAACGCTGAGCAATAACTTGGTTAGCAAGCTGAGCACTCAGCTCCTCTTTTTGGCGCTGGCTGAGGGTTTGCAAATAGCTGCTCTGGGAGGTTTCATCTGCGGTGACTAATAAATTGAGGCGCAAAGACTGAGCTGCTGGCTTGAGGGATTTCAGACCTTCAAACTGAGCGGGAGACAGACCGAGGGGGTTGCTGTCATCAGCGGCGCGAATATAGTCGTCGGCCAAGCGTAACATCGCCATGCGCTCTTCGGGATTGAGATCGGCCACCGCTTCCAATTGTTCGGCTGGGCTCTTTTGCAACAATGCCTGTACCCGCTCGGCCACCGAAGGGCCAGAGGGTGTCGGNNCGAGCAGGAGTATCCACTGTTGCGGGCTCTTCAGCACCACTGATGGCTTGGGCGCGGGCAAAGTCGGGATCCACTTCGGAAAGGCTTTTTCCGGCCTCTACGGCTTTACGGCGTTCAACGGCCTTGTCATAAGCAGCCTGTAACTGGGCAAAACCGCTCTTTTCATCATGGGCTTCCAGGCGAATACGGGCATTTTTAACCACTTCGTTGGCCTGGAAGAGGTCGTTGAGGCTTTCACCGCCCCCCATAAAGCTCCAGAATCCGTGGGTTTTACCCATCTCTTTGCGAATATTGGTGAGCTCTTGCTGCAAATCTTTTTTTTCGGCTTCCATGCCGCGAATCATGTGGTGATATTGGCCACGCTGCGCTTCAGGAACCGTACCTGCGGCCAAATCCTGACGGGCTTTGGCAATTTCCTGATCAAGGCTGCTAATCCGGGTATTGGTCGTTGTCAGACGCTCTTGGAACTCACCCAGTTGTTTCATGGCGTCGCCGCCAATGGTTTTGGCAATGCTGTCGCGACGCTCAACGGCCTTGTCATACTCTTTTTGCAAGAGGTCGTGGGTGCCCCGGCCTTTATCCAACGCTTTTTTTGCTGCGGCTTCAGCATCTTTGGCAATTTTAAGGTCGTAGGTCGCCCCCGTCACGTCCACAAAAGAAACTTCTGTGGCCGAGGAGCCCGGTGTTTCTTTAAATTGCAGGTTAAAGCTGCTTTTGATGTCTTTGACGGAAACATCGTCATCATCAAATAAACCCAGCTCTGGATCAGTCAGTTCAAAGGTCGCCCCTTGGACCTTGTCCGCATTGGCAGCCGTCGCTTGAATAAAAGCTTTGACCTCTTTAAAATCAAGATCTTTCCCTCCCCAGCCCAAACCCAAGGAACCCAAGAAACCGGTCTTTTGATTGTGATGTTCTTTGATAAAGTTCTTAATGCCTTTGTCAGAGAAATCGGTTAAATATTGGCCCCCAATCCGGAAGCGGACATTGTTCTTTTCAAAGACATTGTCGCGGGGGCTGGTCAAGACCTGATCAGGGATTTGACGGTTGTGGGCGGAAAAGTGGACTCCAGTCATGGGCTTTACTCCGTAAGAAGAAAGTGGGGCAGCACGTGCGTATTCTGCTCTAGGTATTATAGGCAGAAAAGGCTCACATCATGCGTATAGGCCGGTATTTTAGCGACTAAATCGGCCTATTTTAGGCTTTGTCGTGATTCTCAAGGCGTTTTTTCAAATAAGCACGCCCATTGCGCACAACAGCCAGTGTTTTCTGAATTTCCTCTTCGAGATGTACCAGCACGTGTTCGGCATATTGCTCAGCTTGATGGCGCATGACCTGGGCTTCTTGGCGAGCCCCGGCTAAGGTTTGAGCCGCCAACTCTTGTTCAGTGGGTGCGGGGGGGGTCAGATCTTCAGACGCATCGCCGTCCATATCCTGCTCCGTAACGGTATTCTGTTCGGGTTCCGGGAGACCAATTTCTTCAATTTTGACGCGCCCATTGCTGTGGCTGACAACCGGGGTAAACTCCCCCTTAAACTGCGGGGTCTGTAAATCGAGGGGGTACACGGCCGCTACGGCCGGAGCCGTTACCACGCCTTTTTGTGCCAATTGATGGGCATAGGCCTCTTGGTGATAACGTTGCACCAACTCGTTACCATCCAAGCCCAGCAGTTTGGCATATTGCCGGATATAACCCGAGGTGTAGACCGCAGCGGGCAACTGCTCATAACGATTGTCTTCAAGGGCCTGAAGATAAGGCAGCTTAATATAGGTGCGCAAAGCGACCTCTTCAAGTTGAACGCCCGTTTGGAGACGCGCATTGCGCAACAAATCGCCAAGGGTTTGAGCGGGATGGAGAAGATCTGGCTTTACTGAAGTTAAGGTCACCATGGGTGTTTCACTTTTGCTTCCGTCATTGATGTGAAGAAACTCACAATTAATCTTATCATAACTATTTTCAGAAGCCCAAAAAATGTTAGCGGCGCGGTGCAGAGGTCGGAGCCGCTGCTTGCCAGCGCAATAACTGCTGGCCCTGAAGTGTCCACAATTGCCCCTGAGGATCAAGGTGCAAATCACTGGCTTCAGCAACGGGCCCTTGCCAAATCTGCTCCCCCGTCAGAGCAAATAAATACAGGCGTTGTAATACCCCGCTACCTACCAGTAGCCCCGTCAAGCCGCCTCCTCGTGCAGCCCGCACCACGGGGATGTCTTTGGCCGTGGGGATGGGTTGGTCAACAGGCCAGGTCAATTCGCCCAGATAGTCCCATTCAGCCCGGGCCGACGGCAAGACCATCACGATCACCGTTTCACCACTGCGGCGAACGGCCTTGGCATACAAGACCCCTTGGGCATCCAGCGCCAGCGGTACACAGGTGCGTGGTTGGTAACGGGCCCGCAAGGCACCGGGGAAAAAGGCTGGCAAATCGTCACTATTGGCGACATGGAGCCAAGGCATCCCCTGAGCATCGAGCCCAACCAAAATACTTTCACCCCAAAACCCAGTGCCTTTGCCCAAAACCAAGGTCAAGGGCCCTGTTTGAGCCACAAAAGCCTCCGTGGTGGGCTGGGCCAAGCGCAATAGTGTCTCCAATTGGGGGCGAGGTGATAAGGTAAACCTGAGATGCTGGACAAAGGCCTGTGTATCAGCAGTGGTAATGCCCCAGGCCTGAGCGGGGCTGATGGCAATTAAACGACCGAGCAGCTCCGAGCGCACTTTCCAAGCCGGTTGCGGCACCAATCCCTCATGGGTATAATGCCAAGCTTGCAAACCGATCTGAAACTGGAGAGGCTCCCCAAACCCAAAGCGTCCGGGCCCTTCTGGTAAACGGGCCATCACTTCCGGGCTCAGAGCCTGGGGCACGTTCAGTGCCAAGACATTGCGCGGCAACCAGCCTTCTCGGCCTCCTGGGCCAAAACGCACCGCCAGCCAATCCTCATGCTCGGGAGACACGCGCAAGACTTCGACGGATTCACCCGGATTGAGATAAAACAGAGGGGTACATGCCGCGCGCGGTTCCGGGCACAGGGGGGCTCGCTCTCGCAAGCGCGCCTCGGTACCCCAAGCTGGGGCACTGAGGGCCCATAACAACAGGCTTGTCACCCACGTTTTAACGAATGAAGGCATCCAGAATATCTATCTTTAAGCGTGTAACGTTACTGACATGGTGTTTCACAAAGGGAATACCCTGCTGCTGAAGCTTACGCATCAGATCAGGATTGGGATTTTGGGAGGGCTCCACCAGAAAGACCAACCCCTTTACAGAGGCCGCAGCGAGATCGGGCAAACTTTTACCATTGACCCATTGGCAACCCAACGAGAACTCTTGCAAATAGGCTTGCAATTGTTGGCTCCAGTCTTCTTTTTCAGCCACCGATTCCGAGTAAATCAAAATTTGGCGCTGACGGGGCTTGGCAGGCGTTTCCTCAACTTCAAACTCGTCCTCTTCGTCCAAAAAGTTGTCTTCGGTGTCCTCTTCCATGAGGCCCCCGGCAAAACCCAAATTCAGCTCCGACAGCAGTGACGAAATTTGATCTACCTGTTCCGAAATCTGGCTTTCGGCCTCGGCCTGCGGGCTCGCGGTGGGGGCCGCTTCAAAAGCCGTGGCGGACGGCTGCTGGCTGAGACGTTCTGCCTGTTGCTGCAACTCGTGCTCTTTGGCCAAAAGTTTGCGACGTAAAAGCTCAATCTCGCTTTGATACTGGCTGGCTTGTAGCCCTTTGGCCTGCTGCTCAGCCTGAGCTTGCTGCAGTTCGTGCTCTAAGTTCCGGCTGTGCTGGCGGGCCGCTTCGAGATCATGCGCCAAGGTCGCCTGGACCCCTTCCATCTGACCAATACGGGTATGCAAAGCTGTGATTTCACCAGAGGCATGGATAGCTGGGAGGGGCTGATCGGTGGTCAAGGCAGCGGCAATAAGCCCCAGCTCTTGGGTATAGGCCTGAGCAGTGGTCAGCTCTTGTTCAGCCAAGGCAACGGACTGCTGCACTTGGCGGAAGCGCAGGCTGCTGGCCCGCTCTTGTTCACGGGCAACCTCAGCTTTATTATCCTGGGCCACCCCATCCTCGACCAACACAACAATCTGCTCGCGGGCGACACGGATTTCAGCGGTGAGCCCTTCACGGGCAGACCGAATGGCATCGGACTGCTCCACGCCTTCAAGTTGGGCCAATAGTTTATCTTTACGCGCAATTTCTTGCTGCAAATCTTGAATGTGTTGCTGTAATTGTAAAGCGGCTTGATGCTGGGCCAGAGCCTGCTGCGCCAACTGTTCTTGTTCAGCGGCCAAACTGGCCAACTCCGCCCGCAGCGGAGGCAAATGGTTTTCCCGTTCAGCGATCATCGCGGCCAAACGGGCATTTTGCGCACTGATCAGCATTTGGGCCTGGGGAATGCGTGCCACTTGGGTTGCAGCATTTTGTAACTCTTCCCGCAAAGCGCTTTCTGCCTGGGCCTGCTCAACTTGCTGCTGTTCAGCAGTCGCCACAGCTTGAGCAAATTCAGCCTGGAGCTGGTGATAGGCTTCTTGCTGTTCGGACAATTGTGCTTGGGTAACCGCCTGCTCAGAGACCAAGGTCTGGTGTTCGGTTTCGAGGGCCACATACTGCGCCTGATGTTGCTCAAGCTGTGTGATCAACTCAGCGGTCTTTTCACGGGCCTGCTCCAGGGCTGTTTCGAGCTGGTGCGCCTTTTCAACTTGGGCACTTACCTGTGCCTCTAAGGTTTGCACCTCAGTCTGTAAAGTTGCGCCATGGGCTTCCGCTTCTGCCAACTGGCTGCGCAAGGTTTCGGCATCGGCATGGGCGGTGTTCAGCTCTTGCTGCAAGGATTCATGCTGGGATTGGGATTCAGTCAACTGAGCTTGCAGAGCCTCGGTTTTTTGCTGCTGCGTCTCTAACTGTTCTTCCAAAGCTTGAAGCTGCGCATTTTTCTCAGCCTCAAGTGCTGTTTTGGCAGCCTCTAAAGCCGTCAGATTGGCCTGTAATTCGGCCTGTTGGGCGACCTGTTGCGCGCGCTCATTTTCTGCATTGCGCTCATGCTCCGTCAACTGGGTCTGCAAGCCTGCCAGTTGTTCTTTGAGCTGGTCAAGCTGGCCTGCCAGTTCGGCCCGCAGCCCCTGCAAATTGAGCAGTTCGGACGCTGTTGCCGCCGCTTGAACTTGGGTCAATTTATGAGCGGCTTCCGCCTCGGTCAAGGCTTGGGATTTGGCATCAAGGTTATGTTGTAATTGTTCACGCGCCATGGCCGATTCTGCCAGCTCTGTGCTCAGCTCAGCCACTTCCGTCTGACGGGCCGTCAGTTCCGCTTCCAGTTGGGCATAGTCCGTTTTGAGCTGCTCATAGGCCTGAATGCGGCTTTCTCGTTCTTGACGCCAGGCTTTTTGATAGTTGCTAAGATCGGCAAAGACCTGAGCAATCGAGCCATTCACATCCGAAAAGCGCGTGCGCAAGGCCTGTAATTCTTGTTTTAATTCACCGACTTTGCCCTGCTGCAAGGTCTTTTCCTGTAACAAGATCTGTAAATCACCACGCTGCTGCTGATAATCTTGGCTGATTGTGGTCAGTTCATTTTGTTGATCGGTAAAACGCGCTTGCAGGGCCGCCAATTCCTGGCTTTGCTCAGCCTGCTGGCTCAGCTCTTGCTGAAGCCCCTGTAATTCGCGTTGCAGGCTGGAAAAATTGCTGTTGAGTTCGGCATAAGACACATCCAGGGAAGCAAATTCCTGCTGTAAAGACAAGCTGCGGCTGATGTGTTCTTGCCATCCGGCCCGGAGTTGATGCAAATCAGTGTGCAGGGTTGAAAGGGTCTCAGCCAGCCCGTGGTTATGGGCACGCAAAGTCAGAAACTCACGTTCTAAGAGGTCTTGCTGATAATCAAGATAACCTTGGGTACTCTTCCACTGTTCCAGTAACTGCTGCCGTTTGAGCTTGAGCTCCGAGCAGAGATTCCACAAGGCCTGAATTTTTGTGCTTTCCATGAACGTGCTCCCTGTTTAAATAAAACGGTACTGTGAATAATAGTGGCGGAAGAGGATTTTGTGAGCCGGGTTGACCATCATCAACTCCTGGTTAATCCCCCGTTTAACCAGATGGGAAAAGTCGAGCAAAAAGCGCCCATCCGGCAGCGGATAAGCCTGTTTAATATCAGCATCGGCGATCTGCTGGTATGTCCAAACTACATCCCCCTGGGGGTTGACCTCCTCGATCTTATCAGAGGCAATCCAGGTGTTGCCGTTTTTTAAACGCCAGATAAAGTTGACAGCCTCCAGGGTTTGCTGCTTTTTCGCCGGGTACACCCAGGTCAATTTGCCCTTGCGGTTAATTTCATAGACGCGCCCATTGCCCTGATCAGCCACTAAAATGTGGCCATTATCGAGGGCAATCGCGGCCACGGGCACAAACAGGTCTGGCTGTACCAGCAAATGATTGAGCTTGAGGTGAAAAGACAAGCGTCCGGTGAATTCCCAGACAATTTGCTGGCCTTCGTTAATTTCGTAGATGGCACGGTTACCGGCATCGGTGAGTAAGACCGTACCGCTGACCGTTTGATTAAAAAAGCGCGGTTGGGCCTGGGCCCGGCGACTGGGCTGATCGGGGTATTCATAGGCCCAGGTAATTTCTTTTTTGAGGTTCATGCGCAAAAGACGCTGTTGGCCGCTGTCGAGGACCATGATTTGCCCTTGAGGCGTAAATTGGGCCAGCCGGGGTTTGACCAGTTTTTCTTTGGGCGACTTGCCATAGACCCAGACCACATTGCCCTTTTCATCGAGGAGCAAGACCCGGTTACCCCGTTCATCAGCGGCCACCAAGTGGGAACCCCACAGAATGGGCAGGTGGTAGTTGCCCTCCATGCGCCGAATTTCGGGCGGGGGCTTATAGAGTTCGGCTTCTTCGCGGGCCTGGCGCGCAGCTTCAGCTTGTTTGCGCTCCCAGGCCACACGGCGGACGAGGATCTCATTGCGCTGGCGGTCATAATCGAGGCGCTTATCGGCGTCAATCAAAATGGCGTAGGCCGTATTCAGGCGCTGGGCAAGCTGCTCATCCCCCCCTTTATCTGGGTGGTTTTTGAGCATCAGCGCCCGATACGCTTTTTTGATCACGTCGGATGTCGCTTTCGGATGTACCTGTAAAAGCGCGTAGAGATCCTCTTGGGTGTCCATAGTCACTGTCAGGCCAGGTTTTCAACAACCATGGCAATCCCCTGTCCGCCCCCAATACACAGGGATGCCACACCATAGCGCAGCCCACGTGCTTTGAGTTCGTACAACAGGGTCAGAAGCACACGAGTGCCAGAGGCACCCAACGGGTGACCAATGGCAATTGCACCGCCATTGACGTTGACCTTGTTGCGATCCAGGCCCAGCTCTTTTTCGACAGCCAGATACTGAGCCGCAAAGGCCTCGTTAACTTCAAAGAGATCAATATCATCCAAGGTCAGACCGGCTTTTTCAACCGCTTGGCGAATGGCCGGAGCCGGGCCAATACCCATAATTTCCGGGGGCACCCCCACGGTTGCCCAAGCACAAACACGGGCCATGGGTTGCAGCCCCAGCGAATCGGCGTGCTCACGGCTGGTGACCACCACAGCCCCAGCGCCATCATTAATACCGCTGGCGTTACCGGCTGTCACCGAACCATTTTTACGGAAAGCCGCTGGCAGTTTGGCCAAGCTTTCAGCACTGGTATCCGGGCGCATATGCTCATCGTGTGCCACGACCGTTTTTTTCTTGTCGTTGAGCTGTACCGACACTATTTCCTGAGCCAAACGGCCCGAATCGCGGGCTGCAGAGGCCAATTGCTGACTGCGCAGCGCAAACACGTCCTGCTCTTCGCGGCTGATGGCATATTTTTCGGCCAGGTTTTCAGCGGTATCCGACATGGCCACTTGCGCACAGGTGTCGGTTAAAGCCGCTGACAGCATATCAATCATCGGGGCATTGCCCATGCGATAACCCCAGCGGGCTTGGCTGAGCACATAGGGAATTTGGCTCATGTTTTCAGCACCGCCAGCGACCACCACTTTGGCTTCGTTGAGCAGGATGTGCTGGGCAGCGGTGATCACCGACTGCAAACCCGATCCACACAGACGGTTCAGGGTCAGCGCCGGGGTTTCAATCGGAACCCCAGCCTTGATGCCCACATGGCGGGCCAAATAGGCCGCATCCGGGCTCGAGTGGGCGACATTGCCCATAATTACGTGATCAACTTGTTCGGGTTTGATTTGGCTGCGTTGCAGCGCTTCGTTAACGGCCAAAACGCCGAGTTCAGTAGCAGAAATATCTTTAAGGCCGCCACCGAACTTACCAAAAGGGGTGCGGGCTCCGTTGAGAATGACGATTTCCACGTCGAAAAACCTTCCTTATATAGACCTTGCTGAGAGCCACTGGAAAATGAGGAAAAAGAGGAGCAACCCCGATTCTGAAAAGTCACCAGGGGGCTTACTGCCACAGATACGTGTCTTTCAGCACATGTTCATACTACCACGGAACTAGAAGCGAGTCTAACACCGCATTAATGCTGGAGTTGACCGGTTTTAAAAGGGCCTTTCACAGGGCTGAATTTCTCTGCTTCAAGAAAAGTCAGCCATTCTTTTGACGCCCTTTGACCGGGTCTGTTATACTGGCCTTGCCTGTATTTATCAGGTGATCGCGCTTGTAGCTCAGTGGATAGAGCACTGGCCTCCGGAGCCAGGTGTCGCTGGTTCGACTCCAGCCAGGCGCATTTTTCATTTTTTGCTTCTTCACAAAACTTTACAAGTTTTCCTTGGATTAACGAAAGTTTAATCTTGCCTTTACCTATAAGAGTACCAGCACCCTGGAGGCTCTTTACCCCATGCCAACGATTCCGGTCAAAGGCTTTAACCCCTACGAAAAAGCAATTTTCTCCGCCCAACGCACGTTGGCTGCGCCTCCTGCTGCTCCTGTTCGTGCCCCACAAACGGCTCCCAGCAGCGAGTTTATGCGGGCCTTTGGCACCGACACCTATCGCCGCGACGCCGGGCAAACCCACATCGAAGCCCACAATGTCAGCTACAAGGTCTTTAACCACCTCGACATTAAAGTGCCTTATGCCAATCTGTCTTTGACCGATCGCACCCCTGAAAACCCGCTCCATCTCGAAGGTCTCGATTTTAATCTGCACCTCAATGCCGCGCAAGTGCAAGTGACCGACAAAGATGTCAACGCCACGATCACCGCCTTGCTCGCACAACAGGGTAAAAACCTGCCGGTCAAAAGCGCTCAGGTCAGCTTCAATGACAATAACCAAATTCGTGTGGCGGCCAAAGTCAAAGCCTTAGGCATCGGCCTGCCGGTCGAAGCCACCGGGCAAATTCAAGCCACCGCCAGTGGCCAAGTGCGTTTTGACCTGCAAAAGGTGAAAGTTTTGGGGTTGCCCATGACCGGCCTGATGAATACCCTGGGCCTGAACCTCGACAAAGTGTTAAAGCTGCGTGATCAGGAAAAAGGTTATTACACCCAAGGCAACTCGGTTTTTGTCAATCCCAATAAGATCATGGAAAAGCCAGGCCTGAGCTTAGGCCTACAGCGGATTACCACCCATCAAGGCACCCTCACCATTACGGCGGGCAATAGCCTCAGCGACGTCGCTTATGTCGACAGCGTGGTGAATACCCCCCGCGCCAATGCCATCAGCATTGCCGGTGGCCACTTCTATTATGACGGTTATTTTGTCAAAGACGGCGTGGTTCGCATGGAAGACAAAACCGCCGCAACCCCCCTGCAATTAGAAAAAGACGGCGAAACCTTCCTGCACCTTGAAGAAGGCTTTGTGGGCATTACCGCCCCTAAATTTGCCGAAATCCTGAAAGGCAAACTGGGCAACGGCGGTTCGCTCAAAAATGTGGCCACCACCTTAGAACCCAATGCCGCCCGCGTCTATGGCGATATGTTCGGCGCGATTCCGATCAGCCTTGACCTCGAATTCAGCAATACCGCTGACGGTGCACTGATGTTTACCCCTAAAAATGCCAAAGCCATGGCCGCCATCCCTCTGCCTGACAAACTGATCAAAGATCAGGTGCGCAAAATGGTGGATGGCGGTGTACCCTATGGGGATGGCGTCTCTCTGCCCGATCTGGGTGACATCAAGCTCGGCAAATTGCGTCAGGTCAAACACCAAGAAGGTTACCTGATTCTGCAAGCTGGTAACTAGCGCGGAGTCCATTGCCTGCCAGCCATGGCCTTGGGTACAATTGGGGAAGATTGAGCATGACCCCCCCCTCCGCTACTGGCATCCCCTTTCGGGCCTCTATTTTTGCCCTATTTAAGAAACCATGAGACACCTATGAGTAAATTACCGACCTCCACACCCGCACCCCGGGTGTATCCGATCATTGAACAATTTAAAGCCCGCTACGACTTTCCCCTTGATACGTTCCAGATTGAAGCCGCCCAAGAATTACTGGAAGGGCGCTCGGTGCTGGTCACAGCTCCAACTGGCTCGGGCAAAACGATTGTCGCTGAGTTCGCCATCTTTGAAGCCTTAGACCGCAAATTGCAGGTCATTTATACCACCCCCCTGAAAGCCCTGAGCAACCAGAAATACCGCGACCTGCTTGAACACTATCCTGAAGATCAAGTGGGGCTTGTCACGGGCGACGTGTCCGTCAATCCCGGTGCTTCTGTGGTGGTCATGACCACCGAAATTCTGCGCAATATCCTCTACCAAAACCCCCATCGCCTCGACTCGGTCTTGTATATCGTGGTCGATGAATGCCACTACATGAATGACATGGATCGCGGCACTGTCTGGGAAGAAATCATTATTCACGCCCCCTCCCATATCTGCTTGGTGGCTTTATCCGCCACCATTGCCAACGCCCACGAATTGGCCGCCTGGATTAGCTCCATTCACAATCCCATGCGCGTGATCGAACACCGCGAGCGCTCGGTGCCGCTCAATCACTTTTATTACCATGAGCAGCGTCTGGTACCGGTCTTTGACGACCAGGGGGAAATGCACCCCAAACTCCAGCGCATTGCCACCAAGCTCAAACAACAAAAGAAACAGGCCCAACAACAGGCCCGTTTACAGGGTGGCAAACGCGGGGGGAAACGCCCCAAGCCTGACAAGCCCGCTGAGGCCCAAGTGGTTGAAGTTTTACAGGCCGAAAATATGCTCCCGGCCATCTATTTCATTTTCAGTCGCAAGAACTGTGATGATGCCCTGGAACACTGTCTCGACAGCGGTATGTCTCTGACCACCCCCGAAGAGCGCAAACTGATCGAAGCCGAAATCAAGGCCCTGGTGCAAGAGCATCCCAGCCTCAAAGAAACTGGCCCGTCTACCGAAAACCTGTTATTGGCCCTGCCCATGGGTATTTCGGCCCACCACGCCGGGCTCGTGCCCATGCTCCGCCACTTGGTCGAAATCCTCTTTCAAAAGAATTTGGTCAAAGTCGTGTTCGCCACCGAAACCCTGGCCGCAGGCATTAATATGCCCGCTCGCACCACCGTGATCAGCAGCCTGTCCAAACGCACGGACGGCGGCCACCGCACCCTGACCGTCAACGAGTTCACCCAGATGACGGGCCGGGCTGGCCGTCGGGGCAAAGACCCGGTCGGTTATTGCGTGATTTTGGGCGGCATGTACCAATCTCCTTACCAAACCGCTGATCTGATTGAGGGCGATTACGACCCGATCGCCAGCCACTTCAGCCTGTCGTACAATATGGTGCTGAACCTGTTCCGCAAGCTTGAACGCCCAGAAATTCGCGGCGTTTTACAAAAGAGCTTTGGCCAATATTTGACCAATAAAGAGGTCATTAATATGAGCCTACAAATGGAGCAGAAAAAGCAGGCACTTGAACAAATTGCCCCCTCTGCTGAAACCAAGAGTTATATCCGCCACTTGCGCGGACAAATTCGCACCATTCAAAAACAGATCAACCGCCAGCGGGAAATTTACCTGCAAGAATTTGATGCCATCTCACGGGTGCTGCAATATTTCCGCCGCATTAAACCCCAGGGCAAAGCTTGGGAGTTAACCGCCCTGGGAGACACCACCAGCCATATTCGCGCCCAAAACGACCTGCTGATTTCGCTGGTGCTTGAAAGCATTGACTTTGACGAACTCTCCCCGGTTGAGATTGCCGCCGTCTTTTCAACCCTGGTGTTTGAGCCACGGCGCAATATGAACCACGATCTTTCGCCCTGCTCCAACCAGTTGCGCAAGGTTTTTAAAGAAATTCTGTACGTCGCTGACGATTTGCGTTATGTGCAAGAAGAAGAAAACATTCACCTGCCAATCACCGTCGAGTTTGACTTTGCTCCCCTGGTGATTTTATGGGGCAATGGCTGCAAGTGGTCGACCCTGTTTAAATTCACGGAGATGGCGGACGGAGACGTGGTACGGGCCATGCGCCAACTGCTCGATCTGCTGCGTCAGCTCGAAACCTTGCCCTATGCTCCCGACACCTTTAAAGCCCGCATCAAAGAGGCGATTGCCGCCATTGATCGCGACCTGATCCAGATTATTCTTTGATCTGTACAACCATTCCCCTTTACACCCTCAAGACGGGGCTGCTACTATGAATATACCAACGCGGGATGGAGCAGTCTGGTAGCTCGTCGGGCTCATAACCCGAACGTCGTTGGTTCAAATCCAGGCCCGCAACCAAAATTCTTTGCTTCTTGTTGTTTTTCTTAAACAAG
>DLGM01000333.1 GCA_002482705.1 Cyanobacteria bacterium UBA7694
GAGGCATTTTGTTTATGCTCTTTTCGGTACCGTTCTGGTTGGTGGGCTTTTATATGGGTAAAAAGGCGATTGAGCAGGCCTTTGTGGCTACGGAAATTGAGCTGACCCCAGAGTGGATGCGCTTGCGCCAGGTGATGGGTTCGCTGTGGCAAAAAAACGAAGAAACCCCGCTGGCGCTAATTACCACCGTTGAGCGCGCCAGCAATATGCGCGTCAATAGTGTGCCCATTTACCACTTGGCCTTCAAGGTCGGTGTGCGGGACATTTATTTTGCCACCCACCTGAGTGAAATTGAGCAACGCTGGGTGCAATATGAACTGCTGCGCTACCTGACCCAGCAGCGCCCCGAACGGGCCCAGGAAATGCTGGCTTTATCCGGTCACTGATTGAGATTCCAGTCATAAGGGCGGTACACCACCTTCCAGCGCCCGGCTGCGGCCCACAGGGCACGTTCTTGCGGGGGGCGATAACGCGCTATCCAGGCCAATAGATCGGCTTTGTCGCCAAAGTCACGGCCATACCAGTGAAAAATCTTCGACAGCTCAATGCGCTGTTCTGCTGGGTGGATCTGCACCTCTGGGCTGTTGACAAACCCCCGTGCTGCCACATCCAGTTGGGTATCGAGCCGATCGGCCTGATACATGCCAATCGGTGGGCACGAGCTGGCTCCACACACCAGCACACAGTGGATGCGCGGATCCAATTGCGGCACCATGGCTGTCAGACGTGGGTCGTGGTGTCCCAGCGGGCGGGGCAATAACCAGTGTTTGCTGCGGTTGCGCCGCAGAATACCGTGTTCGATGGTATCCAGCGAATAAGGCTGTCCGCCAATGGTATAGGCGGTGCGCTCAAAAAAGCGCGGCACTTCGCGCACACTGGCCTGTATGCCGTGGGCGACAATCCCATGGATCACCAGCACATTGTAAATATTGATCCAGAAGGCCAGACGCTCGTGTTGGCCTGTCAACTGCGTGGGGTCAAAGTGCTGCAATTGGGCGGCAATTGCCTGGTAAGCCTGAAAATCTGGGGCATTGCGCATGGCTGCATAGTTGACCTTGCCCAGCTCTAGGTCAAAAAATGCGTCTTTGAGCTGGTTCATGGCTGCCTTGAGCTGATACCCAAGGTCTTTGTTAGGGATTGGGGCTACTGGAATCGCATTGAGCAAGTAATTGACCATGGTTTTTTCCGTCTTGTCTCTGTGCAGGGGTATGGCGAGCGCGTCTTCTGGGCGTCATGGTGGGGGCGGGTTGTTGAGGGTGGTTCGGACCCGGTGGGTAAGCCAAGCCAATCCGAGAAACATCACGATGGCAATGGTGACCAAGGGCCAAGGAATTTGGCTCTGTGTAAGCATTTGGCTGACTGCATCGGCCCCGACCACATAGAGAATGGTGCCTGGCAACATACACAGCCAAGACCACCCGATATAGGTGACAAAGGGAACCCGTGTTAGGCCAAAACCGTAGTTGAGCAGATTAAAGGGAAAGAGGGGCACTAGGCGGGTAATGGCAACAATGAGGGCTCCTTGCTGGGCGCTCATGCGATCCAGACGCTGGAATGCCGGGTTGTTTTCCAAGCCTTTGGCAATGCTGGCACGGGCTACATACCGGGCAATTAGAAAGCACAGGGCAGCCCCCAGGGTTGATCCGATGCTGACGTACACCACTCCCCACAGGGAGCCGAACAAAAGGCTGGCCGCAACAGTGATGGCTGCGCCGGGTATCGCCAGCACAGTAGCGACCACGTATAGGGCAATAAAGGCCGCAGGTGCCCAAGCCCCAAGCGACTCAATCCAAGGCTGAAGCTGCCCCAACTGCTGTTCCAGGCCTAGGAGGCGGGCTGTGAGCCATAACCCGACCAGAGCTAGGCCGAGCAGGGCCAGTTTCTGCCAGGGTTTCTGGGGGGAGGGGGGAGGGGGAATGGGAGAGAGCATGTCTTTAGTATAAGCCGTTGGGGGGGGAGAGGGCAGAACATCTTCTGCCCGTGCAGGGGCATGGAGGGGAGGCAGAAAATCTGCTGTCCCCAAGCTCCTCCGGCCTCAGCTCCCTGCTGATAGGGGCATTGGCCGCTGAAGGTTTTGTTCGAGGTCTTCGATCAGAGCGTCTTTTTCTTCCCAGAGGGTATTGACCCAATTTTGGATTTGGGTTTGGAATTCGGGATCTTCTTGGTAATCGCGCCCGGCCGTATTGGCGGGCACTGGCAAACGGCGGATGCGCACCACAATGCGCTTGATTTTGCCCTGCAAGAGCTGGCCGATCAGGTTTTTGCCGGGGTTGTCCGGGTACAAGATGGTCACGTCCAGCACTTCTGTCAGGTAGTCGCCCATGGCCGCTAAGACCAGGGCAATGCCCCCGGCCTTGGGCTTGAGCAGGTGGCGGTAGGGCGATTTGGCCAGCTTGGCCGGGGTGCGGCGGGTGCCTTCTAAAAAGTTAATCACCGACACCGGATAATCCTTGAAGCGCTCACAGTAGGTGCGCGTGGTGGCAATGTCCTTGCCGCGCAAAGACGGGTTTTTGGCAATTTGTTCCCGCGAGTAGCGCTTCATAAACGGAAAATCGAGGGCCCACCAGGCCGCCCCCAGCAGCGGCACCCAAATCAGCTCCTGTTTTAAGAAAAACTTCAAAAACGGGATGCGGCGATGGAAAATATGCTGCAAGACAAAAATATCGGTCCAGGTTTGGTGGTTGCTGACCAGCAAATAAGAGCCGTTCATATCCAGGTTTTCGAGCCCTTCAATGTCCCATTCGACCGGGCGTACCACCGCTAGAACGCCGCTGTTGCACAGTACCCAGCGCTGCCCGAGTTCCATCAGCCAGACTGAGCAAGCGCGGCGAATGCCCGTATGGAATTTAAACAGAACTTTGATAATAATCACGGGAATAAACAGCGTAAACGAAAAACAGGTATTCAGAGCAATGAGGGTAAAGGCAATCACGCCCAGCAGGGGAGCAGGTAAAAAATGAAGCATGCAGCGTACTGACCGAAGTTTTTTTTCATTGTACCCCGACCGGGGACTGCGGCCAAAAAATTTAGCGCAGTTCTTGTTCTTTTAGGAGCCGTTGCCACACGGGTTGCCCTTTGACATCGTGGATCGCCAGGGTCAGGGTGCGCTGCTGGCGCGGTCCGCTGACGCGCAGCAGGGCAAAATTGCGCTCGGTGTACAGGGTACCGGGCTCGCGCACGTCCAGCTCTTTTTCTTCCGGGAAGGGCGGATAGGCCTTGCTGGTCAGGGGTGATGCGGTCAGCTCATACAGCGGATAGGTGCCGGGCCGCTCGAGTTTGAGCAGTTCGCTGTGGTGGCGATCGCCCGTGAGCAGCACCACGCCGGGGATTTTGGCCGCCGCCAGCCAGTCTAAAAAGCCCTGGTACTCGCCCGCGTAGCTATAGGCATTTTCCGAGCGCACTTGGCGGTTGAGCATCTGGTTGCCGACGACAATGATTTTAAAGGTCGCGCGGCTGCTGGCCAGGCTCTCTTGCAGCCATTGGCGCTGGGCTGGCCCAAAGAAGTCGCGGTTGGGATCAGGGTAGCGGTTGGGGGCGCGGTGGTAGCGGTTGTCGGTCAGAAAAAACTCCACGTCGCCCCATTCAAAGCGGGTGAACACGCCCGGCACCCCCGGCAGGCCATAGCTGGGGTTGGCCCAATAGCGTTTAAACAGATCGAACGAGTCCTCGCGCAGGCGGTAGGTGCGGTCCGCATCGTTGGCCCCGTAGTCGTGATCGTCCCAGGTGGCGTAGTGGGCGACACTGCTTAACAGGGGCTGCAGTTCGGGCACCGCCCGGCCTTGGTGGTAGCGGCGATCAATGCGCGCCGCCGAGAAAAAGTCCGGCTCGCGCAGGTAGATATTGTCGCCGAGCCACAGCATGGCGTTGGGCTTGTGAGCGGCAATCGCCTGAAACACTTCATAATTGCCACCGAGCTGCTGGGCTGGGGTTTCTTCCGGGTCGTTGATATAGGCACAGGAGCCCGCTGCAAAGGTAAATGTGGGTGGATCCCCCTTTTCCCAGCGCCAGTTGGGTTGGGTCGAGAACGACAGGGTTTGGGGAAGCTGGACGGCTTGGTTATCCAGGTAGAGTTGGTAGTGGTAGCGGGTGCCCGGTTGCAGCTCGGTGAGGGTGATGGTGGCAGCCAACGAACTGGAGGTATGGGTGGTGGCTGTGGTACTCCAGCGCGCCTGCTGAGTTTGCCCTTCGGGCCAGTAGCGGTAGCGCACCTCGGCGGGGGCCTGGGTTTTNNTGGCCCCGACCATCGGGCCAGCCGCCACTTGGGGTGGGGCGGGGGTGGCCGCCATCAGCAGCGGCAGGGTGAGCAACGGCCAAAATACAGTGCGCATAAACCAAGTCCTTGAGTCAGAATGGCCCTAGCATACCACAGCGACCTTTAACGCCGGGCAGTTCCCGAACGCTTCCCTTTGGCGGATGCGGCCTGCGGATGCACCGCCTGTTGCAACACCCCCACACAAAACTGATTCAGGCTCTCACCCGCTTGCAGGGCTTTAATCGTCAGGGCTTGGTGCAAATCGCTGCCGGTGCGCAACTGAAACTTGCCGGAATAGTGTTTTCCCACCGTGGCCGGGGGCAAGGGCATTTGGTCCTGCTTGGCGATTTCAATCCACTCATCCACAATCGTGCCGAGCTGACGGTACACTTCCGCTTCATCGTCACCATGGCAGCAGGGGCCGAGCCAGCCGGGAACCGAGCCCACATAACAACCATCTGCTTCCGACCATTCGACGATTTTTAAATACCGATCACGTTCTTTCATGCTTCGACCTCCTGGATTTTTTGGCGCACCAGTTTTTCTTGATAGGGTTTGGCGTCATCCCCGGCCTGGCCGGAAAGGGTGAGGGCGATGCCTTTGGGGTGCAGATAATTGCGGTGACTGCCTTTTCCGCCCCGGTTCACAAAGCCGGCGCTTTCAAGGGCGCTGTTGAGTTCACGGATCTTTTTAGGCATACTCTTATGGTACTAGTTTGGTACCATTTTGAGCAATCTGTTGTGTGAAACCACGATCTTTCCGGCTGTGGGTATAGGGGGTTTTGGGGGTTGGGATGGTTGACGCAATGACAAATGCCAGTTATCTTAGTTACTAAGATAAATAACCCAAAGAAGTAGAGCCCTTATGAACAGAGCTGCTGAGATCTTTAAACTGAGCCGAAAATACGCTTATGCCTCGATACGCATGCACGAAAGCATTGCTCAGAAAGCCGGGTTTGCCAGTACCGACCACAAATACCTGGGCTTTTTTATCCAAAGAGGCAAACTGACCGCCGGTGAACTCGCACAGCTCACCGGCCTGACCACAGGTGCTGTCACGGGTTTAATCAACCGTCTCGAGAAAAAAGCGTTGGTCAAAAGAGAGGCCGACCCCCATGACCAACGAAAAGTGATTATCCATCCCGATATCCCGAAAATGACCGCGCTCCTTGCGCCCTTTTACCAAGCCTTTCAATCCCAAACCGAACAGTTAATCGCTTCTTTTTCCGAGGCGGAACAGGCGATTATACACGACTATTTGCAGAAAAGCCTGACCTTGGCAGAAATGACGTATACCCATTTGAATCAGGAGAAAAAGTAAATGGAATTTAGCCCCAGCAATCAGATTGTCCAGCGCTGTATTCAAGGGATGGCGATGGAAGAAAAAGGCCTGTTAGAAGAAGCCCGAAGGATGTTTCTTCAGGCCTGGGATCAGGCCTCCGAAAATCTGGAAAAATTTATATCCGCCTATTATTTGAGCCGTCATCAACAAGCTGCTCATGACACATTACATTGGCTTAAAACGGCGGTCGCGTTTGCTGTGCACATCGATCGCGAATGTGTTGAAAGTGCTTTTCCGGTGCTTTATTCAGAGATGGCCACCTGTTATGCACATTTAGGCCTCCTTGAGGAAGCCAAAAAATATCGTGAACTATCAGCTTCCGGTCCGGATACGCCTTCTGACACAGGCCCCTTCTACCACGGCACAAAAGCGGATTTGCAGATCGGCGATCAGCTCGTAGCTGGTGGCCTTTCTAACTTCAAAGCGGATTTCACCATGAACCATATTTATTTCACGGCCAGTGCTAAGGGTGCTGGGCTCGCTGCCGCCCTGGCAAAAGGGGATCAGCCTGAGCGGGTGTATATCGTAGAGCCCACCGGGGCGTTTGAAAACGACCCCAACCTCACCAATCATAAATTTCCCGGGAATTTGACGCGCTCCTATCGCTCGCGCGAACCCTTAACGATCATCGGCGAACTCACGGATTGGGACCGGCAAACCCCTGGCGAACTTCAAGCCCTGCGGGCAAGATTTGCCAACCAGCAAGGGGAAATTATCAATTAGCCGCTGGCCTGCCCTTTGTAACCGCTTTGCGGTTGTGGGGGGCTGTCCCTTATTTTTCTAGGCAAGCTTGGCCCTGATGGGCGCTAAAATACATATATCTGCGATTCAGGAGTCACGACATGGAGATCAACCGGGGGCCTGCCACCCTTCCACCCGTTTGGCAGCGCTTTATGAGCCAAGCTACGGCGGTCAAACAGACCGTGACCGAGGGCGCTTCCCAGGTGATCGACAGCCTTGCAAACCGCTGGCAGGATCAGGCCGAGGTGCTGCCTCACCGCACCCCCACGGTGGTGCCGCTGGTCGACTCCCCCGAGGATGGCCCCAAGATCACCGTCGGCACCAAGGTGCTGATTATCGGCGACTCCCAAACCGTTGGCCCCTATGGCCAGACCTTGGATCAACTGGCCCGCGCCACCGGGGCCACGGTCTCGACCCACGCCAGTTGGGGGGCCTCTCCGCCCTGGTTTTTTAATGGCCAGGAAACCTACAAATACTGGACTCGCGACGCGGCAGGCCAGGCCGAGACCCACATGCAGGCTGCTACGCCCCGGCTCAACGACCTGTTGGCCAAAGAACGCCCGGACGTGGTGGTGGTGACCATGGGCGGCAATATGATTGCAGGCAACGCCTCCCAGGCCGACGTCACCTTGCAGGTCAGCCAAATTGGCAATGCCGTGTCCGCCAGCGGGGCGCAGCTGGTGTGGGTGGGGCCGCCCAAATACGACCCGAACAAGCGCAGCCCCGAGGCCGTGGACGCCTTTTACCAAAAGCTGCGCAATATCGTGCCGGAATTCGGCACCCTGATCGACTCGCGCCCGCACATCAGCGAATATGCGGGCAGCGATGGCCTGCACTATTCCGGGGCCAAGGGCGAGCGCATTGCCCGTGAGTGGGCCGCTGGGGTGTTCCAGGAAATTCAGCAGTTGGAGTGAACCAACTGGGTACCTGCGCTTCGCGGTGGCTTCATGGGGAAGGGGGCTGGCTTGGATGCCGGTTTTTTCTTGCACACAAGGGTCGCGACCTATTTTGTGCCGCAACTGCTCTGGTCAGAAAAGTCGTAAATGACAAACCCATCATTGAGCCGCAGGTAAAGTGCGCAGCGCATGCCTTGAGGATGCTCAAATTGAATCATAGCTCCCATTTGTAGGTCGTCGCGCTTTTTGAGCTGTAGGTCTTTAAACAGGGTCTCTGTGTGATTCATTTTGACCAGATAGCGTTCGCGGTAGGCGGGGATTTTTTCATAGGGGTGTGAGTCGAGCATTAGGTGTAATAGGGTGGTGCTGGTGGAGAGGGGGTCATGGCCCATGCCAAAGCCGATCAGGCGGGCGTAGGCCAACAAGCCTGCGCAGCAGAGCAACATTCCTGTAATGAGCACGGACAGAATCGCGATGGTGAGCTGTTTTTTGAGTCCGTTCACTTTGTTAAAGGCCTTTCTTGGCGGTATTGCGAGCTGGTATTGTGTGACTTCCACGCAATAGTTGACTTATGCCGCTATTATACCAAGGCTGTTGTCAGTGGTATTTGCCGTCTGGTTTGCTTACAAAGTGCCGAGAAATCTGCTTTTGGTATGTGTGGTCGAGCAGGGTTACTGTTTACAATTTCTGTAGCTCTTGCAGAGAGAGGCCGGTATATTTTCGGATGACGTCGAGGGGCATGCCGTCGGCCTTCATTTGTTGGGCGGTTCTGCGGAGGGCGTTGCGTTCGCCTTTTGCTTCGCCCTTGGCTTCGCCTTCGGCAATCAAACGCTTGTCTTTTTCGCTGATGGCATTTACAAACATCTGCTTGACCTCCGTTTTGCTGGTATAAATCTTTTCAAAGGCTCGGTAGTCGGTCGCATCAATACGGCCATCTACGGCGAGCATTTTGAACCAATTTAAGAACAATGATACCGCGATGCGGTCTTCTTTTTCAAACAGATGCATTAATTCTTCGCCCAGGGCTTCAAGCTGATAGTGGTTTTCGGCCAAAAACAGGGTCGAAACGATGTTTTGGATGTTTAACAGGTCTTCCGCCGCGTATTCGTTTTCGATGATTTTGAGGTACTTGAACCCGATGCCAAATTCACCGAGCAGTTCGTGATGGTCAATCGTATCGGCAATCTGTTCGGGGGCTGTCCAGCGCGGATCGCCATTGTAGAGCAAGATGGGGTATACCGGCGGCAGGTTGCCGGTGATCTGGCCTGATTTGATCATGGCGAGATACAGGCTGGTAATGTAGTTGAGGATGCGCACCGAGATAAATTTGTCGACGCTGGATTGAAACTCTAACAGGGTGTAGATTAGCACCTGTTGCCCTTTGAGCTGAATGCGGTAGATCAGATCGCTCTCGGTGGCCTTGTAGTCGGCGGCAATAAAGCTGTGGTCGACGGTTTCGGCGGTGCTGAAGTCGAGGTCTTTGACCCAGGGCTCAGGCACAAAGGTTTCCAGCAATTGACGAAAAATGGTGACATTGGAAAACAGCCGTTTATAACCATAGTCGTGAACATGGTGAACCATGAGGGCTTCCTCCAGATCTGTATTATATCAGCCGGTGGTTGCATGGATTGCGGGTCGTGTTCCGTTTAGCTGTGGTGTTCGGTCTGTGAGGCTACAATCTGCCTAAATTCGTTAAGAAGGGCGACCCTTTGGGTGTACTCATGTGTATGTAAGAGTTGGGCGTGGGTATGTAGGTAGGCATTGCGCACGACTGTAAAAGGGGCACTGGAATGGGCCTGCTTTATCCAATCGCGTTCTTCGGGGGTGGGAAATTGCAAAAATTCAGTGATTTCGGCGAGGTATTCGGGACGCGCATCGCTAGAGCCATGCCAAATGACTTGTTTTGCGAGCGGTTCATCAAACAAAAAGGGCAGGAGGTAAATGTTCTGGAGCTGGGTGTCTTGCAAATACCGCAGGGCCTGTGGTTCATTTCCACTTCGGTAATGGGCCAGTGCGCCAAACAGGCTGAACACGGGTTCGCCCACATCATCGCTGAAGGCCTCATCAAACCAGTGGTAATGCTCCAGCGCCTTTGCCACATCGCCTGCCATCAGGTAATAAACGCCCACTAAATAGCGCCGACCAGAACCGTCATCGATATAACCGCGCGTTTTTTGCTCGTTGAGCAGGCCGCGTCTCGCCCGGTTGGCCTTGTCGCGGTATTTTTTCTGCCATTCATTCATGCTCATGCTCCCATGTGTCTCATTCTGCCACTGGCTGACAAGTGCAAAGTAGAAGTTAGTATACCATCTGGGTGTGAAATCTTATATTGATATAAAGTGTGTATTTATTGTTGTGCTTTGTGTTTTTTCCATGACCTGTTTTGATTTTGATTAACGACCTGAGACCTCTTTGTTCTGAGGCTCTGTGCTCCATTCCTTCCAAACCCCTAACCCTAGAATTGTGCTGAATACATTCTGACCCGACCACGCTCAGAGCTCAGAGCTCAGAGGCACTCGGCTTGTCACTTATGCTTTTGGTTTTATGCGCTGATCGACATTGTCAATATGCTGAATTTGCTTGTGTTTACTGGTCTTGATGCCTTTAGTGTGGGCATAATCACCAAACAGGAGTACAATAAGCTGTGAACCTGTGATGGAGTGAGTCATGATTGATCGAAAACGTTCCTCGACCCTGATGCCGGTAGACGCCGCCAGTTTGGTGTATCTCAGTGGCGAAACCCCCTGGGAAATTGATGCCCCGCAACCCGCCTTAGAAGCCTTAGCTGCCCAAGAGAAGCTGGTCGGAGACGTTCTCGACATTGGCTGCGGCACAGGGGAAGTGGCTCTGATGCTGGCTGCCCGTGGCCATACCGTTTGGGCTATCGACCACAGCCAAGGTTGGATTCGGTGCTTGCGCGCCAAGGCCCAGGACCGTGAGCTTGACGTCACTTTTGTGCGTGGTAACGTGCTCGAACTGACCGTTCTCGGGCAGCAGTTTGACACCATCATTGATTGCAACTTTTTCCCAACTTTGCCCCGAGAGGCTTACCCGGCCTATTTGGCGGGCCTAGCCCATGTGATGTATCCCCA
>DLGM01000374.1:0-3076 GCA_002482705.1 Cyanobacteria bacterium UBA7694
GCGCGGAATCAAAGCCAGATGCTCTTTTATCAGATCTCGGTCAAGCTGGGGGGCAAAAGCTTGGAGGCGCTGCCAATCAGGGGCTAAGGCTGCCTGCAAAAATCGGCGCGGCTGTGATGAGAGCAGAATGCCCACATTGATAAACTCTTGGCGTTCGACCCGGGGCACCACCCGGATCACTGCATATTCATAGGTTACGGTGGGCACGCTCGGCCTCCTCAAGAAAGATCTGGCGGGCCTCCAGGCGCTGGAGTAAATAATCAATATAAGCAGCTCGATGGGAAGCCACATCGGAAAAGGGAGCAGTGCCCAGCCAACTGTCAGGAATCAGGCCCACTACACGGGTGATCACCTCAGGGGTCAATTGAGAAGCAAGGCGGGCATCTGCCCCCTGTAAAGCGCTGGCAAAAGGCAACAGCACGTGGTCCTTAATGGCCGCAAACGGGCTGCGGCTGCGGCTCAGATAGTCTTGCCAACTGTGGTGAAAATATAGGGAAGCGCCGTGATCAATCAGCCACAACTGCTGGTGCCAAACCAGCATATTGGCGTTGCGGGGGGTGCGATCGACATTGGTGAGATAGGCATCAAGCCAGACAATGCCTGAAGCCAACTCGGCTTCGGTTTGAAGTGGGGTCGGGGCCAATGGGTCAAAGGTAATCGAACCGGGCAAATAGTCCAAGCCCAGATTGAGCCCGCCGCTGGCCTGAATCAGGGCTTGAATTTCCGGGTCGGGCTCGGCTCGACCCAGCACCGGGTCAAGCTCCATAAATACCAGTTCCGGCACACGGAAGCCCAATGTACGGGCTATTTCGCCAGAGATCAGCTCAGCAATCAGAACCTTTAAACCTTGGCCCGCACCGCGAAACTTGAGGACATAGGTACCCTCATCATCCGCTTCCACAATCGCAGGTAAAGATCCACCTTCCCGGAGGGGTGTCACATAACGGGTCGTTTGAACAGTGCGCAAAGCAATAACCTATAAAAAAGAAGTAAGCTCATTCTAACGTTTTTGGCAGCCCGATCAGTAGAAAAACAAGCCAACCACAAGAAATTCCCCAGGAGCGTATCACCCCCGCTAGAATCAACCGGGGGAATCCGGTACAATAGAGGGCATCTCTGCAGGAAACAGACACACACGGAAATGAAATGGGCATGAAGATTCTTGCACAACTTGAAGGAACCCAAGTCGTTCGCAAATTCCCCTTACTCAAAGACAGCTACAGCATGGGTCGCAGCAAAGAAAACGATATGGTCTTTGAAAGCCCCAAAGTCTCGCGGGTTCATGCCCGCATCTATCGCGAAAATGGCGAATTTATCCTCCAAGACTTTAACTCCACCAACTATGTCTTTGTCAATGGCGCACGGGTCAAACAAAAATCCCTCGAAGTCAATGACCGCATTCAATTGTCCAGCGAAATCACGCTGCTGTTTAGCGAAGAAGAAGAAACACCGCCCGAAGAAACCCGCACCCATACCGTTTTAGACATCCACAAACACTTTGTCCACAAAGACGACATGATGCGCTTACGCCGGGTAACCAAACAAATCATTTCCATGCACAGCCTCGAAGACATCTTACAAAATGTCCTCAAAGAGCTGACTGGCCTGATTGGCGCTGACCGTGGCTTTATTGCCCTGAGCGACAGCCAGGGGCAAATCATGTGGCGGACGGCCGTCGCTTGGCAAATGTCGATTGCTGAACAGGAAACTGACGACTCACGCTTTTCCCACAGCATCCTGCGCGAAGCTTTGCAAAGTGAAGGCATCGTGATGCGCTTTAATGAAGATACTTCGGGCACGGCCATTACCCACAGTATGATGTCGCTGCGTCTGTATTCGGTGATGTGTACGCCCCTGCTGTTTGGCGGCAAAGTGGTCGGGGTGCTATATGTTGACGCCCGTGAAGTGATGCACAACTTCACCGAAGTCAGCCAGTTTCTGTTCGAATTTTTTGCGGAACATGCAGCCATTGCGATTGCCAATGCCCACCGCTTCCGCCAACTTGAAGCCCGCTCCCAGCATCTGCAATCCAAAGTCAACCAGCTTGAGAAACGCGTTCAAGAGCTTGAAAACAGCGAAACGCCAGCCGAAACACCTTTGCGCTACAGCGCCGGGGGAGTCGTCCTCAACCCCAGCGGCGAAGTACTGGTGGTCAGCCAAAACGGCACTTCCTGGTCACTGCCCAAAGGGGGCCTTGAGCCCTGGGAAGAAGGGCAGCCTGAAATTGCCGCCCGCCGCGAAATCTACGAAGAGTCGGGCATTAAGCAACTGCAACTGCTTGGCACCTTGGGCGATTATACCCGCACTGCACTGGGACGCGATGGGCAAGAAGACACCACCGAACGCAAACATATTACAATCTTCTTATTCACCACCCCCGACACCGAACTGCGCCCGGTTGACGCAGACAACCCGGAGGCCCGTTGGGTACCCACCGACGAAGTGGCAGCTCTGCTCACCCACCCAGCCGATCAGGCCTTTTTTACCAGCATCCTCTCACAGATTAAGGCCCAACAGGTTTCATCCTGAGCGCACACACAGGGGGCTCCATGCGTTTAACCGAATCGCTCGTGATTGGCATGGTGCAGTTGACCCAGCCCGTCTTAACTGAAAACCACCTGCCCTATGCCGTCGGGCTGCTAGAGGCCTATGTGCGCCGCCATGCGGCCCATCCCGGACGGTTTTTATTCTTGCCACCTCTCTACCGGCGACAACCTGTGCAGCAAGCGGTACAACAACTCCAACTGTGTGATGTGGTGGGTTTTAGCACCTATGTCTGGAATATGCAATATTCCCTGGCCATTGCCCGCGAACTCAAACGCCAGCGTCCCCATGTCTTGATTGTCATGGGCGGCCCCCAGATTCCGGAAAGCGAAGCAGAAGACTTTTTACGGGCCCACCCCTATGTCGATCTGGCAGTCCATGGGGAAGGGGAAACCGTCTTTTTACAGATTCTTGAACGGCTGCCGGAACGCCGCTGGGATGAGATCCCCTCCCTGAGCCACATCGATGCCACAGGCACCTTCCAACAATCCGCCAAAGCCCCTCGCATCCGCGATTTGAGCAATATTCCCTC
>DLGM01000374.1:3163-9426 GCA_002482705.1 Cyanobacteria bacterium UBA7694
GTGGGAAACCAACCGGGGCTGCCCCTTTTCCTGCACCTTTTGTGACTGGGGTTCCGCCACCCAATCAAAAATTTACCAGTTTGACATGCCCCGGTTAGAGCGTGAAATGCTGTGGTTCGCCAAACATAAAATCCGCATGGTGTACTGCTGTGATGCCAATTTCGGCATTTTGCCCCGTGACCTGGAAATTACCGAAAAGGTCATTCAGATTCGTCGCAAACAGCAGTATCCCAAAATTTTCTATATTCAAACCGCCAAAAACGTGACCGAACGGGCCTATAGCATTCAAAAAATGCTGTTTGATGCCCAAATGAACACCGCCGCTACCCTGTCGCTCCAATCGATCAC
Organism: Cyanobacteria bacterium UBA7694; assembly: GCA_002482705.1. Taxonomy (GTDB): domain Bacteria; phylum Cyanobacteriota; class Sericytochromatia; order UBA7694; family UBA7694; genus UBA7694. The sequence continues at coordinate 3,512 of DLGM01000374.1, forward strand.
GCCAACGGTGCTCGACGCTATCCGCCGCAGTAATATTTCGCTGAACACTTTTCAGGAGCTGCAAAACCGCTTTAAACGGGATCATATCAGCAGCTATACCGACATGCTGATTGGTCTGCCCGGGGATAGCTACGACACCTTTGCCGACGGTATTGCCAACGTCATCGCCAGCGGCCAGCACCAAGAACTCCGCCTGTATAACGTGTATATCCTGCCCAATGCGGAGATGGCTCAAGCGGGCTATCGTCAGGTACATCACATCAAAACCATCAAAACACCGTATCTGGTGCCTTTTAGTACCGCGGCCCCCCCGGCTGACGGCATTTATGAAGAACAGGAACTGCTGGTAGAAAATGCCACCATGACACGCCATGACTGGGTGCGTATGCGTACCCTGGCCTGGATGGTGCAGGTGCTCTATTACCAAAGCCGACCGCTGCAAATTCCGCTGCTGCTGATGCATACCCTGACCGGAATTTCGATGCGCACCCTGTTTGAAGCGCATATTGATAGCGACTTGTCCGCCTATCCGACCTTGGCCAGCATCCGTGACTATTTACGCAGTCAGGCCGAACGCATGTTACAAGGCGAACCTGAATATTGTGTAGGCCCGCAACCGGGCGTTGGAGACGTGTGGATGCCCCCGGATTACCTGACCATTTTGGGATTGTTTTTTACCCATCAGGTCGATGCCCTGTACCGCGAAGCCCTCAGCCTCTACCAACAGCTCTTAGCCCACACCGGAGCAGGCCTACCCGACGGGCTCCTCGCTGAGGCCATGCACCTCAATCAACTGCTATTTCAGGCCCATTTCCCGCAACAGCAGTTCACTTTTAACAGCCACTGGAACCTGTGGGAATACCTGCAAGGGGTCATGCAAGGGCAAGAAGTGCCCCTGCAAACGGGCGATTGGCACTATGTACGCGACTGGGAAGGCGAACCTTACTTCCAACTCAAGACACTCAGCGCCACGACGTCTCAGCTAAGCGACAGTAAATCCTAAGGAAAAGCAAAGCCAAGCGACACAAACGCGACAGGTTTGTTCCCCCTTGCTCCATTACATTAGAGGCAATTCCTGAACCTCATGATGGAGCCCACATGCAGCGTATTGAAGTCATTGTGCCCGATTGGATTGTCGATTCTCTCACCCACGAATTGCGTCAGCTACCGATTGAAGGGTATACGGTCATACCCGTACTCATGGGCAAAGGAACCCCCAAAAAACAGGATATTCCCGGAGGGGTTAGCCCCAAAGCCTACCTGTTGCTGTTTTTTCACGATGCCATCCCAATAGCCGTATTAAATACCCTTGAGCGGGTGGTGAATAACCATGGTGGCGTGGTCGCTGTCTCGCCGCTGAACCATTTGTTCAGCACCAGCCAAAACGAGAAGCGTGAACTTTCAGCCAATCCTCAGAACCCTTTCACCTCTTCTTGAGATCTCTCACAGCAGCTTTCGAGATTCAGCCGTTAAGCTAAGGGTCAAGGCGCTTGCATTTCCCATTTTAGAAAAGTGCCTGTTAGACTGCCCTTACCTTTATTTCTGTTGGAGCTGTTCCATGTTAAAACGACTTCTATTTACTGCTCTTTGCCTAAGCAACCTGGCTATAAGCCCAGCACAAGCCCAAACCGAAGACCCAGACGCCTGGAAATTTAATGGCCAAGTGCTCATACGTGGCGAGATGGATGGGCGCGATTTTACCCAGGCCACGCCCCCGATTTTTTTTACTGTTATGCGCACCCGTCTTGCCCTGAGCAAAGGGCTATTCAATCGTAAAATCGAGCTATTCGCCCAGCTTCAAGACTCCCGCACACTGGGTGAAGCCGAAAACACCATTTTTAATCTCAAAAATATCGACCTCTATCAGGGTTTCCTGCAATTCAACCAATTATTTGAGCAGGACCTGGCCTTTCAGGTGGGACGTTTTGAACTAGAATACGGCAATACCAGACTGTTCAGCCCCCTTCCGGGCTGGAACTACCTGGGCCAAGCCTTTGACGGCGCGCGCTTAAAATACCGCCGGAGCGACTGGTTTGACCTGCATACCGATCTGTTTGCAACGGTCATTAAACCTACCAGCAACGCCATTCGCAACCCCAACCCAACAGCTTATACTGTTCCAGCCACCCCAGATGAAGGCCGTGGGGTTTATGGCCTTTGGAGTAGCGCTCGGTTTGCCCCTGAAGCAAAAGTGGATGCTTTTGCCTATTATGAACAGGATCGCAAACAAACGACCCCTGGAGCCTGGGATGTCAACCGCTGGACAATTGGCCTCAATCACCAGGGGAAATACCTCGATGGCCTGGTGTCCTCGGCCGTCGATTTAGATGGCCAGTTTGGCAGCGTTGGCAATAAGAGTCTGGCGGCTTATCTGCTCTCCTTACAAGCCTATATCCACCCAGGCGACTTTAAAATAGGTGGCGGTTTTGACATGGTGTCTGGCACAGCCCCCAGCAATACCACAGCCAGCACGAGTTTCGATCAAGGATTTGGCAACAACCATGCATTTTACGGATTTATGGACTATTTTCTGAATATCCCACGCAACACCAAGGGTTTAGGGCTCAATGATGCTTACCTCAAAGCCGCTTGGCAAAGCCCAGACCTGCCCGTGGAAGTGGCCCTCGATCTCCATCATCTCATGGCCAACCAAACGGCTAGCAATAACCAGTCGGTGTTTGGTCAGGAAGCGGATCTGACCGTCACCTACAAACAGGGGAATAACCGCTACATTTGGGGCCTTAGCGGCTTCTTACCGGGTGGCCTGTTCAGCTCAGACTTATTCTTTGGCACCAACCGTAATCAACCAGCCTATTGGTCATACCTGATGGCGATTGTGAACTTCTAGGGCTAAGCAGCACCTATCTCGCCAACAGAGCCCCCGGTTATTCCACCGGGGGCTTTCTGTGCGCAAAAACATCGGGCAATATCCTGTCGGTGTGAAGCTTCTCTTTGCGCAGGCAAATCGAGCACCTTTGTAAGAAAAGGTTAAGGCAATGTAAAAAGGATCACAAGACTTTTTAATGTTAAATTTTCATTTTCTATTATCTTTCATTTTTACAACCTAACACTTTTTTTCTTCCATATTCTTTGATTTTCACCACCCACTTAATAGTCCTAATTTGTAAAACCTTTGCTCTATCTACTTTCAATTTGCTGCGTTTTTGATACTATTTGTAATTGCATATCTTGCAGAAAAGAGTGTCAAATTTATCCGCATGCAAAACAGGAGTATGAAATGGAAGAAGCAACTTTTTTTGGGCCACACCTGACCCTCGATCTCAATGGATGTAATCCAGAGAAATTGAGTGACTTTGACCTTGTTTTTGATATTTTAGACCAACTTCCCGGCAAAATTGGGATGACCAAGATCACCCAACCCTATGTCTTTAAGTACTCAGGATTAGTGCCAGAAGACAAAGGAATCACAGGTTTTGTGGTAATTGCCGAAAGCCACATTTCCATCCACACTTTCCAGGATAAGAACTACGTCTTCATCGACCTGTTCTCCTGCAAACCCTTCGACACCGAATACGCAAAGAAGTATCTGGTGGAAGTCTTTGAAGCTAAAACCGCCAATATCCAAATGCTTGAGCGGGGCCACGACTTCCCCCGCAGCCAAGTCCCGGCTGCCCAGCCCTTAGAATTGATGAGGGCCAGTTAAGATGAGCGAGCCCCTCAACTTTGGGGGGCTGGATCCGGAATTTTCCACCTACAGCGATTCCAAATATGTGATCCTGCCCATCCCCTATGACAAAACCAGCACCTGGCACAAAGGTTCCGACAAAGGCCCCGAAGCCATTCTGGAAGCTTCTGCCAATATGGAGCTGTACGATATCGAAACCGATAGCGAGCCCTATCGCGCCGGGATCTTTACCGACGATCCAATCCTCTGTGAGGATACGCCCGACCTTTTATTTGAAAAGGTTCTGGCCCGCAGCCGCCGTCACCTCGACGCCGGTAAATACCTGATCAGCATCGGCGGTGAGCACTCTGTCTCACCCGGTGCTTGCAAAGCCTACTGCGAGCGCTTTGAGAATGTCTCGGTCCTGCAAATCGACGCCCACTCCGACATGCGCGAAAGCTACCACGGCAACGCCTTTAACCATGCCTGCGCCATGGCACGCATGAAAGATTGGGCCAAGCCAGTCATGGTTGGCATTCGCAGCCAAGATCGCTCTGAGCTCGAAAACGTACGCGGCCGCGATATCTTTTATGCTTCCTACATTCGCCGTAACCCCCAGTGGATCGACGAAGTGGTGGCTGCCTTGACCGACAATGTGTACCTCACCATCGACCTCGATGGCCTTGATCCGTCGATTATGCCCGCCACGGGCACGCCGGAGCCCGGTGGCCTGTACTGGTACGAAGTGATTGAGCTGTTTGAAAAAGTCATCCGCAGCAAGAACCTGATCGGTTTTGATGTGGTCGAGCTGTGCCCCGGTCAAGACACCTTTGCAGCCCACTTTTTAACCGCCAAGCTGATCTACAAAATTTTAGCGATGGTCGAAGCCAAAGCCCAGGGGACTTTTTAGCCACCGCACCCGCAGTGCATCGGCTCCCCCGCGCCAGGAGGGCAGGCTGTATGGCCTATCCTCCTGGATAACGGCGTTACCCATACGCCCCGCAACCTCAGTCAGGCTCACACATTTTGAGCCGCTAACAATCCGGGCCCACATGCCCCAAGGAGAATTACTATGCAAAAGTCTGATTATTTAGCCCAAACCGTCGAGCACCTCGACCTGACTACCTTTGATGCCCGTCCGCTGATGACCGCTTATGGCCAAATGGCTTTCCAGGCCCGCAACCTGGCGCGTGCAACCGATATCTACAACCGCATGTTGGCCGACAACGACTGCGGCATTATCCTGACCCTGGCTGGCTCTCTGATCAGCGCCGGGCTCAAAAAAGCCATGGTGCAAATGATCGAAGCCAATATGGTTGATGCAATTGTCTCGACCGGGGCCAATATTGTCGACCAGGACTTCTTTGAAGCCCTGGGTTTCCGCCACTACCAAGGCACCCCGTTTGTGGATGACAATGTGCTGCGCGAGCTGGCCATTGACCGCATTTATGACACCTATATCGACGAAGATGCCCTGCGCATCTGTGACGACACTTTGGCAGAGATCGCTGACAGCCTCGAAAAACGCCCTTATTCGTCGCGCGAGTTCATTGACGAGATGGCCAAATACCTGATTGCCCACAACAAAGGCGAGGGTTCAATCATCCGCACCGCTTATGAGCATGGGGTACCGATTTTTGTGCCCGCCTTCAGCGATTGCAGCGCCGGGTTTGGCCTGGTCTATCATCAGGTCAAGCACCCCAATGGCCACCTCACCATCGACTCCGTGCGCGACTTCCGCGAACTGACCGAGCTGAAAATTGCCGCTGGCGACACCGGCCTGCTGATGCTCGGTGGGGGCGTGCCCAAGAACTTCACCCAGGACGTCGTGGTTGCCGCTGATATCCTCGGCAAAGAAGTGCCGATGCACAAATATGCCATCCAGTTCACCGTGGCTGATGAGCGCGACGGCGCGCTCTCTGGCTCGACCCTGAAAGAGGCCTGTTCCTGGGGCAAGGTCGAAACCGTCTTTGAACAGATGGTCTTCGGCGAACTGACCACCACCTTCCCGCTGCTCGCCAGTGCTGCTTACCACACCCGCAACTGGGAAGCGCGCAGCGCCAAGAAGTACAACCACCTGTTCCGCCAAGCGGTCGCTGTCTAAGCTCAGCCGCTTCTCGGCCCCGGCATGCGGCTGCGCCGCATGCCGGGGCCTCTGTCGCACACGCCTGACAGGCACATACGGCACAGGCGAAGCCATATCGCGCACACCGGGCTGGAGCGTCCGGCACACGGACAGGAGTATCTCACACAGGAGTACCTCCGTAAGGATTCAAAATTTTGAATCCTT
>DLGM01000157.1 GCA_002482705.1 Cyanobacteria bacterium UBA7694
GAAGACGTCTTCAGCATTGGCGAAAAGGTCTCGGTGCGCGTGGCCGAAATTGATTCCCAGGGCCGCATCAACCTCAGCTTAGAGCAAGAGGTGCACGTCCCTGAATCCGCAGCCGCAGGCCCCCCGCCTGCTCACCGTTCGACCGGTACCGGCTATCGCCCCGGCGGCGGTGGTGGTGACCGCGACCGTGGCGGAGACCGTGACCGCGGTGGCCGCGGCGGAGATCGTCGCCGTTAAGGCGCGGTCTTCCGGGACACTCACGGAATGACAGCCGGACCTATCCCGGACAAGCTGTACCGGATTGCTTTTGAGCATTCCCATCTACCGCTTGTCCTGCTTGATAGGTCCGGCTTTCGTTTTTGTGAGGCCAACCCGGCCTTTTGTGAACTCACAGGCTACAGCCGCAGTGAACTATTAACCCTTCGCCTGCCCGATCTCTATCCCCCTGAATACATTCACCAAACCTTGCCAGCCAATACGGATACCCCCTTTTCCACCGATATCCAACTGGTGACCCGTGAAGGGGCCCATTTTATTGCCAGCTTGTCGTGTAATGCGATTGAAGCCGAAGAGCTGTCCCTGTATTTGGCCTTTGTCTACTCCTCTAGCCATGCGGTGCAATCCAGTACCGAAGCCCCAGAACAACAGGCCCTTGAGCGCGAAAACCAAGAGTTAAAAACCATCAGCCAGCGCAAAAGTGAGCTGATTGCCAATATCTCCCATGAGCTGCGCACCCCTCTGACCGCCATTTTGGGTTGGCCAGAAATTATCCTGGATACAGAAAATGCCCCAGAAGTGGCAGTCCAAGCCGCCCTTTCAATTCAGAAAGACGGCGAAATCTTGATGCGCCTGCTCGAAGATCTGATTGATATCTCCAAAATTGAAGCCGGGCGCATGGAGCTGGATATCCGCGAGGAAAATCTCGGTGCAGACATTCTCAATGCCCTTGAAATCCTCAAGACACGGGCCTATTTACGCCATATCACCCTCTCAACCGACCTACCTGAACAACCGGTGTATGCCATGATCGACCCCCTGCGCATTACCCAGGTCATTCTCAACTACCTCTCCAATGCGCTGAAATTTACCCCGGAAGGGGGGCATGTATGTGTCCACCTGGTCAGCGAAGAGCCCCAGGCTGTCGTCAGCGTCAGTGACAATGGGGTCGGCTTAGCCCCCGAGGCCTTGGAAGTGATTTTTGAGCGCTTTGTGCGAGCCGACAGTGGCCTGGATGCCGTCGAAGGGACCGGGATTGGTTTATCCCTGGTCAAAAGCCTGGTGGAGCTGCACAATGGACAGGTCTGGGTTGAAAGCATCCGGGGTCAGGGCTCCACATTTTCTTTCTCTGTGCCTTTGGCCATCGATCATGAAGATCTTGCCCCCTCCCAGAACGCTTTGACAGACTGGCCCCAACACCCCCTCCACATCTTACTGAGTGATAGCCGCCTCGATACCCTCTTCATTTTGCGCAATTTATTGCAACATGAACATATTCGCGTCACCAGTACCCACGAATTGAGCGAAACCCTGGCATTGGCTGTAGGGGATCTCCCCGATGTCGTTTTACTGGATACCTCGGTGACCGCCGGAGACAGCTACCGCGTCCTGTCAGCCCTGCAAGCGCATCCCCAAACCCAGCATATCCCCGTCATTGCCGTGACGGCCTCGGCCATGAAAGGCGACCGGGAACAACTGCTCGCCCTGGGGTATCGCGGTTATGTGGCCAAGCCCTGTACGCGACGAACGCTGCTGCAAAGCATTCATGATGCCTTAGCCTAGAGAGTTGTTTCTCCTTCGGGGAAACTCAACAGCACATTCACTTCCTGTTCAACAATCACCCGTTCACTGGAGCCGGGGCGCGGGTAAATCACAAACACGCGCAGCGGAATTAAAGCCGGGGAGCTTTTGTCCTGCACAAACGAGGCTCGCACCGTAAACATCAAGCGCGTCCCCGTCCCGGTGGGCAGGGGAAAGGCATTGAGCGACACATCCCGCGAATCGGACTTAACACTGGCCACCACCAGTACATCTTCGCTGCTGCCAGTGGCAACATTTAAATCGGCAGAGCCCGTCAAAACATCGCGCACGGGTTTAAGGGCCACTTCCAGACCCTTGGGAATCCCTGGTAATGGCACATCCGCGGGCAATACCGTCAGGGTGTTCACAATCGAATAGGCAGGAGCACTGCGGGCTGCATAAGTGAAAAAGGCATCCGCCGTGATGCTGACCTGAGCCTGCTGTGGATTGTTCTTAATCGCCGCACAGGACGGGCGCACCAGCGAGAGCGTAACCGTTTTAGAGCAGTTTTCCAGACATTTCACTTCTTGCCCCAAGGCGGCAGAGGTAATGCGATAACCCAAATGTTTGACTTCCGGGTGCTGAAAGGTCACGCTAATCTTTTCTTCTTTGGGGGCAGCATCCGGGTTACAGCGCAGGGACGACGGGCTCATGACCAAACCGACATCACGGGGGTCCAAACGCTTTTGCCCCGCCGGGCTGGGCAGTTTGGTAAAGGCAAAATGGGTGATCATTTCGGTATTAGAGCCCAGATCTTGCCCCTGTTTTTGAGTGTGGATCAGTTTGGCAGCCCCAATGACCCCGCCAGTGTTAAAGGCCTCTTTGACCCGGGCGTCCATGGCCGAGGTACGCAGCTCAAGGGCCCGCACCGAAGCATTCATCAGCACCGCATCGGTCAGCACATTTTTGCCACACCCCTCAAAGATGCGGCAACAGGTCGCCATTTCATCGAGGTAGGTGGCTTGGGCATCTAAGCCCTGGATATCGCTCAAGGCCGCATAAATACTGACCAGTTTGTCTTGGGTATTTTGAGGGGCAATATTGAGGTTAATGGGAATGGATGCGGCACTCAGATCCAGTTGTCCAGAGGTTTCGCGCTGGGAGTATTTGACAAAGTGGTAGTCATAGTTTTGAATGGCGCTCAACTTACGGGTCGAGACTCGGCTCTGCTTGACCAAATTGTTACACTCATTGGGACGCAAGGCAATCAGGTTGGGAGCATCAAAATCAAAGGTTTGGCCGACCTTGTTCAAATCGGCTCCGCCAGAAGTGCGCAGGGCCGAAGCCCGCAGATAATTGCCCCGGTCAAAGGTTTGATCATAATTATCAACGCCTTGTTCCAGCGTTCGTTTGATCACTTCCACCTTTAATTCGTCATCACAGGCCGTTAATAAGGAACTGCTCAATACAACAAGGCCCAGGCTCAAGATTGCGGTTTTCATACGCTGCTTCTAATTCGGTCGGGATATTGATTAGAACTTTAGCCTGAATCCAAGGATTTGACAAGCAAAACCGCCTCTTGAGCAGTGCAAAAGCATCCTTCTCTTAGGCGCTTATTCAGCGACAAAAAGCGCACGCAAAATGTCAGACATTTGGCATAACAACACCCCGCAAGCCAACTCCCCATCAAACCCACAAGATTTGTTACAATGCAAGCACTAAATTCCGCATGAGATATCACCATGTTTAAAAAAGTGCTGATCGCCAACCGTGGCGAAATTGCCATTCGCATTATTCGCGCCTGTCACGAACTCGGTATTGCCACGATTGCCCTTTACGCTGACGATGATCGCACCAGCAAACACGTCCGTTTGGCAGATGAGGCCTATCTGTTACCCGGTAGCCAACTGGCGGAAACCTACCTCAATATTCCTGCAATTATTGCCATTGCCCAACAAGCCGGGGCTGAAGCCATCCACCCCGGTTATGGCTTCTTATCAGAAAATGCCGCCTTTTCTCAGGCCTGTGTTGAGGCCGGGATTGCGTTTATTGGCCCCAGCGCCCACGTCATTGAGGCCATGGGCAGCAAATTATTGGCCCGCGAACGCATGCAGGCTGCGGGTGTCCCCATTACGCCAGGCAGCCCCCAACTTAAAAACCTGGCCGAAGCTCAGGAATGGGCGAACCGCATTGGTTATCCGCTCTTGATCAAAGCCAGCGCAGGCGGAGGGGGACGTGGCATGAAAAAGGTCATGGCCGCTGACGAGCTGAGCGCAGCCTATGAAGCAGCTACCCGCGAGAGCAAAAGCTATTTTGGCGATGACACCATCTATCTCGAAAAACTGGTCGAACGTCCACGCCACGTGGAAGTGCAAATTTTGGCTGATACCCACGGCAACGTGATCCATCTCGGGGAACGGGACTGTTCGGTCCAGCGCCGCAACCAAAAGCTGGTGGAAGAAAGCCCGGCCCCGAACCTCCCCGAAGAAGTGAAACAGCGTCTGTTTGACGCCGCAGTGGCCGGGGCCAAAGCCATTGGCTACACGGGTGCAGGTACCTTCGAATTTGTGGTGCAAAACAGTGCTGAGCCCTATTTTATGGAAGTCAATACCCGCTTACAAGTCGAACACCCAATCACGGAAATGGTCACCCATGTCGATCTGGTCCATGAGCAGTTACGGATTGCGGCAGGCCTGCCCCTGCGTTACAGCCAAGCGGATATCCGCTTTGAGGGTCATGCAATTGAGTGCCGTATTACCGTGGAAGATGCCACGCGTAACTTCACCCCTGTACCTGGGCTGATTGGTCGTTATGAAGAACCGGCGGGTTATGGAGTGCGGGTAGATAGCATGCCCTACCCTGGTTATGACATCCCCAAAAGTTATGACTCCCTGCTGGCCAAGCTGATCACCTGGGCTCCCACCCGTGAAGAGGCCATTGCCCGCATGCGCCGCGCCCTCCGAGAGTATCAGATCGAAGGCGTCACCACCCTGCTGCCCTTTTTTAAGTGGGTCATGGACCAAGAAGCCTTTGTCAGCGGCCATTATGACACGGGCTTCATTCCCACCTATTTTAACCCCAGCGTTTTGCCTGCCTCCGTCGTCGTTCCCGACACGGAAGCAACGGGCACGCTCACCCGCCA
>DLGM01000182.1:0-10199 GCA_002482705.1 Cyanobacteria bacterium UBA7694
TCCAGTGGTCGAATCTGCTGAGGCTGTAGAAGCGCTGACCGCCGACGTGGCCGGTTAAGCTTCCAGGCTCGCAAGAAGGAAAGGTAAAACCTATGAATATCAGTGCTGATATGGTGAAAACCCTCCGGGAACGCACCGGAGTAGGCATGATGGAGTGCAAAAAAGCACTCGTTGAAGCTGAAGGTGATCTTGACAAGGCTCAGGAAAATCTGCGCAAGAAAGGTTTGGCCGCCGCCGCTAGCCGTGGCGACCGGGCAACCGCAGAAGGCGCAATTTCCACTTATGTCCACCTCGGTGGTCAAATTGGCGTCATGCTTGAACTGAACTGCGAAACCGACTTCGTCGCTCGCAACGAACAATTCCAAGCCCTCTCCAAAGACCTGTGCATGCACATTGCCGCTGCGGCCCCGCGCTTTGTCACCAAAGACGAAGTGCCCGCTGAAGAAGTCGAAAAGGAAAAAGAAATCCTGATGGCTCAGCCGGATATGGCCAACAAGCCCGACAATGTCAAAGCCAAGATCATTGAAGGCCGGATTGAAAAGCATTACGAAAACGTTTGCTTATTGCACCAGCCCTTTGTCAAAGATCCTTCGGTCAAAATTGAAGAGCTGATCAACCAAACCATCGCTACCATTGGTGAAAAAATCGTCGTGAAGCGTTTTGCGCGCTTTGTGGTGGGTGAAGCCTAAGCTATGGAAACCTCCTCTGAACTGCTATCCTCCCCGACAGCACCGGCTTATAAACGGGTGCTGATCAAACTCAGCGGAGAAGCGCTGATGGGAGAGAAGGGTTACGGAATCGATCCCGCTGTGGTTCGTTCCGTAGCCCTGCAGGTCAAGGCGGTCGTTGCCCTTGGGGTAGAGACCGCCATTGTTGTCGGTGGGGGCAACATCTTCCGGGGCCTGGCTGCCAGCGCCAACGGAATGGACCGCACCACCGCCGACACGGTAGGCATGATGGCAACCGTCATGAATGCCCTGACCCTCCAAGACTCCCTCGAAAAAGTGGGCTTGATGACCCGCGTTCAGACGGCGATTGAAATGAGCAAGGTGGCCGAGCCGTTCATCCGCCGCCGTGCGATTCGTCACCTCGAAAAGGGCCGAGTCGTGATTTTTGCCGGAGGTACCGGGAATCCCTATTTTTCAACGGATACCGGCGCTGCTCTCCGCGCTGCAGAAATTAATGCCGATATTATTCTCAAAGCCACCAAGGTGGACGGGGTATACACCAGTGACCCGATGAAAGACGCCAGTGCCGTGCGCTACGAGCGCATCAGCTATATGGATGTCATCAAACAAGAGTTAAAAGTCATGGATACCACCGCCATTTCGCTGTGTATGGAAAACTTTATTCCGATTCTGGTGTTTAAGCTCGAAGACGGATGTATGCAGCGGGCCATCTTGGGTGAGCCAGTCGGAACCATCGTAGGAGGATCCCATGAGTGAAGATTTAGTTGAATCGGTCATGGAAGTGCAAATGGAGGCTGAAGAACGCATGGAGAAATCCCTGCTCAGCACCAAAAGCGACTTCCAAACGGTCCGCACCGGGCGGGCAAACCCTGCCCTGCTCCACCGTGTTCACGTGGAGTATTATGGCGCACCTACGCCGCTCCAGCAGTTGGCCTCAATTTCCGTGCCTGAACCCCGTCAATTGGTGATTCAGCCCTTTGACAAGAATGCCCTGGTCGAAATCGAGCGGGCCATTCAAAAGTCAGATTTGGGTCTGACCCCCAACAATGATGGCAAGGTCATTCGCTTGAATATTCCCCCGCTGACGGAAGAGCGTCGCCGCGAATACGTCAAGCTGGCCAAAAAGATTGCCGAAGAAGGCAAGGTGGCGGTACGCAACGTGCGCCGTGACGCCATGGACCAAATCAAAAAGATTGAAAAAGATGGTTTGCCCAAAGATGCATCCAAAGATGCCCAAGACGAGCTGCAAGCTCTGACCGACAAATACATCGATCTTTTAGACGTGGCTTTGGCCGAAAAAGAAAAAGAAGTCATGGAACAGTAGCTTGCTGCTGACCAAAATTATCAGCGGTGTCGTTGTCGGCGCCGCTATTATTTTATCTGTCATTCTCTTTAAGTGGGCGTGGCTGTTAATGGTGCTGTTCCTGTCGGTGGTGGGTACCTGGGAACTGGCCAGCATGCTGCGCAAAAAGGGGTTGCGGGCGCAATTCTGGCCCCCGGCGATCATGAATGTGATCGTGATTGTGTCGATGTACCTGCTGGTGGATGGTGACATTTCTCCCATTGTCCAGGACTGGACGGTGGGGCATTCGCAGGTGATTGCCCTACAGAATATGTTCATGGTTTTCTGTGGCCTGATTCTGATTACCCGCAGTCTGTTTCTAAAGCCCCGCGCCACCGTCGAAGAGCTGTCCGTCCCGCTCTTCCAAATTGCCTATTTGGGCTGGTTTCCCAGCTTTTTTATTCTCACCCGCTCCATGCCCCATGGGGAGTTTTTTCTGGTCTGGGCGCTTACCAGCACAGCCTTTTCGGATATTGGTGCCTATTTTGCCGGAAAATATCTGGGCAAGCGCCCGTTTTTTCAGCATCTGAGCCCGAACAAAACCTTAGAAGGTTCTGTAGGGGGCGTGCTGAGTTCGGTTGCCATGGCCTTTATTCTGGCTTTTGCTTTTGGCAAGTGGCTGCCCATTTCGCCCCTGCACACCCTGATTCTGGCCACGGGTATGGCCTGTTTGGGCCAGGTGGGTGATTTGATCGAGTCGCTGATCAAACGGGATGTACCCGTCAAAGACTCGGGCAATTTTATCCCCGGTCACGGCGGTCTGTTGGACCGCATCGACAGCTACCTGTTGTTGGCCCCATTTTTATATTATTACCTCGTCAACTTTGTGCTGGTGGCTCCCGTTCCCTAGACCGGGTTGGCAACCTGCCATCCGGGCCGGTAATGGCTTTGAAAGCAGCGCAAGGCGTGTTGCCCGGCGGGGGTGGTGCGCCAGGCCTGGATTTGGTCCCCCATCGCTAAGGGGGCCTGTTCAGGCGTGTAAAAGGGCACACTGTACTCGGGTGGGCACAAGACGGGGGCTGCCAAGCTGGCAAAGGTGAGATCGGCTGCTGAGAAGGTTTCCCCGATCAAAAAGGGACGCCCATCCTTCAGAACCTGGCCCACTTCTTGCAACAGGGCATCAATTTTCTGGCGGGAGCGTTCAACGCTGTCCGGGGTGATCTTGAGCGAACGGCTCATGAGCACCTTGGCCAAAGGAAACATCAGCGGCAGCAAGCGGGCCTCGTGGCGGGGGATACCGTTTTGCAGCAGGGGAATTGTCAATTCGGGCTGTTGTAAGAGATAAAAATAGGGCCAGCGTCGCGTATGGGGGCCGAGCTGTTCATCAAAGCGCTCTTCCCAATCCAGCGCCTCCTGAGCTTTACCTTCCGGGTATAAACTGGGTGCTTGGCTGGGTTGGGCATCAATCCAGCGCAGAATCTCGGTAGAGTCTTTGATTGGCCCTTGTTGGGTTAATAAAACCGGGACCATCGTCTGGCCACTTTGGCGCAGGTTGGCGGTAATATGAAAAATTGGGCAATGATTCTCTTGGGTATAGGCCATACCATGCCAACGCAGAGCCCAGCGCACCTTTTCACAATAATGGCTGACGCTAATTGCAATTAAATGGGGTGTATACATGCAATACCTCGGTAACATTATACGTCACCACGGTAGGGCGTATGCGATACACCCCGATGTATTTATAAATTTAGATGTTTAAACCGCAATATTTTGATTTTTAGGGCTATAATAAGGAAATGACTCTCTTATTAAGTAGGTGATCTATGGACGTCTCAGCCCTTCGCGGAGCCCAGTCTTTTCAAGTGAAAACGGTGGATGGCCGCCTCAAACCCGAAGATCTCAAGGCCTTAGAGCACAATGGCAAAGCCGACATTGTGCTGCACGACGAAGCGACCCACCAGACCCATATCCTCTCCGGTGAAAAGATCAATCTCAACGAATACCATCAGCGTATGGGCAAAGCCAATCCCGCTTATGGGGAGGGGGCCTTTTTTAATGCTGACTTACGCCCCTTGCAACAAATGGACGCCAATAAAGACGGGGCGCTGACAGAAGCCGAAGCCCAATACTCTCTTAAAGAAGCTGCTTCCCAAGGGCTGAATGTGGCTGGTAAAACCGTATCCGGTATGTTTGAAATCGGGGCGCTCAATGGCATGGTGGTTGGCTCTAAATTGCCTTTACCCATGCAGAGTGTCGGCATAAAAGCCGGGGTGATTGTCGGCGGCATCTTGGGTGCTGTCGCAGGCGTTGTGGCCGCCCCCATTCGCGGAGCAGCAGCAACGGCCATACTGTATGGCAAGCCCGAAACTCCCCAGCGCTGGAATTTGACGGACAATCTGCAAGATATTCGTTAATGGGTACGGGGCAGCCTTTGAACCCTGCTGTGCTGTTGTTACCGTAACCCGGTGAGTGGTTCCCGTCCAGGGGTGCCTGCCGCACGGGGATAACCTTTGGGCGTCGGGCGCTGCTGGTTAAAGTGCAGCAGCACGTGCTGGCGGTCAGCTCCCAGGGTATAGGTTTCCGCTTCGTGGTACTTAGCTCCTAACAAAGCGGCAATTTGGGCACAACCGTCCATTTCTTCGCTGTAGCGTGGCCCCTTCATGGCAATAAAGCGTCCTTGGGGTTTGACAAAGGGCAGGCACAGTTCGAGCAGTACGGGCAAACTGGCGACAGCCCGGCTGACCACCAAAGGGAAATGGTTGCGCCACTGGGGATCGTGGGCCACATCTTCCGCACGCCCATGGATAAACTGGGGGGTATGGGGCAACAGGTCGGGATAGGTGGCTTGAAGGTGTTCACAGATACGGCTGAGGGCCTTGAGCTTTTTGCCCACCGAGTCGAGCAGCACGTAGTTTAAGTCGGGGCGAACCAGCCACAGGATCAAGCCGGGAATGCCCCCGCCCGTGCCCAGATCCAGCACATCGCCGCTGGCAGGCAAATAGGGCAGCAGGACCAAGCTGTCGCGCACATGGCGCAGGGCAAAGTCTTCGGCGTCGACAATGCGGGTGAGGTTGATCTGCTGGTTGACGTCTACCAGCGTACGGTAAAAGGTTTCTAGCCGCTCAATCGCGGCTGCATCCAGATGGGATGCCAAATATTCAGAAAGCATCACAAAAACGGGCAAACAACATGCCGCTGGGGACTTTGGGATAAAAATAGGTCGATTTGGGGGGCATCATTTCTCCGGCCATGGCGACACCACAGAGTTCGCGGACTGCGGTGGCATTGAGGTAAAACCCGGCATGGCCTACGCCTTCGCGCAGCCAATTGCGAATTTGGACCGGGTCGGGGGAAAACAGGATATAGTCGGGATCCTTGGACCATTCTGGGGCAAAACCCAGCAGCTCTTGGAGCACCAGTTCATGCAAGACCGTGACATCGAGCTGGCGATAGCTCATTGAACGGGTATTGGCAAAACCATCGGGCAAACCTTTGGGGCGGCTCAGCAGCAGGCTGTGACCCTCATAGTCCATGGCCAAGGCGGTGAGGTTGTTGTCTGCGGCCGCCAGGTGTTTGAGCAGCGCTTCGCCGGGCAGGGCCTCGACCGTAAAATAACGCTGTAAACGGGCGACCACTTCGGCCAAGGGGGGCAGAGGAACGCTCTTTTTGAGCAGGCGGTGGGTAGGCAGCACACACAGGCCGGGATCATAGATATTGGACAGGTGCATTAACAGGAAGTTACCTGTAGGATGTGGCGCGGGCTGTTGGGCTTGCCAGTGGCGATAAGCGAGGGCGCTTTCATAGCGGTGATGGCCGTCGGCGATATACAGTTGGCGGCCCCGGAACCAGGCGCTAACCCGTGCGGTTCGCTCAGGATCGGCATCTTGCCACACTTGGTGGCTAATACCTTCTTCGTCGGTAAAATGTAAGAGTGGTGTCTGTTCTTGGAGTTCTTCAAAATACCCGGCGAGAAAGTCTTCGTGATCTGAATACAGGGCAAAGACTGGGCTGAGGCTGGCTTTAGTGGCCTGCATCAGGGCCAAACGGTCTTTTTTCGGGGCGTCGAGGGTGCGTTCATGGGGCAGCACCAGCTGATCCTCAAAAGGGACCGCTTCACACATGACAAACAGATCGGTGCGGGTTTTGGGGTGGCCATTGAGGGTGAAGTGTTGGGTGTGCAGGTAAAACCCAGGGTCGGGTGTTGTGGTCAGAATGCCGTCAGTGAACCATTGGGTGAGCGTGGCCGCAGCACGGGTATAGACATTGTGGTCGGGGGTGTCTGCGGGGGTTTGCTGCCCATAATCGATACGGATAAAATTATGGGGATGACGGGCGTAATAACCGGCCTGTTGGTGGGTTGACTGCACGTCAAAGGGGGCTGTTACAACAGCCCCCATATCCGTTGTGGGGTGATAATAACTGGCCCGGAATGGCTGTAGGCTAACCATGTTCTTCGGACATTTGTTGATTGGGAATAAACGATTTCACTTTTTCAATTAAAGCCTTCATATCGGCTTTCATCTTGAGACCGGGGCGATTGGCCGAGTATTCAATCAGGGCAGACCAAATCAGGGCCCACTCGTCATAGTGTAAAAAGGTTTCCCCGAGCAGGGTCGAGAGATTGAGGTCAAGGGCTTCAGCCAGACGGGTGGCTTTGGTCAGAGGCCATTCGCTAAAATCGCCCTCATTGGCTTCCAGCGCGGCTAGCTCTTCCACGCTGATCTGGGCTTTTTCGGCCACCTGCTCAAGGCTCAAACGCTGATGGGCGCGTGCCTCGGCAATACGGCTGGAAATATCTTGCGTCATGACAGTGCGGTTCTCTCTTCCTGAACGAGTGATGCAATCAAGGCCTGTAGCTGGCCTGTTTCCCACAATCCACTAAACAGTTTAACAAGTTCCGGGTCGAATTGGGTGCCCGCACACTTCTGAATTTCGCTAAGGGCGTAGTCGGGAGAAAAACGCGGGCGGTAAGAGCGATCGCTGAGCATGGCATCAAAGGCGTCAACAATGCGAATAATGCGGGCCAAAAAAGGAATGGCTTCGCCTGCCAGTTGATGGGGATACCCGGTCCCGTTCCAGTTCTCGTGGTGATGCATTAAGAGCGGAACAATGGGTTCAAAAGCTTTAATACTGCGCACCATTTGCGCGCCAATCAAGGTGTGGTTTTGAATATGGCGTTTTTCTTCTTGGGTCAGGGCCCGTATGCCATCTTTATGGAGAATATCATCGGAGATGCCGATATAACCAATATCACAGAGCACGCAGCCCTTTTGCAGCCACTCGCGCTCTTGGGCAGGCAAACTGAGGGCTTCGGCGACCAAGTCGGCATAGGCGGCGATGCGCTGTGAGCGGCCACGGGTATAGGGATCGCGGGCTTCAAGGGCTGCGGCAAAGCCGCGGATCATGTCAACATAGACCGATTCGATCTCAGCCTGTTTTTGGTCATTGCTTTGGTAGGCCCGGCGAAGATCTTCTGTATAACGCAAGAGCTGGCTCTTCAGGGTGCTCAGTTCCTCGTCTTTTTGGGCATTTGATTGGGACAGGGCCTGCATTTGCCCGAGCACTTTTTGTACATCCGGGCCACTGTTGGTGTCTTCGTCTTTGGGCAGCGGCAGACACATGGTCACGGTGGTGCCCGCTGGGCTCGAATTCATTTGTAAGTCGGCGCCTAAAAAGTGGCACAGGCGCTGGGCCAAGGTGAGGCCGAGGCCAAGGCCGGGNNATGAGATAGTGCTCTTTTTGGAAAAAGGGCATAAAGATTTTTTCTTGGATCTCTGGAGGGATACCCGGTCCGGTATCAGAAAGGGTGAATATCAAGCTTTGCCCTTCTTGGCGCAGGTGCAGGGCAATTTGGCCCCCATTGGGGGTAAATTTGATGGCGTTGGTGACCAATTGCAGCAGCACTTCGGAGAGCTTGCCGCTGTCAGTGGTGAGGGTGGGCAATTCAGCGGGGAAGTCGAGGGTTTGGACCAGCTCTTTGGCGGCAATGGAGGGGGCCAATAAATTGAGGATATCGTTGACCAGCAGGCGGATATCGACCCCGGCCCGCACCTGGGGCGCGACCTGTTCCGGGGTGTTTTTTTCGAGGCTGCTGAAGAGCAGGAGTTCATCGACAATGGTATTGAGTTGTTTTACCCCTTGGTCGATGATGCCCAAAAAGCGGCGAATATCCTGCTTCATTTGCGGGTTTTCGAGGGCCATCTCAATCATTTCAACAGAGGCCGAGACATAGGTCAGGGGGGTGCGTAACTCATGGCTGATCAGCGACACAATTGAGGATTTTAAGCGCTCAAATTCGTCGGAGGTGTTAGCTGAGGGGGTTGCGTCTTCCACGAGATCCATTATATCACGGCCTTAGCGGCAAACTCACGTGCTTTGCGAGGGGCAATGGACCCCCAAAACACAGGGCACATTTCCTGGGCTTGGGGGTGCATTTTCCTCATTTGCGCAGTTATGGCACTGGGGCAAGCAATATGCCCCGGATGTGGTTCTGAACTTAGGCTTTGGGGCGTTTGAACAACTGCTTCAAAGACTGATTCAGCCGTTCTACCAAGAGATCCACGGCTGCAAATAACAGGCGCTGGTCACTCTCGGAGAAGTGGTCAGAGCGAATCACGTCTTTGCAGGCATCTTGCAGCAGGACGACGGCCATCTCGAAGCTGATCAGGGAAAGCTCGGCTGAACCCTCGCGGATTTCCCGGATCAGGCGGGCGGGCAGGAGCTCGACGCTGTCTTCCAGCTCTTTGTCTTTGAGATCCAGACGGCCTTCGAGGTGGTCGGCCAGCAGATTGAGGAGGTTGGAGAGCACTGGTTTCATGCGCCAAACGGCATGGGTCACTTCCGGGACGGCATAAGCATCCGTTTGCTGGCTCCACTCATGTTTGATGGCCTCTTCGTGGCGGCGTAAGAAGTCGGCCCACTTGAGCGTGGGGGGAGTGGCTATGGGTGTCACTACCGAGGTTGCTTGGCTGGGTGACGCTTCGGGCACTTCGCGCAATTGTACCTGGACTTGGTTGCGGCCATTGGTTTTGGCCCGGTACAGGGCCTGATCGGCCGTGACGATCATATGTTCGCGTTCGTGGATGCCGGGGGTCTGGAGCCCGGTGACACCTAAACTGGCGGTCACTTTGAGCGGCGTTTTGAGATCCCCTTGAATGTCTGTTTGGGCAATTTCAGCACGAATGCGCTCGGCAATTTCCTGCGCGACAGGTACTGGGGTATTGCTCAACAGAATGGCAAACTCTTCGCCCCCATAACGGGCGACCATATCATTGGTGCGTGCCATTTTGCGGATCACCTGGGCCACTTGCAGCAGCACTTTATCGCCTTGCAGGTGGCCGTGGGTATCGTTGATCTGTTTAAAGTGGTCAATGTCGAGCAAAATCAGCGAAAGCGTTTGGCGCTTGAGGTGGGCCTGCTTGAGTTCGGCTTCAAAACGTTCTTGGAAATAGCGGTGGTTATGCACGCCTGTCAGGCCGTCAGTGGTGGCCAACTGTTGCGCTGCTTGATACTTTTGGTGTTCTTCTAGGTAAGAAGAAATTTGGGCGGCCACCGTTTTGACCGTGAGCTGCTCTTCAACGGTCAGTACATGCGAGGGGGCGTAATACATATCAATCACGCCGCGAATTTCCTGCTGGTGGGCCAAAGGGATTGAGTAGTGGTTGTACATTTCATGGCCGGTGAGAATATCCCGGCGTTCGCGGATGACCTGGGCTTGGGGCGTTTGCCCATTGACTTTGACCGCTGACCAATCCGGGTGCTGGTACTCCATATGTTTGCGGCTGTAGCTGGCCACGCACGAGAGCTGTTCACGGCTGTCGTCATCAATCAGGAAAATATGGCATTGCCACAGGCTGAATTGATCCCCGAGCAGGCTGACAATTTCTTGTAATAAGGCAGTGCGAGCCAAACCGACCTTGAGCAAAATTTGGCAGACAGAGTAGTGGAGCTTGAGTTTGCGGTACTTATAATAGAGGTCGTTGTAGCTTAAGTTACCGGCGTTTTCCGGGCGGTAGGGTACCCAACTGTCCGTGGGGGTGCCTTTGGTGGTGCTGATGGGCTGAGGCGCTTCCGGGGCGGTACTTACGCTAGGGGGCAGAGCGGCAGTTTCTGGGGCTGTGGGTGGCAATTGATCCGGTTCATCGTCCTGTTCGCCTTCAATGCCCAGGGGCAGTAGCGGACGCTGGCGGCGCACCACATCCGAGCGGAAGGACAGTAGACCACTT
>DLGM01000182.1:10224-13173 GCA_002482705.1 Cyanobacteria bacterium UBA7694
TAGACCACTTAATCGGGCTACATTTTCCGGGGGCAAGGGAGCGGTGGGTGGGGTGGGTTTGCGGTTCAGATCGAGCAGGCTGCGCAGGCCACTATTGAGTTCTTCTTTGGCACGGGTAAAGGCTGTTGGTGGCGGGGTAGGGGCAGGCGTCGCTTCCGGGGCGGGCTGCTCCGGGGGCTTTTTTTTACGGATGGTGTTTTTCTCAAACAATTTGCTGAGATGGTTCTGTTCCTGCGCGTCACTAAACATGGGTACCCACTCTTGACGAAGTACTGCAATTGGGATTGCTGACCCATTCTAAACCAGTCTGCTGATTTTTATCTGTGGCACGGGCCACGATTCACGCGTTTGGCATGGGGAAACCTGGAGCTTTGATGCCTCATCCGGCCTTAGCCGAGTAGGCTCAGTGCTGACTGGGGTGCGACGTTGGCTTGGCTGAGAATGGCTGTACCCGCTTGCACGAGGATTTGGGCGCGCGTCAGATTGGCGGTTTCAGCGGCAATATCGGCGTCACGAATGCGCGACTCGGAAGCGGCGAGGTTTTCGCGCGAGACCTGGAGATTCTGGATGGTGTATTCAATGCGGTTTTGGAAAGCCCCCAAGCGTGAACGGTTGGTGTTGACATAGTCAAGGGCGGCATCAATGGCGCCAATGGCGTTTTGGGCCTTGAGACGGCTGTCTTCGTCGTTGGTGCCAAGTACATTCAGGGTTTCGACGCGCAAGGCCTGTGCCCGCATGTCTTGGACGCCCATTTTCAGGAACTGCCCCTCGTTGGCACCGACCTGAAACGTCAGGGAATTGTCAGTGGTGACGGCCTCTTGGCGGCCGTTGACCTGGATAATCGCGGTTTTGCCGATATCTGAAGCGGTCAAGGGTACGCTGGTGTTAATTTCAACAATGCCGATCAGATCACCGAGGGTTGAAGCACTGCTCGGGGGGCGCATTGATAAGTAGAGCAGTGCAGAGCCTATGGAAGGAGGGGAGCCTTCGGTGCCGCCCTGGTCGAAAAAGGAATTCGGGTCGTTGGGATCTACGCTGTATAAAAAGCCACTGACGGAGTTGCTGACCTCAATGGCGATGCTGACCGGGGCTGTGGCCGTGGTTTGATAGCTGACAATCTTGAATTGAAAGGCCACGTCAGTTGTGGCGACAAACAGGGTGCCATTTTCAACCTCTGACAATGCTACTTTGCGATCTTCAGAAAAGTTCTGAGTAAAGTTGGTGTTGACCGGATTAAAAAAGTCTGCCAGTTGGCCTGAAGCGGCTAAGGGGTCGCCAATGCGAAAGGCCTGTTTGATGCTTGCTGTTGGTGCTTTATTACCGGTGGTTTGGGCAATGCTGCCATCGAGCAGCTTGCGGGTGTTGAACTCTGTGGTTTCAGCAATGCGCGTCAGTTCGAGGCGCAGTTGGTTGATCTCTTCCTGAATTTTGCCGCGATCGCTGTTGACGAGGGTGTCATTGGCCGCTTGCAGGCTCAATTCGCGCATGCGCTGCAAAATTTGTGAGGTCTGATCCAGGCCCGACTCGGCGGTCGCAATCAGGTTAATGGCGTCTTGGGCATTGGCGGTGGCCTGTGTAAAACCCCGGATTTGGGTGCGCAGTTTTTCGGAGACTGCCAGACCTGCGGCATCGTCGGCGGCGCGGTTGATGCGCAAACCGGAAGACAGGCGTTCAAGGGTTTGATTGAGCTGCTGATTGCTATTGACCAAATTGCGTTGGGCACCCAGGGACGCAATATTGGTATTGATGCGAATGGCCACCTTTGTTTCCTCCGTGAAACAGGGGTTGGGACGGGGATTTGTTCGTCCGTGAACAAATGCCTAACTTGACTATTTTAGACAATTTATAGCTGTTTTGTCAAAAATGCCCTTGGATACCAAGGGCACTGTCTGACCCTTCCCCAGACGGGGAAGGGGGCTTGCTACTTTTGCTTACGCTGTTCCATATGCGCCAAGACACAGGCCATGGCCAGTTTGCAGTGGGCATAACTCAGGCCCCCCTGCAGGTAACCCACAAAGGGTGGGCGCAGGGGGCCATCGGCGCTGAGTTCAATGCTGGAGCCTTCGGCGAAGGTGCCAGCGGCCATGATCACGTCGTCTTCGTACCCAGCCACTTTAGCGGGAGTGGGGGTCACATATGAATCAACGGGGGAGGCCATTTGAATGCCTTTGCAGAAGGCAATCAACATCTCCCGGTCTTCAAAGCGCAGAGCCTGGATAATGTCGGTGCGGTGGCCATTCGGCTGCGGCGAAACCTGAAAACCTTTGGCAGCAAAGATATGGGCTGCCAGCGTCGCCCCTTTTAAACTTTGGGCTACTGTGTGGGGAGCCATAAAAAAGCCCTGGAAAGCTTGGCGGTTAAAATCGAGGGTGGCACCCCCGGAGCGTCCCATACCGGGGGCATAGACCCGGCATGCCACACGCTCAATTAAATCTTCCCGGCCACAGACATAACCGCCAGTGGGCACCACGCCCCCACCGGGGTTTTTGATCAACGACCCGGCAATCAGGTCGGCCCCCACATGGCAAGGCTCCATCGTTTCGGTAAATTCGCCGTAACAGTTATCGACAAACACGGTGATGTCCGATTTGATCGCTTTGACGGCCTTGATGACTTCACCAATGGTCTCGACGGGGATCGAGTCACGCCAGCTATACCCACGTGAACGCTGGATTTGAATCACCTTGGTGCGGTCGCTGAGCCACTCTTGCCAGGGGATGTCGGCCACAGTGGCATAGTCGCGCAAATCGACCTGGCGGTAATGTACGCCCCACTCTTGCAGGCTGCCGGAGTTTTCGCCGCGCAGGCCGACCACTTCTTCGAGGGTGTCGTAGGGGTGGCCGGTAATGAACAGCAGCTCATCACCGGGGCGTAGGCTGCCAAACAGAGCGGCAGTAATGGCATGAGTGCCGGAGGCAATGTGTGGCCGTACCAGGGCTGCTTCTGCGC
>DLGM01000344.1:0-10488 GCA_002482705.1 Cyanobacteria bacterium UBA7694
AGTGAAACCACCTTCCGTCAAAGCATCCGTTTTAGCGGTCCTGAAGATGTGGCCAATGGCCCGGATGGCAAACTGTACGTGGCTGATACCGGCAATAACGCCATTCGCGTCATTGCTCCCAATGGCTTATCGGTGACCACGCTCAATACCGGGGGGCTCCCCGTTCCCGGCCCTGAAGGCATCGAAGTCTCGCAAGATGGCAATTATCTGTATGTCACCAGCAACACGGCTCCCAATACCTCGGCCTATGTACCTACAAATAAGGTACAGGTGCTGCGCGTGTATATTGGCCCTGATGCCTCGGCTCCGGCCTTACGGGTTGAAGTGGTGGCAGGGGGGCTCCAGCGAGATCCCAACGCAATTCTTGGCACTCCTACCAACCCCAATGATGGCGCGTTTAAAGATGGCAGTAATAATTTTATCAACGCTTTCCACCATCTCGAAGGTTTGGGTATGGATGGCGCTGGCAATATTTATGTGGCAGAAGCGGATCTCAAAACCATTCGCAAAGTGAATCCGACAACTCAGACATTCACCACCATTGCGACCTTTGCTGATACCTTCCAAATTCATGAAATCCGTGTGGATCCCGATGGCAACGTGATTGTGCCCGGTGAGCGTTCGGGTAAAATCTTCCGCATTGATCCCCATGGGGCTGTTTCAACGGTGGCCAACAGTGCGGGATTATACGGGCTTCAACCGGGTCCGGCTGTGACGGCCAGTTTTGCCCTGCCGATTGGGGCCGATTTTGACCCACAAGGCAATCTATTTATTGCTGACCGCAACTGGGGTATTCGTCAGATTACCCGCTTTTATCCCATGCCTGATCCCCCCCCACCCGCTTATTGTGGAGCGGGCTAATGTGTCTGCCTTTTACTTTTTGCTGGAGTTGACCCATGGCTAAAATGACCCCGCTGCTGCTGACCCTGGCTTTGGTTGCTTGCCAAAGCACCTTGCCCAATGTTTCGGCCCCTACCCCTTCGGGGAGGCAGACGGCCTTGACCGTCAAAACCACTCAACCGAAACCTCGGCCTGTGACTGCGATCCCTGCGCAAGAAACCTTGGAAAGTGCCGCTGGCCAGCTCATTGCCTCAGGTACCCAAGAAGCCCTTTCCATGAAGGTGCGCATTCAACGGCCCAGTTTTCGCACCCAGGCCTTTGATCTCAACCGCATCCAATTTTTAAAGGGATTGGTCCGGGCGATCGATTTGGAGAACCCCCGCGAAAACAAAGAGGGGTTTGTGGCCGTTGACGTCAACGAAAAATCGCTGCGGATCGAAGGCATACCCAAAGGCAAAAACCGGATTGTCACCGTTCAGGCTTATGAAGGGACCGTAGGCAATGAAGTGTTGATCCCGGATATTGTACTGAAAGCGATCTATAGCTCTATACCCAACCGCGACGAAGTGTTTGTCAATTTTAGCCTTCAGTCGACGTTGCTTGCCAATGTTCTGGAAGCGTTGATCGATCAACCGCTGGGCCCCAATGAAACTCAAGAGCAGCGAGATGCCTTAATCAATGGCCTGCCAATTGCCGATCCCGATAATCCCAATGCTCCTGGCACACTCGAAGAACTGATCAACAGCATTACCCAAGGAACTCAGACACTCCCCTCGGGTGACAATCCATTTGTGGGCGGAGGGGGGACACCTGTTTCCCCAAGCGCCGTTGATCCCGACAAAATTGCTGATGCGATCATGACGACAGCCAACACGACACCCGATCATCCCATTCCCCCTGTGCCAAATGACAATAACGAATTAACACCTTGGTTAAAACCTACAGGAACCGTTGAGCTTGTGGCCCAAAACCCCGCCCAAACCAATTACACCAACCATCAAATTGTTGTCCAAATCAGTGATCCGGGCTCTCCTCCCATTATTATTCGTCCCCAAAGTTCCCCGGC
Source organism: Cyanobacteria bacterium UBA7694 (assembly GCA_002482705.1). GTDB lineage: Bacteria > Cyanobacteriota > Sericytochromatia > UBA7694 > UBA7694 > UBA7694. The sequence continues at coordinate 1,907 of DLGM01000344.1, forward strand.
TGATCCGGGAGCCCCCGTTAATCCCAATGGTCCCGTTTCTCAAAATGACATCGACTTGCGTTTTAGCCAAATCCCTGAAGGTACATGGGATGTGATTGCGACGGTTGTGGATGAAAACGGCCAAGTGCGCAGCGAAGAACGCCTGAAGGTGAGCGTTGATGAAAATGGGGTCGTTACCTTTACCGATCCCAATGCCACGGATCCCAATGCGCCGATTGTGACCCCGGCTTTTACCTTCCCGCCCTTTTTAGATGAGGTAACCGATGAGGCGGGAACCCCCCAAGTATCTTATCCTGGGGGTTCTACCCTGATTCTCTCCGGGGATGGTTTTGATCTGAATAACCCCACCCAGAATGTGGTGACCGTAGGGGGTGTGCAAGTTCCTGTTACAGATGTGGAAGTCATGGATGCCACAACGATTAAAATTGTCTTGCCGCCAAGTGTCGGTGGGGAAAATATCTCGATTACGGTCACTACCAACGGGGAAATTAGCAATCAACAACAGGTCGATATTACGCCTGTGATTGTGGCCCTTGACCGTCCTTTTGTTGAGGCTGCTGGCTCTGATGAAGAGCGCACTGTGGTCATTTCTGTGGCTGGTTTTAATCCTACGGAATACCCTGATCTGACGCTGAATTTTAAGGATGCCAATGGCAATACCCTTGTGGTGACGCCGCAACCGCAAGATAAATCGGCTTCTAGCATTACTGTGGTTGTTCCTCCCAATGCGGTCACCGGCCCTATTGAGGTGGTACGGAATCCATCCGCGACGCCCTTACCCAGCCCTGTATTGGTCATTGGCCCGCTTTACAGTGGGCTTGTCAATTTTATTGGTCCAGCCAGCTCGCACTTTTACTCTTCAGATCTTGTGAGTGGCGATCCAGCGGGTCTGCGGTTTAGTTACAGTAATGCGTTGCCTGTCAACCCCATCAATACGCTTGAATCGCTGGGTTCTTATGTCTATTCTGCAGGGGGCTATTATGTCGCCACCAATACGGATGGGGATCCCCATGGAATCACGGTAGATGGTTGTAATGCCATTTATGTAGTGGGCAAAACCCTGGTCAAATTTGACTTGCAGGGTGTTAAAACCTGGAGTGTTCCCCTGCAAACCGTTTCAGAAGATGCAACGGTGCTCGGGAGCACGATCTATGTTGCGGCGACCAATGGCAACCGCATTGATCGCTACAGTACCAGTGACGGCACTTATCTGGGGGCTTTGTCCACCTCTCAAACCATTCTAGGCCCTGAAGGCATTGAACTCTCTAAAGATGGGGCGTATCTCTATGTTTCTAGCAATACAACTCCCAATAGTTCGACTTATTTATCCACCAATCTAGTGCGCGTGTTCAAAATCCGTATTTCAGATGGGGCTACTGAAGTGCTAGCGGGCGGTCAGCAGCGTGCAACGCCTGCCACGGGTACTGAGTCTATTGATACGGCCACATTCCACCACCTAGAGGGATTGGGCGTTGATGACAACGACAATGTCTATGTGGCCGAAGCGGATCTCAACTTCCGACAAATTCGTAAAATTACGCCGACAAAGGGTGCCATTCAAGGCTCGGTGAGCATTCATGCGACCTTTGATCCGGGTTTTGCAATTCACGAAATTCGGGTTGAGCCCGATGGCAGCGTGCTTGTGCCCGGTGAACAGAGTAAAAAGATTTATCTGCTCAAACCCAATGGCACCAAATCGGTGATCGCTGGAAAAGTCTCAACTTATACACCCAATACGAATCAGTTGGGTGTTCAGGGCTTGGCTCAGGGGAACTTGGATCAAAGCACCTTTATTGCTCCCGTTGGGGTGGATTTTGACCCGGATGGCAATTTGTACATTACCGATCGCTACTGGGGAATTCGCAAAATTAATCGTTTAAGCCCCCGCTCTGGTACACATATATGTGGTACCCCTTAAGCGTTATGCTTGCCTGTTTTCAACCTTATAAGTTAGAGGGTCTCAGTCGGTGACACCAAACAAATCTTTTCTTCCTTGGCTGGTGACGGTTGCACTGCTCGCCTGCCAACCGCATGTCCCAACGGTCCATTCGTCGGCAACTCAAGTCCCGGCTTTAAGTGCTCCGACCCAGGGTGCAGGGGGGGCATCACCCCTGACAGCAAGGCAGTTCCAAGAGCGCCTAGATTCGGCCACGGCCCATATTACCTCTTCTTCGCGGGGGGATGCCCTGGCCTTAAAGGTTCAGGTGGTACGCCCCCCGATGCGTACCCAATCGGTTGACCTACACCGGATTAAATACCTTAAAGGTTTAGTACAGGCTGCTGACCTCAATAACCCTTTAGAGAATGAAAATGGATTTGTCACCGTCAATGCCTCTAATAATGAGCTACGCATTACCGGTGTGCCCAAAGGAAAAAATCGCATTGTGACCGTGGAAGCTTGGGAGGACTGCGCTTCCACAGAGTTGGGTGAGACCTATTGCCGTGACGGTAAAAAGCGTATCGAGGAGATTGTCCTCAAAGCGATTTATAGTTCCCAAGACAATATTCATGATGTGCAGGTTAACTTTACCTTGCAATCAACAGTAGCGGCCAATGTGATTGAGCAACTTATGCAGCTTCCTCTGGGTGTGGGTGAAACCCAACAGGATCGCATTGACTTGATCAACAGCATTGATAGCCAGGCCTTGAACACACTGATTCAACAAACCACTGAACAGGCCAGTGTGCACCCTGCTCGCTTGCAGCCGGAAGCCATTGCAGAAACCATTTTGAGTAATGCAGCAGGTGGTGGGAGCTTGTTGCCGACGGCTTCGCCTACCCCCCCGGCGGCATGGTTAAAACCTGAAGCGGTGGCAGTACAGGTGATGGCGCAAAGTGCTGCGGAAGGGCCTTATTCCAACAGTACGATTATTTTACAGATTAATGACCCTATGTCCGAAGCGCTGATGATCCCGCCAGGGGCTGGCAATAGCGTTACTTTTCCCAGCGTTCTTCCCGGCACTTGGGAGATCATCGCTTCTTTGCAGGACAATCAAACCGGGGTTATTCACAACCAGCAGCGCCTAAAAATAACGGTTCCCGAAGATGGGACACCTGTGTTAACTACTTTAGAAGGTGCGCCCGTTTCCAGCCCCGCTGTGCTCACACTCCCCCCGCTGTTGAGCGGTTTTCAAACCTCTGGGGGAACTTCTCAAAATAGTTTCCCTGCTGAGTCTACAATCGTGGTCAAGGTTGATGGCGTTGACGCGGTCCATCTCAATAACAATCAGGTTTTGGTGGGGGGAACCCCGGCCGAGATTGTGGGCCTCACCCCTGACGGCGAGTTACAGGTCAAGTTGCCCCCTAACTTGGTGGGTGAAAGCCTCGCCGTGACGGTGAAAACCGGCAATTACAGTAGCGAAACTCAGTTTATTACCCTGTTGCCTGCGGTGACGGCTGTGGATAAACAAGCTATCAATTCATCCGCCGGGCCGCTCTTACAACGTACACTCACTCTGACAGTCGCTGGATTCAACCCGCTCGACTACGATGATTTAACCGTCAATTTGACACAAACTGATGGCACCCCACTGGTGCTCACCCCACTCAGCAAAACTGACACTACCATCAGCTTGGAAGTTCCCCAGTTCGGCATTCAGCTCGGCCCGCAGGTGGTGCAGGTGGTACGTAACTCGGAGCTTGACCCCTTACCCAGCCCGCTGGTCAATATCTTGGATTTTTCCCAAAATTCAACTGTGAATATCACATCGCCTCAGCTTCAAGCGGGGATTGATCAATACTTTATCGTCAAAGGTGTCAATTTTGCCCCTGGCAATAACTCCAATGGCACTCCCTATACCCAAGTCACACTCAATGGCGTGCCTTTGGCACCTACTGACTATGAAGTCATTGATACCGAAACCCTGCGCGTCAAAGCAAGTGCTAGCACGGGCATCCAGATTACCGGCTCGATTCCCATCAATTCACAGGTGCCCGTCAACCCTGCAGCGATACAGGTCTGTATCTACATTGAAGGCTCAAACATGGGCTGTGATAACGACACTGTCACGATTGTCAGCAGTCCCAGCCTCTCTCAACCGTATCTGCCTGCGGTGGGACAGCCCCTGGTGCTCACCGGTTATAACCTCACCGGAACCAGTTCTGTCACCATTGGCAATGTCGATATTCCGCCAGGAGCCTTTGTTGTCAGCCCCAATGGCCAACAGATTACGATTGCAAATCCCCCCGCTCTCACCCCAGGCACACCGGTAACCATTACCGCACCCGGTGGGATTATCACCAAAACCTTGATGACCTCAGCTCCCGTGATTACTGCGGTTGGGCTCCTGCATGACACCACTGAACCTTTAGTGATTACCGGGCGTAATTTGCAAGATGTGACGGCTGTGACCCTAGGGAATACCTCGATTCCGCTGCAAAATGTAACGGTCAGCCCGGATGGCACGAGCCTCACGATTGTGAATCCACCTGCTGTCACGGGCGCCACCTCTGTCTCTGTGACGACTCAAGGGGGAACGGCCACTCAGACCGTGACGCCGTTTGATCCGCTCTATGCAGAAGTCTTAAATTTTGCAGGGCCTTTAACGGGCACTTTGGCAGGTCAGGCTCCTGCACCCCATGCACAATTTAGTTACGTGTCTTATGATCCCCACGGCATTAATGTGGATACCTGTACCAATGATTTTTATGTGGTGGACAACTCCGGTAGCCGGGTCTTTAAACATGCTTCCGATGGCCGCATTTTGTGGGTCTTGGGTTCAGGGGCTGGACACATAGATGGTTCTCATACCAGTGGTAACGTCGAAAACTTCCGTACCTCGGTAAAATTCCGTTATCCTGAAGACATTGCCAATACACCCGACGGCACTTTATATCTGGCTGACACCAGTAACCATGCCATTCGTGTCATTAACCCTGCCGGGACAATGGTGAGCACCTTGCCCGTCACCGAAGAAATCCGAGGCCCTGAAGGGGTGGAGGTCTCTGCCAATGGTCGCTATTTATATGTGTCCATGAATACTTCTCCCAATGCCTCTTTTTACCAGCCCAATAATCAAACCAAAGTGATGCGTATTGATCTGGCAGAAAACACCAAAGTGAACGGGAAACATCTGGTTGAAACGGTGGCGGGTGGCTTCCAACGGGCTGACCAGGCCACTGGAGATGAGCCTTTAGCCAGTGCGACTTTCCACCACCTCGAAGGATTGGGGATGGACCAACAGGACAATATTTATGTGGCTGAATCAGACAAGCGTCAAATTCGCAAAATTGATCTGCACAATCAAAAGGTCACAGTCCATGCCGACTTCAGCAGTTTTCCCTATTTCTCCATTCATGAAATTCGCGTGGATTGGGAGGGCAATGTGATTGTGCCCGGTCACGATGCTTCTACCCTCTACCGAGTGGCTCCCAGCGGTGCCATCAGTTTAGTTGCCGGACAAACCTATGGGCTGACCCAAGGGCCTGTGACCAGTTCCCTGTTCCGACGGCCCACTGGCGTTGATTTTGATTCCGCTGGCAACCTGTTTGTGGCTGACCGCAACTGGGGGATTCGTAAAATTACCCGGTTCCAACCGATGAACCCGCCGATGATTCCTGCTAACTGCCCGTAAGGAGACTGATTGTGAAGAAAGTTTTGATTCCTACCTTGGCCTGCACGGTCGTATTATTAACGGCCTGTAGTCAGGTGTGGCTGTCCTTTAATGTAGGTTCTGGTTTATCCGGTAGCAATACACAAGACCCGAACACCATTACCCCTTCAGCGGGTCCCAGCCCAGGCCCTCAACAACCGCCCGCAAGCCCAACTCCTTCACCTTCACCGGGGGGGGGAGCTAGCCCTGGCAATCCCCAGGTCGGCGGAGCTACCCCTTCCCCCAGTGGCGGTGGCTCTACCCCGGATACGCCTGTTAATCTCGCAATTCGGGCTGTACCGGGTAATTTCTCGCTGTCGGGTATTGGTTCTGAACAAACCTTGACCATTTTGCTTAACGATCGCAATGGCAATGCCGTTGATTTAAGCCAATATACCTTGGTGTTTGAGAGCGGTAATCCGACACTCTTGCAGGTTACAGAAGATGGGCGCGTGGTTTCGCGGGCAACTTCAGGGACCGTAACCGTGACCATCTCTCTTGAAGAAGATCCGCGCGTGACGACCCAGGTTCAGGTTACCTTGAGTGGGAGTAGTGGCGGTGGTGGCGGCGGCGGAGGGGGTGGCGGCGGTGGTACTCCGACACCTACTCCAACGCCAACGCCTACCCCAACGCCAACAGCTACGCCCTCTGACAATGTGGTCGGTACGGTCTGTTTTGCCCTCGATCCCGATGATTGTGAGCCCCCGCCTCCGTAGAGACAGCAAGGGCAGAACACTTTCTGCCCGCTGCCCCGCAGCTAGCAACAAGAACGTTGCTTCTCCTAAAAGGCCTAGGAGCCTCCGACAGGGATCACGAGGCATGCCATAATAGAGGGGATTAGTTTTAGGAGTGTTGTGATGTCTGCTTGGCTTGAGCGCTTAAAAGATTCCCGTTACCATGGATGGTATTTGGCATTGATTGTGCTGATGTCATCCTTGGTTTTGTACCTGCCCTTTCAAAAAGATCTGAGTATTTTGTTTCGGTATTGGGATGGCCCCAATTATTTGTATATTGCCAAAACCCTGTATCAAATTCCCCCTGATCACCCCTTTACGCCCTATCAAACCACGCAGGCCTATTTTGCTTGCCATTTGCCTTTTTATCCCTTAGCGATCAGGGCTTTGTCGTTTTTGGGATATCCGGCGGCCATGATTGTCACGACTTTATTGTTCACCTTTTTGGCGACCTGGATGTTTTATAAGCTCTTGCAGGAGAGTCAAGCGGTTCAGTCTCCTTTTTGGTCGGCTGTTGTTGCGCTGTTTCTACCCGCTCGCTGGCTGATTTACCACAGCGTAGGGGCTACGGAAGCGCCCTTTTTATTCTTGGTCTTTGCCTCGATGCGTCTGTATCTCAAGGATAAATACCTATTTGCCTTTTTAGTGGCAGGTTTGGCCACGACAACGCGGATTGTGGGCGTATTGTTGCCGTTGGCTTATTTGTTTACCCTGATTCGTGAACGCAAATGGAAGCCGATTCCGCTACTGGCGGTGACGCCCCTCTTTTTATTGGCCACCTTTAGCTTTTATCAGGCGCAATTTGGTGACTTTTGGGCTTATTTCAGTTGGAATAGCAAGCTTTTGCACCTCAAGCCCACTGAGGTCTTGTTGACCTACGCTTCGAATAATCTTCCCCACCACGCCGAACTGTATCTGATTCAGTATGCCGTGTATGGGCTGGGGGCACTGTTATTGTGGCGTTTTCCGATCTTTTTCTTCTACAGCATTTTGTTATGGGCCTTTAATTTATTCATTTTCCATGAGGACATCAGCCGTTATTTCTTGGTGCTGACGCCTTTTGCGCTCATTGTTGCTTATGACCAACTGATTTCGACCCGCGCTTTTAAGCTGATTTTTCCACTGATTCTGGTGTGGGTTTATCTCTACAGTTGGAAGCTCTTGCCACTCAATCTGCTGGTTCCCCATGTTTGGCTGGATCTGTTGCGGGCGTTGCAGCAGTGATACGCCCGGCCCAGCCGCAGGATTATCCCCGTTTGGCGGATTTTTGTGCTCAGGTTCACGCGCAGCCTGTGGCGCTGTTTGCGGCTTTGCTGGGGCGTAAACCGGCAGCGTGTCACTGGCTTTGGGAAGAGGCTGGTGACTTGGTGGCCATGGGCTCGCTCTTGCCCCAAACCCTGTGGATTGCCGGTTACCCCCTTGTCTCCGCTGAAGTGGGCTTGATCGGCACTGCCCCTGCCCACCGGGGGAAGGGCTTGGCGCGTCAGATAGTCAATCATTTGCTCATTCAGACCCAGCATCAACAGATACCGCTGTTATGGTTGGCAGGTGACCCCGATTTTTACCAGCGGTGGGGCTTTGCAGCGGCAATGCCGGGCCCTGCTGGGCGTATCCATTTACCTGTGGCCCAGATTCCGCTGGGAAGCTCGCAGGCATTTCGCGTTCGCCGTTTACAGCCCAAAGATCTACCCCATGTGATGGCCCTTTATCAGGCCTCAGTCCAGCAAGCTGGGGCCCAACAGCGCACGCTCGCGGATTGGGAACGGCTGCTCACGCTCCTCAACACAGCGAGCCATTCGGCTTGGGTGAGCCTTTCCCTGTCAGGGCAGGTAGCAGCTTATCTCTGGCTGCATCAGGGACGTGAGTTGGAGGGCTTGGAGGGGATGGCCTCTACACCAGAAGCTGCAGCCGCACTGTTACAGGCTGTGCGCCCAGAGTTGCGGCGGCAAGCGGTATTGCGCCTCAATCTGCCGCCCGGCCCTTTTCAGGAGGCCTGTTGGCAATGGGGAGCGGCCGGGCAATCTCCCCGCCATGTGTATCCGGGTACTTGGGCGGCTTTGGCCCGGATCGGCCATTGGATCAGTTTTTGGCAGGGGTTAGCTCCCTTGTTGACCGGGCGGTTGCAGAACTCCCCTTGGGCCGGGCGTTCTGGGCAGTGGCAATGGCGTTGTGAAGCGGAGACGGTGGCTGTGAATTGGGATGGGCAGGCACTCCATTGTGCCGCTGTGGCTTACGATCATGCGGCTTTCTGTGAATC
>DLGM01000344.1:10516-14336 GCA_002482705.1 Cyanobacteria bacterium UBA7694
GTTCTGTGAATCTCCCGCTCGCTGGGCTGCCTGGGCGACTGGCTGGCTCACATGTGATGGCCCCGATCCTTTGCCTTGGCTGTTTGGTGGCGTGACGCCCTGGATGAGTGCTCTGGATGCCCCTGAGGAGCTTGCCTATGGCCACCCTCCGGGTGCACAATAGACTCCATGGTATATTCAGGCCCCACTTTTTATGATGACCGCACCGTGTTCAACACCTATATGGCCCGCCGCCAGCAAGAAACCAGTGCCAATGAATCGATCGAAAAACCGCTGATCTGGCAGTTGCTGGGTGATGTGAACGGTTTGGATATTCTCGATTTGGGCTGTGGTGAGGCCACGATTGCCCATGAGCTGTTTGCCAAGGGCTGTCGCAGTTATTATGGCATTGATGGTTCTGACAATATGATCACCTTGGCGCAAAAGGCTTTGGAAGGCACTCCTGGCAACGCCGAGCGCGACTTTATGGAGTTCTTTGAGGTGGAACCCCACAGTTATGATCTGGTTTTGTCGCGATTGGCTTTCCACTATATCGAAGATTTAGACGCGCTGTTGCAGCGCATTCGTGGGGCTTTGCGTCCCGGCGGACGGCTGGTGTTTTCGACTGAGCATCCGGTGATTACTTCCAGCAATTTGGCAGGCAAAGACACAGCTCCGCGCCATGACTGGATTGTGGATCGCTATTTTCAAACCGGGCGGCGGGAAATTAGCTGGCTGGGCAGCGAAGTGATCAAATATCATCGCACCATCGAAGATTTTTTTATGGCTCTACAACGGGCTGGCTTTCGGGTTGAGCATCTGCGTGAGTCAAAACCCGACCCGGCCCATATCCCGGATAAACGCCTGTTTGAACGGCGTTCGCGGGTGCCGCTGTTTTTATTGTTTGCGGCCACTTGGGAGGGGCCTGCATGACCCGTCCTGAACCCCCTCCTGAAGCGCTTCTGCAACTGCCAGAAGCCAGTATTCGCCTGCGTAAAAGCCTATTGCGCCGCGTGATCGAACAAGATTTTGAGGGCAATAAAGCCGCTTTTGGGCGCAGCCTAGAGCTTCCGGATCTGCCCCACCGCAAGACCATTTTGCGCTGGGTCTCTGATGAAGATGAAAGTCTGCCCAAAGGTCAGAAACAGATCCTGGCTCTGGCGCAAGCCCTGGACGTGGATCCCTTTTTATTGCTCGATTTTGATGACGCGACGTTTACAGCCATTTGTCAGCATGCCGCCTGGAATTTGACCTGGGGTTCGATTCACAAGTCGCTGTCCTTTTTGAACGGGCTCTTCAGCTTGAGCAGTCACGACTGGCCCCCTGCGGAAATGGGGGGGCTGTTTGATGGGGAATGGTATATCGAACATGTTGCCCATCGCCCCCGTGAACAGCGCAATTTTTTCCAGCCCTTTTATCTACAGCCTGAGCTTTTTTATGAGGGCGATGGGCAGGCACAAGGCCCCCGCCCTCAGCAACTGTGGTATTTTGCCTTCCGGGATGTGCGTTATGTGGATGAACAGGTCATCCCGCACTCGGTCTGGAAACCTTATGGGGTCGCCTATTTACTTGATGGGCAGTTGCATCTATTCAATCTGCTGGGTATGGTTTTGCGGGCTCCGCTTTCTCCAGAACCAGAGGCCTGGATCGGCATTGAAACCTTTTTTGGGCAAGGGGCGGCCCAGTTTCGTGTGGCTTCTCTGCATCCTTTTGCCCTGACCCTTGAGGCTCCGACGTCTTTGGGGCCGGTATTGCGTTTTAGCTTTACCGAATGAAGCTCTGTGTTGGGATGAGAACGGCCTTGTCCGCCCCGTTGGGCAATTTCCCCAGTAAAGGATCTCGTTTATAGCCCTTGCCCATTTCCTTCTGGTATAATGCCAGCATTATGAAAGTCAAGAACGTCTTAATCATGGGAGCCGGTGCCATTGGCCGGGTCATTGGTACACATCTTCGCCTCAGCGGCTGTGACGTCACCTTTTGGGTGCGTCCTTCTCACCTAGAGTCTTTGCAACAACAGGGCATTACCCTCTACAATCTGAGTTCAGAAACAGAGCTGCATCTCTCTGCCCCCCAGCTCATCACTGAGCCGGCCTCTGGGGCCAGTTATGATGCCCTGTTTATTTGTGTCCGCAGCGATCAACTCGATGACGCTTTGGCCCAAATTAAGCAGCATTTTGCCCACGCTGAAGAGATGAAGGTCGTGGTCATGCAGCCAGGTCGTGATGATGCCCTTAAGGCTTTCCGCGCTCTGCCTGAAACCATTGTGGTTCCCGCAGCACCCTCTTTTGCGGCCTACTTTAACGGTGAGCGCATCGATTATTGGGCGGCCAAACAGTTGCCCACTTTGATTGGCCCGCCGTTTAATGAAACCTTGCAAGTACGTGACGAATTGGTTCGCCTGCTTCAACAGGGGGGGATTCCCGCCAAAGGAGTCAGTGATTTGGAAGCCGAAACCCGCTTCCCCACTGCGGCTCTGTCGACCCTCATCTCGGCCTTTGCTCTGGCTGGTTATTCTTTTAAGCAGTTGGCTGGCGACTCTAAAATGCTGGCTTTAACGGCCCAAGCCATTCGCGAAGCCATTGCCATCACCAAAAAAGACTTAGGGTTCATTCCCGCCAAGTACAAACCCCTTGAATATATCAATGGTAAAACACTGGCCAGTTTCTTTTGGGTGCTCGAAAAGTCTTCCCTGTACACCTTTCAGCAGGCCCTGTGGGCAGCCCATGCTCCCAAGATTGAGAAGCAGAATTTTGCCCAGATTGACGATTTGCTGACCCTGGGTTTGCAGCAGTCAAAAAATCCGCCTCCGGCCCTGACCGCCCTTGCGGCCATGACTCCCGAGAAAATTGGCGACTATCTGCGTTCGACCCGGCAGTTTGAGGCCGCTTCCAATAAAAACCTAAAATTGGGCTTGGCCCTGGGTTTTGGCGGCTTGGTTGCATGGAAACTGCTGGTGCGGAAGCGTTCCTGACCGCTGGCCGTCAAGGCGGCAGAAAGGGTTAGCACGTGAATATTATTGATATTGCAGAAATTAACGTCTCCAGCGGAAGTGGTGGCAACGGTGCCGTGGCTTTTCGCCGCGAGAAATATGTCTCCAATGGAGGCCCTTCCGGGGGGGATGGGGGGCGTGGCGGATCGGTGATCCTGCATGCCACCCGCGATCTCAACACCCTGCTCGATTTCCGTCATAAGCGTAAATTCCACGCGGAAAATGGCGAAGATGGCGGCAATAAGCGCATGTATGGCCGGGGTGCTGAAGATTTGGTCATCCGTGTGCCTTTGGGCACCTTGGTACGTGACAAGCATACAGGCCGGGTCTTGGCCGACTTAACCGAACACGACCAAGAATGGGTTGCTGCCAAAGGCGGTCGCGGGGGCAAAGGCAATATCCACTTTGCCACCTCCACTTATCAGGCTCCCCGTTATGCACAACCGGGCGAAGCCGGCGTGGTACGTGACCTGATTCTTGAATTAAAAACAATTGCCGATGTGGGTTTGGTGGGGCTGCCCAATGCGGGTAAGTCTTCCCTGCTGGCCTCTATTTCTGCTGCCCGCCCGAAAATTGCCAACTATCCTTTTACCACCCTCACCCCCAATTTGGGCAGCGTGCGTTTTCCCAGCGGGGATGGTTTTGTGGTCGCCGATATTCCCGGCTTGATTGAAGGGGCCAGTGAAGGAGTGGGCTTAGGTCACGACTTCTTGCGCCACATTGAGCGGACCCGCCTGTTGTTGCATATGGTGGATGCCTCTGATCTCGACCCGCTCGAAAACTTCCGCATTATCCGCGAAGAACGGTCGCGCACAAATGGCGCAGATGCGTGATTTCGCGCTGGGTTTTCTT
>DLGM01000433.1 GCA_002482705.1 Cyanobacteria bacterium UBA7694
TATGTGGTGGGAGTGGTCAGCACCGTAGATATTCTAAAAAATTTGGTTTAGGGGGACTCCACGTTTGGGAGCCGGTGGCCTTGGGTACGGGTTTTTCCTGCTTGGCTCAGGGCATGGAGGGCTGGGCGGCGGAACCGCAGTGCGTTCCAATCATCATTGATGGCGACTTGAAGGACAGCCTCGAAACCCACCTCCCCCAAGGCTTCCCAGCCAGTGTCGCGGTGAAAGGTGCAGCGATAACGCCGGGAACTCTGTTTGGGATAAGCCAGCCAGAGTAAGGGATCACCCATCAGCGCTTGGCACCAACTGGCGACAGCATCAATATCCGCCAGAGTGGTAACAAAAGCCAATAACGGCGATTGCAGCGGAATCTCTGCTGCTGGGCAAAGGGCTCTGACCTCAGGGGTGCGAGCAATCCATGAAAGCAGTTCTGCCGGAGTATTGAGGGTATAAAGGGGTTCAGGGCCACGGTAGTTGAGCTTTTTTAACAGTGGATCCACAGGTATTCCTTTCAACTGGCACGCCGACGTTCTAATAGGGTTTGCATCCAAGCTACCTGAATATTGCGGTCTTCTAGGGTAGCGGCCAGGGATTCGGCACCGAGCAACAAGTTTTCGGAACGGGCTTCGGCTTTGACCAGGGCCTGTTCTTGTTCGGCCAAAGTGGCCTGTTGTTGCTGGATATGTCCGGTTAATGCTGAAATTTCGCTGAGGGCAGCCTGTAACTGTTGGCGCAGGTCGTAATTGGCTTCCAAGAGACGTTGGTAAGCTGCAACCGTGTTGAGATATTCGTGTTCTTGAGATCCAAACTTTGGCGACTGATTTTCCATGGCAACCTATACCCATCTCCGCAAAGATTGATGCAAAAATTTCATTTTGAGCTTTACCCCATACTTTGATATCTATTTGGCTTTATAAAAGCTTATTAGCGTTTATATCAGTATATTAGCGCGGCTCATATTTGTATTATATGATTATCTTCACAAAAATGCACTCAAAAACTCAAAAATCTTTGAATATGACAATGCTAAAATTACGGATTAGGGGCTATAAACCCGTTAAAACAGGTACTGTTAGTACCCTTTTTGTAAAAGAAAAAATTGCACACCCAGGCATTCCCCCAGACATGCCAATAGGTCGAGGGAGGGTTGTTGGCGTTCACCCCGTTCCAGGCGCTTAATGTATTCTGGCGAGAGTCCGCTGCGGCGGGCGAGCTCAGCGCGAGTCATGCTGTGGCCCCGGCGGAGCAATTGCAGGGAGCGGGGGGTAAATTCGATCAGGCAGGCGCCTGAATGGTCAGTTGAAAGGGCCTTGATTTGGAGTAACTTTTCGATGCGTGCGGTGAGGGCTGCGGATGGATGCTTCTTACTCCCCTCTTCTAATTTCTTGAGGGTGGTTTCGCCGATTTGTAAGAGGTGGGCCAGGTCCTCGCGGTTGATCGCAAGCGCTTGGCGCAGCAATTGCAAGCTTGCGCCATTGAGCACGATCCAAAACGGAGGCCCTTGTAAATCAGGCAATAACGAAATATAACGGGGTTCAGCCATAATCTCACTATGCCACAGGCAAGGGTTGCCTGCATCACACTGCTAAATTGTAAAAATCGTTAAAATAGAAGCAAAATTACGCAACCGCTGACATCAAAAAGAAAGTTACAGTTGGGGATGACTCGTCAGCGTGTGAAGGGACATTCGTTTTATGCCAAGCCGTGAACAGCAGCGCCAACAGATGGAACAGTTGGTGCGACAAGCCGAGCGCGAACATGATGATGGGGAACTCACTGATGCCTTAAAAACCTATAAACGGGCATATGAACTGACACAAACCAAAGAAGAAAAGGCACGCATTGAGAAACGCATGCAAGAGCTGCGCGAAATGGCACAGTTTGTCAGTGCGGCCGACTCAGAGGGCCATACTCTGGGGGAGGATCTGGCTGAAAATGTAAAGGCCAATATCCGTTATGCTTATGGAGCCGGGATCTTTGTGGTGATTTGCCTGCTTGCGGTGTTTGTCTTGGGGCCTCTTCTGTCTCAACCGACAACGGATCGTGCCGATCAGACCTTTGAAGATTTGTCTCAGGACAAGGTCGGCAAAGGGGACAGCAATAACGTGGATACCCTGGATGAGTTTGGGGCCAATCCAGGGGGCACAGGAGGCGCTAACGCCCAAGTGGAGGATAAAGAAGGCGAATCACGCCTCAGTTTTCATATTCCCGAGGCCTTTTTGGATCCCTATCCCACCGCTTATGTAGGAAAGGCAGATACACCTTGGTTTGCTGATGCCTCAGCCCAAACCGAATTGGGTAAATTGCCCCTCAATGCTCAGGTTGAAATGCATGGAAAACAGGGCTCAGATCAGAATCCTTGGATTGAAGTGGTGTATAACCAGCAGACGGGATGGATTGCGGCAGAGGCCCTATCAGACAATCGCATTCAAACACCGGAAGAAGTTGATGCGGAGATCAAGGCCCGGCTTGGGGGGAGATATTGGGAGGTGCAGGTAGAGGGCAAAGATCCGCCTTTTGACTACTTTTTGTATGTCAATGCGCCGACGGCCCGGTTGGCTTATGAAGGTGCCATTAGCGGTTACTCCAGTTATGCCAGCCGTCAGATGTTAGATCTGGTCAATACCCACTCCCATGTCAAAACCAAACAGTTTGAGGTGGAAGCCGCAGAGCCGCAATGGGCACCGGATCGCAAAGGTGTGGTTGTGCCGCTCAAGATCTTTGCCACCAACGAAAAAGGTGAGCGCAGTGAAGCTGGGAGCCAAACTATTACCATTCCTTTAGAGAAAGGGCGTTTTGTCTTGCGCATGCCCCTAGAGACCCGCTAAGCCAGAGCCTGTATGGTAAACTGGGCCTATGCAAGTATGTGTAGCGACCTTTTATAAATTTGTAGCGCTCCCCGATTATCAGGCGCTTAAACCCACGTGGTACCAGCACTTTCAACAGTTGGGCCTGCGTGGGTCTTTGTTGTTGGCCGCTGAAGGTCTGAATGCGACCTTGGCTGGTACTCCGGCGGCAATGAGTGAAGCCCTCGACTATTTGCGCCAAGACCCCCGCCTCAGCGACTTGAGTGCCAAGTTTTCTCAGGCCCCGGAAATGCCGTTTCAGCGTTTAAAGGTGCGCCTCAAGCGCGAGATTGTACATTTGGGTGTTCCGGAAGTCGATCCCACCCAGCAGGTCGGCACCTATGTGCCGCCGCAGCAATGGAATCAGCTCTTACAGGATCCAGAAGTGGTGCTGATTGATACGCGCAATACCTATGAAACGGCGATTGGCACATTTTCCGGGGCGGTGGATCCGGGCCTAGAGGCCTTTGAAGAATTCCCCGCCTATGTACAAAATCAGCTCAACCCGCAGCAACACCGCAAAATTGCCATGTTTTGTACCGGTGGCATTCGCTGTGAAAAGGCCTCGGCCTATATGTTGCAACAGGGCTTTGCAGAGGTCTATCACCTTGAGGGCGGCATTTTGCGCTACCTCGAAGAGGTCTCCCCAGAACAGAGTTTGTGGCAGGGAGAGTGTTTTGTGTTTGACGACCGCGTGGCGGTGGACCATGCCCTCCAGCCGACGGGCCGTTATATCTGTCGGCGCTGTAATCAAGCTTTTCAGGGGACACCCAGTCAGCTTGCTGATGGGCGGGACGCCTGTGTAGACTGTTCTACCCAGTCAATGGCAAAGGTTTCAGCAAACCCCTGAATCAGGGCTTCGGTCAGGGCTGCACATGTCAGCCCCGGACACAGGGCCTGTAATCCCTGTAATGGGGCGTTTTCACCTAATAGCTCATAGAGCAAAGCCTGATCAGGCGTTAAAAACAGCACGCTCTGTTGTAAAAAAGCCCGCCGTGAGCGGGTTTGGGCGCTGCCTACGAGTTTTTTTCCCTGCCAGTGGATATCTGCTGGTGTGACAGCCCCAAAGCAGTGGTTAAGGTGGCGATAGGGGGTATCTGTGGTGGATTGTTCGGCCTGTATCCCTAAGGCTTTTAAGCTGTGGATGACCGCCTGGGAGAGCTGAAAATAAGTGTCACGTATGTGATTACCCAAACCAGCGGTGCTGGGGGCGGCAATGCTGAAGGTCAGATCGCCTGCGTGTAGAATGGCCTGTCCTCCGGTGGGGCGGACGACAATGGGAATGTCTGCGGCGGCGGCACGGGCGGTCAGTTCAGGGGAGAGCGATTGAAAGCGCCCCACGCTCAGAGTGGGGCGTTCCCACTGATAGATGCGCATGCCAACTTGGCCCGTGTCTTGGGCCATTTGGTAGAGTTCGCGGTCGCGGGCCATATGGCGGACCCCATCCTGTGGCCGATCGCGCCACAGGTGCCAAGTGTTCATTTCATGTCCTTGGCAAAGTCAGGGCGGTATTCAAGGACTTCGATCACGTTGGGTAGTTCACAGATCGTTTTGGTTTTGACTTTGACGGCCCGAATGGAGAGCTGCAGCCCGTCCCGCAGAATTTGGCTGCTGGGGGTAATGACTTCAAAAGGGCGGCCCTGATCATCCCGGAAAACCCAACAGGTTTCGCCCCGGAATTCGAAGGTACTCATGGTGCCATGTAACTGCATCTCTTGACTGGCACAAGCGGGAAGCGTCACCAGCGTTAACAGCAGGAGGCGGAATAACGGTGAGGAGATGACGGTTTTCATGCCGAAGTATACCTATTAAAAAAAGATGGGCTTGAGCTAGTGCATTATAACGACATTTCGCTGGAATGTAAAAAAAGCCCTGCCGGGGGGGCAGGGCTCGGGTAAACGTCAAGGGAAGTTCGTTAAAAAATCGGTTTGGCGGTAATGACCGGGTTCAGGTCGATGCGGCCATTTACTTCGACATAGGCGACCATGGGATCTTGCTGCATGTAGCGCGCCACCTGGGTCACTTGGACGCCGATGCTTTCGTGCATGGCCAGAACGTGGGCATTAATTTGGGGCAAGACTTTCACGGTGCGGGTGCCGTATTTGGCATGGAATTCGTTCAGGGCAGCGCGGCTCATACCGGCTTTGAAGCGAACAACCAGTTCTTGAGCCTGTTGGGTTTGGGACATGGACTGAGCTTGCATGGGCATCATGACGGAGGTGGGGAGCGCGCTCCGGCCGCAAGCGGTTAAAGAGGTGAGCATCATCAGGGTGGAGAGGGTTAACACAGTGCGTTTCATAAATTTTGAACTTCCTTATCTTTTGTTTAACTTTAATTTAACGTTCACAGGTATATTGTATACCTATTTGAAAAAAGATGTCAATATAAGTATTAAAACTTTCTAAAAAGAATTTTTAAGGCTTATGAGTTATATTAAGAAAATTATAAGGGTTGTACATATATAGCCCTACACCAGGGTCGGTCAGTTCTTCCATTTCCAACGTAGGTCAGAAAATCTTCTGACCTTCCTGCACCTGCATCTCTAATTGAGATGCAATAGGCTCACCTCGTTATGATGAGACGCCCGCATAGAATTGATCGGCCCTGCCCCTACAGCCCACGGGGCGCATGCTACACTGGGAGGCGGGTGTATCGCATACGCCCCTGTGATTACTTATGAAAAGTCTGAACTACCTCTATGACACAAGCAAATAAACCCTTTGCCATTGCGATTATGGCTGCCGGGAAAGGGACCCGGATGAAGTCGGAAAATACGGCGAAGGTCTTGCACACCTTGGCTGGACGCAGTCTGATTATGCACGTGCTGCGCACGGCTTTTAGTACCCAGCCTGAACAGGTTTACCCCATCATTGGTCACTGTGCTGAAGCGGTGCAGGCCCATATCTTAGACACGCCCGCCCCGATTGACAAAGAGCGCTTGCACTTTGTAGAACAGCAGGAACAGCTCGGTACCGGCCATGCGATTATGCAGCTCAAGCCCTATCTCGAAGGCTTTCAAGGGGAACTGGTGATTCTGAATGGGGATGTGCCCCTGTTATCTGAATCAACCTTGCGCCAACTGTTAGATACCCACAATAGCCTCGATTATGCCGCCACCTTGCTGACCACCCACGTGGACAATCCCAGCGGTTATGGCCGGATTATTCGCCACCATCAGCAGTTTGTCAAAATTACCGAAGACAAAGAGGCAACCCACGAAGAAAAAGCGATCCGTGAGATCAATACGGGGGTGTATGTGTTTTCGTGGCCGATTCTCAGTGCCGCCCTCGACCAACTCACCAATGACAATGCCAAGGGTGAATATTACCTCACCGATGTTATTGCCATGCTGGTGTCTGATCGCCGCCGTTTGGGCACGGTCACGGTTGCCAACCCCCAAGAGGTTTTAGGCATCAACAGCCGCAAAGAGTTGGCGGATATGGAAACCATTTTACGCACTCACATCAATCATAAGTGGATGCTCGAAGGGGTGACTTTGCGTGACCCGGCCAGCATTTATATTGACTGTGATGTGGAAATTGGCAGCGACACGGAAATTTTGCCCGGCACGCTTTTACAGGGGCAGACTCGTATTGGCCGCCATTGCCTGATTGGCCCCCATACCACGTTGGTGGATGCCCAGGTTGGGGATCAGGTGAAAATTACCCAGTCGGTGGTCCAACAGGCTGAGCTGCAAGACGGGGTTCAGGTCGGGCCGTTTGCTCATTTGCGCCCGGAAACAGTGCTCGAAGCCCACAGTAAGGTTGGCAACTTTGTTGAACTCAAAAAGACCCGTTTAGGAGTGGGGGCCAAAGCTTCTCATCTCAGCTATTTGGGGGATGCGGAAATTGGCGCTGCCAGCAATATTGGGGCGGGTGTTATCACCTGCAACTATGATGGGGCACGCAAGCACCGCACAATCATTGGTGAAAATGTCTTTGTGGGCAGTAACAGTACGCTGGTGGCACCCTTGTTAATTGAGCCGGAGGCCTTTATTGGGGCTGGTTCGGTGATTACGGACAATGTCCCGGCGGGCAGTTTGGGCCTTGGGCGCAGTCGCCAAGTCAATAAAGATGGCTGGTCGGCCACACGGCGGCCGCGCAAGGCATGAGTGACTATCTGATTGTCGGGCTCGGAAATCCGGGCGATCAGTATCTCAAGACCCGCCACAATATTGGCTGGATGCAGCTCGATGCCTTGGCGCAGCGGCTGTATACTTCTTTGAGTGTCAAAAAAGAGTTTCACGGGGAATTGGGGCAGGGCAAACACGGAGCCCACAAGCTGTTTTTGCTCAAGCCCTTGACCTATATGAATCTCAGTGGCAAATCGGTGCAGGCGGTTATGAGTTATTACAAGATTCCCCGTGAGCATCTTTTGGTCATTTGTGACGAAGTGCATCTCGACTTTGGCCGGGCCCGCCTGCGCGGCAAAGGCAGTGCCGGGGGCCAAAACGGTATCAAGTCGATCATTCAAAGTTTGGGCAGTGAAGAGTTTGCCCGCTTGCGTATGGGTGTGGGCCCATTTCCCGCTGGGCGCGATATGGCCAATTTTGTGCTGGGGCAATTCCCCAAAACGGAAATGGCTGCCCTACCGCCCCTGCTTGATGCCATGAATGACGGGATTCTGCGTTGGGTGGATCAGGGCTTGGACGCGGCTGTACCCCACTGCAACAGTTATCGCCTCAGCCCATGAAGGCCTTTTTTAAGGGCTTTGTTTGGGCGTGGCGTGGCTTGTGGTATGGTTTGCGCACCCAACGCAATGTGCGGATTCATGCCTTTGCCACCTTGGTGGCCATTGTTATCAGCGCTGGGTTGCAGTTGACTGCGGTTGAGTGGGCTGTGCTGTTGCTCACCTGCGGCTTGGTCTGGACGGCTGAATTGATCAATACGGCTTTAGAAGTAACCCTGGACCGTATTTCCCGTGAGCGGGATGTGGAAATTGGCTTGGCCAAAGACGTGGCTGCTGGGGCGGTGTTAGCCGCAGCGATTTTTGCGCTGGGCGTGGGTTTTTGCCTGTGGCTTCCCAAAGTCTGGCTGCGACACTGATTTGTGTCCGCTGCACTTTTGCCAGAAACTGGGTTATGATAGCGTTGAAGTAAGCTGTGTATTAAAAACGAGAAATTCCGATGCGCATTTTTAAAAAGCTCAAACCCCGTGATGTGTTCTTTGCCGCTCTCTTTGTGTATGCTGGTTATAACTGCGTGAAGCTCAGTACCCAAGAGGTATGGCTGCAAAAGTACCACACCCGCCTGGAAACCGAAATGCAGCAGGTGGCTGCTGAGCAGGCCGATTTGCAAAAACAAATCGACTATTACAAAACAACCCAAGGGGTCGAGGAATTGGCGCGTAACCGGCTCGGTTATTATAAACAGGACGAAGTGCCCGTTCGCGTCATTGCCAAACAGCCGACGGTGGTGCAGCAGCCTCCGGCGACGCTTGTGACTGACCCGGCCAACGCACTCTAGGCCTGTTTTACGGGCCTATGCTGATAAAAACGCCCCGCGCAAGTGGGGCGTTGTCTCTGGATATGCTACACTCTTGATGGATAGGGGCTCCGCCAAGCAGCAAACGTTCAATGGATGCCCCTAGGTAGACCCTAAAGGCAGTAGCGAGGCAAGCATGAATACTCAGGAAATGATCCAGACCATGATTGGCTTTGGCGGCAAATGGGAGAGCGATTTCCTGTTCCGCGTTGATCCCCTCACTTATGGTTATCTCTGTCCGATTGAACGGGTGGAAATTGAGTTTGGTGGATTGGTCATCTCTTCAAGCCCCATCACCAACGCTGCTTGGTGGCATGCCCTTATGCCTGTATCGAGCTGCCCCAGCCACGTTGTTTTTGATTCTTCAGAGGTCGAAGATGGCTTTATTGAACTCAGTGCCGGGCGCTTAAACCTGCTCGAAGACGCCGAATTCCTCGAAAAACACTACCCGCGCTTAACCACCTACTCTACCCGTGCGATTTCGATGCTGGAAAAGACCAATTCGGTGTTATCCATGGGCATTGGCATGGATGTGAGCAATGCGGTGATTCGCTTGCAATCACGGATTGTGGTGGATCAAGACCTGTTTGTACGCAACTGCGAAGCCTTTAAAAAGCTCTACAGCAAAATCACCGATATTCATGGCAAGGTGGATACGTCTGTTTTGCCCCAACCCGCCGATTTTTCCGGCAATGAAATTGAAGACATTATCAAAGAGTCTAAGTTCTACGCCCTCAAAGAAGCCGTGCGCCTTGAAACCCACGATATCCTCAACTACATTATCTCCAAAAAAGGTGGGCAGGTGACTGACAATGAGTACAATCTACCCGCGGACAAAATGATCTACAAGC
>DLGM01000358.1:0-2843 GCA_002482705.1 Cyanobacteria bacterium UBA7694
CGACAGGTTGTTTCCATTGATGCAAAAAGCTGACCACGTCACGGCTATACAATGTCGCCTGCTCGGTTAAGCTGAGGGTTTTTAAGTTTTCGCGCAATTGGCCCAACGAACGCCCATGGCGTTCGACAAAGTGCACATGGGCAGCCCCACGGCTGAGGGCTTCTACGCCCATAATGCCCGTCCCGGCACACAAATCGAGCCAGGTACTGTCTGCCACATAATCACGCATGACATTAAAAATTGCCTCGCGCACTTTGGCCGAAGTAGGGCGCAAATCGTCGCGCGATTGCCAGCGCAGGGAACGGCCACGCAGGTCGCCCCCGGTAATTTTAATCATGGTTTCCAGCTCACTTCCAGGGCTTTGAACAGGAAGGTATAAAATTCTGCCGTTTCTTGCAAGTATTTATCCATTGGTTTTCCGGCTCCGTGTCCGGCTTTGGTCTCAACGCGGAGCAAAACCGGGTTGGTACTGCCGCTGGCAGCTTGCAAAGCCGCTGTAAATTTATAGGCATGGGCAGGAACCACCCGATCATCATGATCGGCGGTCATGACCAAAACCTTGGGGTGTTGCTGCTTGGGCTGTATGGTATGCAGCGGGGAATAAGCCGACAAAAACCGGAAATGGTCGGGATTTTCCTGGGCATTGCCATATTCCCCCAGCCAATACCGGCCTACGGTAAAGGTATGGTAACGGTACATGTCCGTGACCGGTACCTGGGAAACTGCCGCACCAAACAAATCCGGTCGCTGCAACAGCGTCGCGGCGACCAGCAGGCCACCATTGCTTCCGCCCTGAATCGCCAACTTGTCCGGNNAGTCCGGACGGGTGAATTTTTCTTGGACCAAAGCCTCACCGGCCCCGATAAAGTCATCAAACACGTTCTGTTTATTGGCGAGCATCCCGGCCTGGTGCCATTCTTCCCCGTATTCACCCCCCCCACGCAAGTTTGCAACCGCATACACACCGCCCTGCTCTAACCACAACAACATCGCGGGGTTATAGTGAGGAGTCAGGCTAACGTTAAAGCCCCCATAACCGTACAGCAGCGTTGGGTTGCTGCCATCGCGCTTGAGCCCCTTTTTCCAGGTGACAAACATGGGCACACGGGTGCCATCACGGGAGGTAAAAAAGATCTGTTGGCTCTCGTACTGCTGAGGGTCAAAGGCAATTTCGGGCTTGCGCAATAGGTCGAGCTTGTGGGTTGTCAGATCATAACGGTAGGCGCTGCTGGGGAATAAAAACGAAGTCAGGCCAAAGAGCACTTCCGGGTGGTCTACATCTCCACTGAGACTGCCTACCGTTCCGGGAACGGGCAGGGGAATTTCTTTTTCAAGCTGTCCATTGCGACTGCGCACCTGCAAACGGTGATGGGCATCATGCAGATAAGACAGCACCAACTTCCCCCCGATGATGTGGGCACTTTGCAAGACATCCGCTTGTTGTGGCACGACTTCACGCCAGTGTTCAGGAGCGGGTTGCGCTGGATCAACAGAGACGATGCGATTGCGCGGAGCCCCCAAATCGGTTTCAATCAGCAGACGCCCTTGATGGTGTTCAATGACACTGTAACTGGCATCCATGGCGGTAAACAGCGGGGTAAACGGGCCACTTTCCCCGACCTTTCGGACATACAGGCTATTGACGGGGTCGGTGCCTTTGTACCCCCCAATCACTAAATAGACTCCGTCTTCCGTCAGATAGGGATAAAAACCAACGTCAGGTTCAGCAGGGTTTTCATAGACCAGCACATCGGCGGTTTGTGCGGTTTTGAGCTTGTGGTAATAGACCTTATTGTTTTTCGGCACTCCAGCGTCCGGGTATTGGTTATACCAAAACCCTTGATGATCTGGAGCCCAGGTGATAGAAGCAAAACGCATATTGGTGAGCGTTTCAGGGAGATATTCACCCGTTTCGACATTCATGATACGCACATATTTTTGGTCGCTGCCCGCGTCGGATAGGCCCAGGGCCATCCAAGCGCCATCCCGGCTGAAGTCGGTGCTGCTGACGGCGGTGGTGCCGTCGGCACTGAGCGTATTGGGATCGAGCAATACCTTGGCAGGGCCGCTCAGGCTCTCTTGACGGTATAACACCGAGTGGCGCTGTAAACCTGTGTTTTTCCAGTAGGTGTAAAAACGTTTGCCAATGCGGCGCGGCGTGCCAGTCCGGGGGTAGTTATACAGCTTTTGTAAACGCTCTAAAATGGCGCTGCGTTCGCTGCGATCGGCAATATAACCTTGAAAGAGCTGGTTTTGTTGGTCGACCCAAGCTTGCGTTTCGGGGCTATCGGGATCTTCGAGCCAACGATAGGGGTCGGGAACGGGGGTGCCATGGAAACTCTCAACAATATTATCCTGGCGGGTGGCGGGATAATTCAGGGCAGAAACAGGCAGGGTCAGGCTGAGGGCCAAGCTCAAGGCCAGTGGCAATTGCATAATGAGGTGCTCCTTCATAATCCCAACGGTTGTGTATCAGTTTACTGGCCTGACATAGCCAGCGACAACTAAAGCTCCCAAGTGGAGTGGCATTTGTTACTATGAAGGCATCTTGTTTCTGAGCAGGTCTTATATGAAAATGCTGCAATGGTGCTTTGGAATGATGGTCACATTGACGGCCTGTGGCACTCCGGCCATTACCACCAATCTGGTACCCAATCCGCCTCGCCCTTCGGCACAGCCAAGCGCCACCCCCAGTGGTCAGCCCCAAGCGACCTTGACAGGCAACTGGACCGGCACCGGGCTCCTGCTCGAACGGGTTGGCAACGAAACCTTCGATGAATTTCGCACCCGCATCAGTGACGAATTTAAGGCCTCAGGGGAAGCTCCCAACGCTTTGCGCACCC
>DLGM01000358.1:2869-3338 GCA_002482705.1 Cyanobacteria bacterium UBA7694
AGGCTCCGGTACCTTGGCATTACAGGCCAACGGCAGTGCTACCTTGACCTTACAGGGTAGCACTGCGCAAACCATCAACTGGACGCTCAACGCCAATTTATTGAGTTTGACGGGGACTGCTTACCCTGAACTGCCTGTGGCCCCCAACCAGGGCAGCTTTTTATTATTTACTCGCAGCGAACCGGGCAGCGGCAATGCCGATCTCGACCGTGAAATCCGCAAGCCCTTTTTCCTGGTCAGCTTATTCCGTCGCAACTAACTGAGAAAGAATCTGATTATGACCCTTAATATTCCTGGTAATCTCATTGTCCAAGATATCCCCGCCATTCCCCACAGCATTACCGAACGCCTGGGCCAGTATCTGCAAAGCCGTTCAGCCATGTTCTGTGACTGGGCACCTGATGGCCAGGGGCTCATGATTTCTACCCGGTTTGGACAGACCTACCAGTTGCACCATGTGCGCCAGCCT
>DLGM01000358.1:3371-4639 GCA_002482705.1 Cyanobacteria bacterium UBA7694
ACAGCCTGGGGGTGCCCGCAAACAAATCACTTTTTTTAAAGAACCCGTTTATGCCGGGCGTTATTGCCAAGCCCCTGGCCACAACGGCTTTGTCTACAGCCTCGATACGGGTGGTGCTGAATATTACCAAATCTATTATTACGACTTGGATAATGGCCAGCGCAAATTATTGACCGATGGGACCTCCAAAAACGGCAGCCCCCTGTGGTCCCACCAGGGAACACTGATGGCCTACAGCAGCACTGCCCGCAATGAGCGCGACCATGATATTTACCTCAATGACATCCAAAGCCCGGACTCCGCCCGTTTGGTGTGTAAAGTTCAGGGGCTTTGGGCCCCCGTTGCCTGGTCGCCCGACAACCAGAAACTGTTGTTGCTCGATTATATTTCCGCTACTGAAACCTATTACCATCTGCTTGACCTGAACAGTGGTGATGTCGAGCTGCTTTTTCCCAAGGGTGATCCGGTGGCCTACGGAGATGCGGTCTGGAGCCAGGATGGCCAAGGTATTTATTTTATTGCCGATATTGACTCGGAGTTTATGCACCTGCATTACGTCGATTTGGCCACCCGTGAAGTGCAAGGGATCACCCGCCATATCCCCTGGAATGTCACTGAACTGAGCTTGGCTCCCCAGGGAGACTCCTTGGCCTTTACCGTCAATGAAGATGGATGGGGCAAGTTATACCTGCTCGATGTGAGCAGTCATGAAATTCATGGCCTTGATGGGCTCAATTTGGGCATTGCTTCTTCTCCCTGTTTTAGCCCGGATGGGCAGCATATCGCCTTTACCCTGCATGACCCAACCACTCCGGGGGATATTTTCAGCGTGGAAGTGCAGACCGGGAATATCACCCGCTGGACGGAAAGCGAAGTGGGGGGCCTCAATACCAGCCGATTCCCGCGGCCGAGCTTGATTCGTTATGCCAGCTTTGACAACCGCGAAATTCCGGCCTTTTATTATCGCCCGGAACAGAATTCTGATCGCCCTTACCCAGTGATTATCTCGATTCATGGGGGGCCGGAAAGCCAGTATCGGCCTGGTTTCTCAGCGCTGTTTCAGTACTGGCTCAACGAGTTGGATATTGCCGTCATTGCCCCGAACGTACGGGGCTCGACCGGGTATGGCAAAACCTATATCAAGCTCGACAATGGTTATCTGCGCGAAGATTCGGTCAAGGATATTGGCGCCCTGCTCGACTGGATCGCTGAACAGCCCGAACTCGATGAGAAGCGCGTGTGTGTCTATGGCGGCTCTTATGGTGGGT
>DLGM01000272.1:0-5295 GCA_002482705.1 Cyanobacteria bacterium UBA7694
GGCTTTGGAGCGCGAAGCCCAAGGGGTGATCAAGATTAGCGAGATCTATGTGCCCTTTGTGCAAGTGGCTGATTTACCCGGCGTGCCGGACAGTGATCCCAAACGCCTTGAGGCTCTACAAAAAATCAGTGAGCAGTTGGCTGCCAAGGGGCTGACTTCGACCGAGATTGAAGATGCTTTCCATACGGCTCACGGTTTGGCCGACTTCTCCTTGGATGCCATTCGCAAGGTGGAAGCCAAAATCAAAGGGGGCTCTGAGAGCTTCTGTTATACCGGTGTCAAAGAGGCCATGGAAGGCTCGCTCAACTACCGCTATCAGGCCTTTGGGGGCAAAGGGGGCAGTTGGGCCAGTACGGCAGACACCAATATTTTCCAGAAACGCCCGGATTTGTTTGCTGAGCTGGAAGTCTCCCGCGAAGATCTCAACTATTTGCCGCCGGGAGCGATTGTGGTGTATGAGCCCGGAGGGGTCGGCCATATTGGCATTAAAAGTTATGACGACGCGGGCAAACAGCTCGATTTAAGCGATAAGGTGCGCACAGGCCGCCCTTATCCCAATGCCAAATACAAGGTGTTTTTGCCTTTAAAACCCACGCCCGAAGGCGACCGCAGTTATGCCACCCCTGCGGAAGCGGCTGATCTCAGTCGTTTAGAGTATGCGGCTCGGCAGACACAAGCACGGCGCAAACGTCGCTAAACGCGCTCTCCCAGCCCCAGCTTTTCTTCGATCGTTTCAAGCAAATCGGGGCTGGGCTCCATTTCTGCCGGACGCTGCCGCACGCGTCCGGCTTGTAACATGAGCCGGTTTACGGGTATATGCGCCAAATTGGGTTGAACGGGATCATGCCATTCTTTTTCAAAGAAGACGCCCGACACGGTGGTTACAACCTGTTGGAAGGCCTCTTCGCCGCTGAGGCTTCCATACTCGGCATGGAGTAGTTGGCCCCCGGAAAAATACAGTTGGCTGCGTTTAAAGGTGTGCAAATCTTGGATTTGGATCAGTTTGCGCTGGCGGCTGAAGAGGTACATCTGTATCAAGTCAAGGATGTGGATGTTGCCGATATCGCCCTGATAACCATGTTCGCGCAGGTGTTGTAAAAAGGTTTTTAAGGCTGCGATATCAACGGGCTTGTTTAAAAATGTCAGCATGTGGGATGCATTGAGCACCGCTTGCTCAAGGGTTTGGGGCGTTGCGCTCATGAGGATAATTGCCATGTGGGGCGCGGTACTGCGCACCCATAATAAGAGCGAGATGCCGTCCATGCCCGGCATGTGAATATCGCTGATCAACAGATCATAACGCCCCTGTTGCAATTTTTCCATGGCTGACTCTGCGTCGGTGACGGCGTCTAGATCAAAACCATCTTGGCTTAATGCATGTTGTAGCAAAGCCAGGGTGAGGGGATCGTCATCGACCAGCAAAATGCGCTGCACGGGCTGACTCGGAAGCTTGGGCACATCCAAATTCAGATCCTGGGTGGCATTTTCATCCAGGTGTTGGGCGGCTTCCATACACAGGGCTGCCAAGGGCATCTGGATTGAACGGGCGGGAGGGGCACTCCAGTTGATTTCAGCAAATTGGCCCCGACGCACCTGTAACAGTTGGTAAAAGGCTGCGGGGCCAGAGAGATGTTGATCCGTGGCATCGACGGCTTGGGCGTGCACCACTTGACCCTGTTCGATCCAAATTTGTCCGTATTGGGCTTGGTCTTTGTCTTCTAAGCGGAGAATGCGGCTGCGGGGATTGAGAGCCATCATTTGCACCAAATCCAAGAGGCCGATGTGTTTAAATCCGCCCATGATACCAGGGCTCATCTCATCTTTGATGCGTTGCAGCAGATGCCCCAGTTGCAGGGGCTTGCTAAGAAACATTTCTGCTCCGAGTTTCATGCTCAGGGTTTTGAGTTCATCGTTAGGTGCTGCGGTCATCAGCAAAATACGGGTGTGGGGGACATGTTTGCGGGTCCAGACCATCAGTTCGAGGCCGCTGATTTCTGGCATCATCATGTCACTGAGCAGAAAGTCGTAGCGATGTTCTAAGAGCAACCGGGCAGCTTCTTTGGGCGATGTGGTGTAATCGGCTTGGAGACCATTTTGGACTAAAAACTTGGTGAGCATAAAGGCCAGGGGGGTATCATCATCTACGACCAAAATGCGGCAGTTGAGAGTGGGAGTGTCTGTCATCATACAGGCGGATACTTTTCTTTGTTTGTAAAGCGTATTTCTGGTCTCAAAATACTGTATTTTGTATGAATATGTCTAGGCTTAAGGCGTAGTGACAAGCCAATCCCACAACGATGCGTTTGGGCGGAGCGGCGATCTGGGGTTTGTGGCTTAAGCGGGAGCCAGAGCCCCTTCACTAACTTCGTGCCAGAGCTTGATCAGGATGTTTTCCGCTACCTGTAAACGGTAATCGGCACTGGCGCGCACATCTGAAATGGGTTTGATTTCACTGCGGGCAACCGCACCGGCAGCAGCCAGGGTTTCACGGGTAAAGGGCTGGCCGGTTAAGAAGGCCTCGGTTTGGGGCATGCGCATGACGGTTGGGCCAACCCCCCCATAAGCAATGGCGATTTCGCTGATCTGTCCTTGGTTGAGGCGCAGGCGGAACCCGGCTGTGAAGGTCGAAATATCCAGGTCTTTGCGGTTGGACACCTTGTAGAGTTTGATGATGTCTTCTTCGCTGGGGACGGGGATCAAAATCCGGGTGATCAGTTCGTCGCTGCGCATATCGAGCTGTTTATAACCAGTGTAAAGCTGGTTGATATTGATGCGGCGACGCCCCTGCTGGTTGGCCAGTTCAATTTCTGCATTGGCGACAAAGAGAAAGGGCAGGGTGTCAGCAATGGGTGAAGCGTTGGCCACATTGCCGACCAAGGTGCCCTTGTTTTTAATTTGGGGTGAGGCAAAAATGCGCAGCAAGCGTGAAAATTCGGGGATGCGGTGGCGGGTGAAGCGTTCCAGTTCGGTCAGGCTGATGCGGGCACCGACGCTGATCATGCCTGCTTCTTCTGCTAGGAGATGGGCTTCTGGGACCAGGTTGAGGCTGGTGATGGTGGTGGGGTTGGCCCGGTCTTTGTTGATCAAGACGCCCATGTCGGTAGCGGATGAAAACAGTTTGGCGTGGGCATGGGCTGCTTTAAAGGCCAAGGCGTCGGCCAGTTGAGTGGGGGCATAATAGAGTTTGCCTTGGGATTCTACCCGCACGCTGAGGGTTAGGTGTTTGCGCAGATCTTCGTACATGGCTGAGTTATTGTAACGCTTTTGCAGGGGTTCGAAGGTTTGCAGATCAATGCTGAGGCCGGCTTCAATGATCGGGGCATACCCGGTGCAACGGCACAGGTTTCCGGTCAGGGCATTGCGCAACTGTTTTTCTTCAAGGTGTTGTTGCCCTTTGGGACGCTGATGGACATGTTCGTTACACAGATCGGTGAGGGTGCAGACAAAACCGGGAGTACAAAACCCACATTGCGCCCCATGGTGCTGCACCATGGCATTTTGTACAGGATTGAGCACGCCGTTGTCTTTGAGGCCTTCGACGGTGACAATGTGGCTGCAGTCGAGCAGATTGACAAAGGCAATACACGAGTTGATGGCCTGATAGGCCAGTTCACTGGCTCC
The DNA here is from genome assembly GCA_002482705.1 of Cyanobacteria bacterium UBA7694. Lineage (GTDB taxonomy): Bacteria > Cyanobacteriota > Sericytochromatia > UBA7694 > UBA7694 > UBA7694. Next base: position 3,622 of record DLGM01000272.1, read on the forward strand.
AGTGGCCAATGTGCCTTTGAGAATGGTACAAGCGCCGCAGTCACCCTCGGCACAGACGACTTTGGTGCCGGTCAGGCTGCGCTCATAGCGCAGATAGTCCGAGAGGCTCATAAAGGCTTGCTCTCCCCGGATTTCGTGGCGTTGGCCGTTGATGTACAGCAGAATGTAGTCTCTCATGGGAACTCCTGACCTTGAGCCGCAAATGGGCGATTTCGCATGTGGGCATTCATTATAACATTTGCCCTAGGGGACGTTGCGGCAGACGTAGGGGCTGGGGGGGGGGCCGGACGGGCAGAAAATTTTCTGCCCTTGCCTGACCTGCCCCTACTTAGAAAATGACCGTAATGCCCTGGGGGGTTGAACGGATCTGCTTCATTTGCCCTTCGATAATCGCGTCGGTGGTGAATTTTTCGACGATCAGGTCGGTGGCGTTGCCGGTTTGCACGATGCGGCCGAAGCGGTCCTTGAATTTGGCCAGATTGGCCAGCTCCAGGCCGAGCACATCGAGGACGGTGGTGATTGGGATGCCTGCGACAATCACCCGATCCGCTTGGTAACGAATCACGTTGCCCGGACGCACGCTCAGGGAGCCTTCGATGCGGAAAGAGACTTCGGGCAGCCAAGAATTGGCTTTGACCCGGCCATTGGCGTGAATGCCCGCCCCTTGGACGGTGGTCAGCACGACATTGCGCAGGCGTTTTTCTTCGGACAGAGCCAGAATGCTCTGAAATTGTTGATTCAAATCGGCGGTGGGCACTTCAATTTCGGCCTGTTTGATGCGCAAATGGATTTTGGGTAGGCTGGGAGTGGTGGGTGGGGCGGTGTTGAAGCTGCGTACGGTAGGACTGTTTGGCAGCGTGGGAGCCGGGGTGCTACCACAGCCTGTGGTGCTCAAAAGCAGGAGCGAGGTACCAATAAGCAATAAACGTGACATAAGTGCACCTAGTGTGGGGGGATACTTGCTATTTTAGCAAGGATTGGGAATAATCTGAAGGGCCGGGACGTTTTAAAGCAGGTATGCCTTTGGGCATTGATGGTGCGGGGTGTATACGAGACACCCACACAGGGTTTGAGGTCTGCGGTATGTCCGTAAAGTACGGTAGGTTATGCGTTTCTCACAGCAGTTGATTCATGGCCCGCTACCCTGGGGGTGTGATAAACTGAAGGCAAACTAAACCGCCCTTAAGCATAAAGAACGGGAGTCACAACCGATGTTCAAGTTTGAAGACGAAGATGATGAAGAAAAGACCCTCAAAGACGTCCTTGAGGGCCTGTCTGACAGCAAACTTTTCAACAAGAAATTCCTTGAGAAGCGCAAAGTCTTCCTCTGGGGTCCGGTCATGGATGAGTCGGCCCGCGACATTGTCAACCGCCTCATGTATCTCGAAATGGTTGATCCGGGTAAAGAAATTACCTTCTATATCAACAGCCCCGGCGGGGTGGTTACCTCTGGCATGGTCATTTACGACACGATCAAAATGATCTCCTCACCGGTTTCCACCGTATGTATGGGTTTGGCTGCTTCGATGGGCTCGATCCTGCTGTCAGTGGGTGCCAAAGGCCGCCGCTTTATCTATCCCAGTGGCCGGGTCATGATTCACCAGCCCAGCATTGGCGGTCTGATCCAAGGGGCTGCTACCGATATTGCCATTCACGCCAAAGAGATCGTCAAAA
>DLGM01000272.1:5324-5505 GCA_002482705.1 Cyanobacteria bacterium UBA7694
CGCATTCTCGCGGAAAACTGCGGCCAATCCTTTGAAAAGATCATGAAAGACTTTGACCGTGACTACTGGATGGACTCCAAAGAGTCGCTTGAGTACGGCATTGTCGACCATGTGCTCGACAAACTCGACCTCTAAACCATTCTGACCACAAAGCCCCCAGCAATGGCTGGATACGGGCAAT
>DLGM01000453.1 GCA_002482705.1 Cyanobacteria bacterium UBA7694
CGTTAAGCAGCTCACGTAGCGCTTGCTGAGGCCCTCCGGCCTGTGGTGGCGGAGGTTTTAAATCGGATGGGGCTTTGACGTCGATCATGTCTGGGCTCCCTTGTTATGGAATTGCAGTGATTTTACAAACGTTTGGAAGGTTTGCTCTTGGCGCTGGGCCAATTCGCTGGGAGCGGTCATTTTGACAAACCACGTTTGCCCACCCTGTTCAATCAGGGCGACCAACATCCCTTGGCCTTGCATGCCTGTATACAGGGCTAAGAAATAGCCCTTGTTGCCATCGACGGTAATGTCTTTGACCGAGTTTTTCAGCCCTTCCTGATCGGTGGGTGCCATTTCCAATTGCTGACGCCAGCGGTTGGTATTGCTCAGCAATCCCCCCCCATCTCCGGCGAGGTTGACAATCGAGACATCCCCAACCAGATTATCTTGGCTGACGGCAAAGGAAGCAATGCGGATTGAGCCCGGCTCTTTTTCCGTCCAGGTGGCGGGTACCTTGTAGGTCAGGCGGGTATCGGTCTTTTGGGGCTCAATCGGCGGCATACCAGCCCCACCCATATTGCTGCCTGCCCCGCTGTCAGCGGGAGGCATTGGCGGCAGGGCTGCTTGGGTGCCAAAACTTTCACCCTTTTTAATTTTCACCGATGCAGTGAAGGTTTTAAAGGCTTCAGCCTGGGCCTTTACGGCTTTGGCGGTCCCTGCGAGCTTAAAGAACCAGGTCACGCCTTCTTTTTCGACCAGGGCCACGCGCATGGCCTTATCCGGCTGTCCAACTGGGGAGTAGAGCTCCAAGGCAATGCCCTGCGCCCCATCGAGGGTGGTGGCGCTGACACTCTTTTGAATCGTGTCTGCATCCGCAGGGGGAAGGCCGACCTGCCCCCGCCAACGATTGACGTTGCCAGTCAAATCACCGGCTGTGCCGGGCAATTTGACCACAGACATATCCCCGCCATCGGGGGTTCGGAAGGAAGCAGAGCGCATTTCGCTATTGGGTTGTTTTTCCCAACCTGCAGGTACGCTGTAGGTCAGGGGTTCATCAGTGGCGGCTGCTGGCATGGCCACTGCCGGAGGGTCGGCGGCTTTGGCGACCCGGTACTGTTTAATTTCTTCAGGGGCACAGCCGATCAGGCTGATGCACAAAGAGCCCCAGAGCAGCCAGCGTTGCGCGGAGCGCGTGCCGGGGCCGGGGGCTGAGGTTTGAGAATTGCGAATCATGGTTCTCGTCTTAAATTAAGTGATCCGCACTTGCATAGAGCAAGGCGTTGGGCCGTTCAATGGTGAGCGGCTAGGGTGCCCATTGCACCTCTTCTATTAGTGTACTCTCTGCACCAGCGGGCTGGTGATCGAAAACACGTGATCTGATTCAAATTATTAAGGATGAACAAAATTTTGGTAAAGAACTTAGGGCCAAGATCTGATTTTTGTCGCTGAGATGGCACCTTCGCCATCTGCTTGTGAGCGGCCCCGCAGGGGAGTAGGATAGGAAGACCCGTTGATAAAAAAGAGGGATGTGTATATGGCCCGTGGATTTGAACAGAACAGTACCCGTGTGGAAGCTCTCACTGCGTTTGGTAAAACTTTGGCCCGCCGCAGCAAGTCGGTGTGTGAGCTGTGCAGTGCTGCCACTTCCCTGCACATTTATGAAGTGCCGCCCGTGGATACCCCGGACGTGGATAAGTGCCTGCTGATCTGCGACACTTGCCAAACCCAATTGGATGACCCGGAACACATTGATCCCAACCACTGGCATGGTCTGAATGAAACCATTTGGAGCGAAGTTCCGGCCATCCAGGTCGTTTCTTGGCGTCTCCTCCAGCATTTGCAAAGCGAAGGCTGGGCCCAAGACCTGCTCGATCAGGCCTACCTCGACGATCCCATTTTGGCTTGGGCCCAGCAGGGTGCTGCCCACGGCACCACCGGCCTCAAAACCTTTGACAGTAACGGCGTTGAACTGTGTGAAGGTGACGACGTCCACCTGATCAAAGATCTGGACGTCAAAGGCACTTCGTTTACCGCCAAGCGCGGCACCTTGGTCAAAGGCATCCACCTGACCGATAGCCCGGAATATGTCGAAGGGCGCGTCAACAAGGTGCAGATTGTGCTCAAAACCGCTTTTCTGAAAAAGGCCAGCTAAGCGATCTTTTCCCACCCGATCAGGGTAGGAATGACTTCGGGCAGTACATCTTCCTTGGGCCATACTTGAAAGTCGACAGATCCAGCCAGCCCACAACCCAACACAAAGGTTTGCCCATTTTCCAATTGAACAGCAACAGCTACCTCATTGGGCAGAGCCGCATATCCTTCGTGGGGGGGAATTTGACGAATAAGTTCAACGTGTGTGATGCGTTGCCCTGTGAGCTGTTGCCAAAATGGAGGGGCATAGGTCGTATCCGTACTGCTTAAAGGGAAAACATCGGGATTCCCTTCATTGGCGAAAGGGGTGGTCTGCCCAGATTCATTACGCTCTACCCATATCACTGTGGAGTTGAGAGATGGCTGCTCCCCAAAACCGATCACCAGGCCCGAATCTAAATACAGACAGCAAGGGCCACCGGTAGATTCAAATGTATTCACTAGGTCGAGATGAAATTCATCCCGCAATACATCTGGACTAAAGAGGCTGTACCTGACTAATTTTTGAATCCGTTGGCCTTTAAGTGCTATTAGCAATGGCAACCGTTCAGAGGGAATAGCGGCATCATAGAGGGGGGTAGGTGACATTAAGGATTCCTTTGAGCAGCTTTTATCAGTTGATCAATCATACTTAGGTTCACGTGAGCTTGCGCATTTCCCGTGAGTGCAGTTACTTTCAATGGGTCACTAATGACAATATCGCCATTCTTTTTAATCAAAAATTGAAGGTCATGGATTTGTACTTTTTCATCCACTATTCTTGCGCGAATAGCTTTTAGTTGCTCAATACTTCGTTGATTTAAATAGGGGGATGTGCCCACAATTTGAACTTTACCGTTAACCGTTCTAACAATGTCTTTAGAACCTTGGGCAAAGCGATCCATAATGAGTGCTGCTTGCCCATTGACACTTGTTTGTCCACGAATAGCGACTGTCGGAAAGCCTAGATTTTTAATCTGTTCCAATACTTTTAACTCGTTATCAAAAGTATTGGCATGCTGTCCTTTTTTAAGGACAGCAATTGCTTGATCTTTGCCATACTCAAAGACCTCCTTGTTGCCGCCTGAGCCGATCTTTGCCCCTATTTTCTGGGTTAATGAGACAATTGGGATACTTATCTTAGGTGGGAGAGAAATTTTATTGGCGCTTTGGATGGCTCCCAACAAGTCGTCTAGGGCTGCTTTGGCTGCTGGCGCATTCCAATTTTTAATTGCTTTGTCAAGATTTGCCCGCGCAGTTTTAAAACTTTCAAAAATTTTGTGCCCACCAGGAATTTGTCTGATGGCATTGATGGTTGTTTGAACCTTTGTGAGCGCTTCTTCTAAACGTTTGAATTTTTTTGCTTTCTTCCAAGTTTCAAACCCTGGTATGAGGTTCAGAGCTGCATCTGTTATCAGGCTGAGTTTTGAAGGGGGTACTCCAGTCAAAGCGGCAATCGTAAATTCGATGGCAAAATCGGCGGATATGGCCGCTCCTGTTTTAGCCAAATATGCTGCAACCACTGGGATTGCAGGCAAAACGAACTCAACTTCAAGCTCTTGGCCATTGACGGTAATGGTACCTTGGTCCCGTTCTATCTTGGCTTGCAGCAGCTCCTCATTGTTTAAGGGCTCTCCTTGGGCGAGGCCCTTGGCAAAAATCTCGCCCTCATCTCCTTCCGCATCTTTTTCACCCAACAGATTATCCAGATGATGCGCTGCTTCTTCCGTAAAAACTTGGAATAATCGATCTGGGTTGCTTAAAAGGGTCTGATCCAGAAACAGGGTGCCACCGTTTATCGGCGAGTAGGCTCCGTCAGCCCCTTGAAGAGTGGTGGGATCTAAAAACTGGATATTCTCAGGGAGTGGAAACTGTCCCTGCTTTGCGAGCTCTAAAAGCTCGGCCTGCTTTTGAGGTGTAATTTTATCGCCAAAAGCTTGTTTGAGTATTGCATTGAAATTCTCAGGGGTTTGAGATGCAAGCTGCTTGATGTTTGCTTGCATCCGCTCTTTTAAGTGATCTATCTCGGTTTGAAGATGTTCTTCTTCGGAAGTGGGTGTGAAATTCAATGAGGTAGCGGGAAAATCAGCTTCATCTCGAGTAATCGCCTGATTCTGATCTTCTATTGGGCTCTCTGAAGATAGCGCAGTTGTGTCGATTTCTTGCGTTTTTACAGGTTCTGTTACCGCATGAGATGCTGAGGTAACTGGAGAGTAAGCGATTGCTTGAGTTTCAATACGCACCTGAAGAGCCCTCATTGTCATTAGCTAATGAATACCTTTTCTCATATTAGCAAAGTCTGAGGCGGATTTCAAAATTATTTTTTGTTTGGGACCTTTGATAAAACAGTAATCGAATTGTTCCACTCGATCGGGGTGGGGAAGACTTTGGGAGCACCGCTATGGCTTATGAACGATGATTGCCAACGGGAGGCGTTTCTTAAACCAAGGCCTATTGGCACCACAGGGGCTGCTGCACCTTGCCATTGACCGTGACTTCCAATTGGCCCAGGGCGGCTTCCGGGACATCCGGCTGGCAGGCGCTGAGTTCTGATACAACGTAGGTGGTGTTGCCGCTTGAAAAGCGCCACTGGGCAGCGGCACAGATTCCGCTACCGTCATAACTCAGGCTGCCCTGCAATACCTCTGCATCCGGGGGCAGCTGTACCGAGCGGGGTTTGTTCCAGGCCCGGTAACGGTAATATTCTTCCCCATCTCTGTCAATAACAATGCGGTGAAAGGGGGTTTCACAGACAAATGCCAGGGCCCGTTCACCGGGGGGCAGAGGACGAGAGGGCGTTGGCACATTCAAGGCATGGATACGGTAACTCAGGCCCGTACCCTGAATTTGGCCCCGTACCCAGAGCACCCCATTTCCGTACATAATGCCGTCACTGCGGCAGGCCACATCCGCCGGGGCCGTTTTGAGTACCGCTTCCCGCAGCGGAGCGGGAAACAGTTCTGGCCAGCGGGCCTGTAAGGCTTGGGGGTTGGCGATCAGAATTGTTCCACCATTGGGGGTATTGACCCGCAAGGGATAATGCATCAAAACTGCCAAGGCCGTGATGTCCTGATGGTGTAGCGCATGGCGCAGCTCGGAATCAAAACGAGCCAGCTCGCCCCGATCGGCCCGCTCCAAATGGCGGCCATCACAGTTCCGGCTTAACGTGTTATTGGCTTGACCCGACAACACACCTAAGGCTATGAGACAGAACAAGACCCTGCTGATTTGTTTGGGCATGAAGACCTCGGCTTGTGGCGGCCAGTATATCATGTATTGTTTAAATCGCAGTTGTTTTCAGTACCCCGGCCTCATCAAGCACAATATTGTGTGTTTCAAGATAGGGCTGTAATGCGCGACAGACTTGCGCGACCATTTCGGGGTCATCCTGTAAGAGCAGAAGGGTCAGCGTTTGTCTGGTATGCAGGGTGGCCATGCACTCAAACGTCACCACATGATCCAGAGAAGATAACCAACGTGCTTTCCGCTGCCATTGAATGTCTTTGATTTCGTTCCACATCCAGCGTTTACGCGGGAAGAAACCGGGTAAAAAGCCTGTTTCAAGGTATTGCGCCTGCACAGATAACCTTTGCACTCGGAAAAAGCTCCACAGAGCAAAACCGATCATCCCCCAAATACAGCTATTCACCCACGTCATGAGGGTGCCAAAATGCGTAAGAATTTCCCAGCCTAAAAAGACAAACAAAGGCGCTAAAACCAAAGCATAGAGCACGATTTGCAAACTGAGACGGCGGTAATAGATGTGGAGTCCGTCAGCATTGGTGGTGATCACAATGCCGTCTAGGTGGAGTAGGCTTGGGGCTGTGATGTCTTTATTTCTCCATTTTTGCTGTCTGTTTGATCCTAACCCAACTCATGCTTGGCGTCGATCTTGGAGTTCGCGGATAATGACTACACCCTGACTCCGAGGTGCCGCATGTCTTTATCTATCCGCCCGGCCACTGCCGCCGACATCCCCCAGATTTTAGAATTTATTCACCAGCTGGCGATTTATGAAAAAGAGCCAGATGCGGCGGTGGCGACCGCTGAAGATTTGTTACGGGACGGTTTTGGCGCACATCCACTCTTTTATGTGTTGCTGGCCAACTGGAATGAGCAGCCTGCCGGGTTCGCCTTCTATTTCTTCAATTACTCCACCTGGCTGGGCAAACCCGGTTTGTATCTCGAAGATCTCTTTGTCATGCCCGAATACCGGGGCCATGGTATCGGCAAACAACTCTTGGTCGAACTGGCCAAAATTGCCCAAGCCAAAGGCTGCGGACGCATGCAGTGGCAGGTGCTTGACTGGAATACCCCGGCGATTGAATTTTACGAGTCTTTGGGGGCTTTCCCCCTGACCGAGTGGGAAACCTACCGTTTGGTGGGTGAGGGCATTGCCAGCTTGGCACAACTCAACGCATCCCATCAAACAGAAATGTGATGACGCTCTGTTTTCCTTAGGGGGCAATGGCTGTGTCCGGCCCACTGTTGGAAGGGTCTAACGGCGGCTCAAGATCCGGGCTCTGCTCTAGAATCTCTTCCAGCAGATCGACCTGTAGTTCTTGCAGGGCATACAGTTGTTGCCACTGGTGGTATAACAGATGGTCGAGTTTGAGGTGCAATTGGCGGATTTCGAGTTCAGCCTTGAGGTTGATCTGGTAATCATTGACGCTGCGCTTGCGATCGCGCTCTTCTTGGCGATTTTGGCTCATCATGATCACTGGAGCCTGAAGGGCGGCCAAACAGGAAAGTGCCAAGTTGAGCAGAATAAAAGGGAAGGGGTCAAAGGGTTTGGCGATGAGCGCATTAAAGGTAATCCAGCCCATCATGATCAGTAAAAAGCTAATAATAAAGCGCCAACTGCCCCCAAATTTGGCAATATTGTCCGAGACGCGATCCCCCCAATTCAGGGTTTCTGGGGGGTCTTCCGGTGTATTTGACACCCATTTATGATCCACAATCGATTGCACCACTTCGGCCTCAAGCCGTTTAATTTCAGTGTGTTTCGCTAACATTGCGGTAATCAGTTCATGGCGAGTGGTGCGCAGGCAATTGTGGCACAGCATATCTCCTGCCTGCCAAGCAGGAGCACCATCTAGGGCCAATAGATGGCCTGGGACAGGTACCAGTTCATCAAGGGTGCGGTGGCAACGGACACACGTTTTCATGGGGTATAGCTCCTGTGGTAAAGTCCCCCACCTGTGGGTGGGGGACTCCAAACGATAATGGATAGTTTAGCGCTGTTGCAGGTCGTGCCAGACCTCTTGGAGGCGGGCATGGTACATGGGCGCACAGTCTTCGAGCTGTGGATGCACAAACCCGGTGGGGCGATCAATGCCGCGCAAGGCCATTTTATACAGATTGCGCGAGGTGCTGCCCACCATCCACTCATCTTCATCGCCTGTGGTGTGGAAGGCCACTTGATGCACATCGATGAAATTGGGGTAAGCAGCCAGG
>DLGM01000126.1 GCA_002482705.1 Cyanobacteria bacterium UBA7694
GGTGGCGGTAATCCAGCACACCTGCTGCGAACGCACCTGCTCCGGGGGCATAAACGAGAAAAAGCGGATCGGCTCTTCGCCGGGCTGCTCTTCTAAAATGGAGAAATTGATGCTGCGGCGGTCGATGCGGGGGGAAGTCCCGGTTTTGAGGCGGTGGGTACGAATGCCCAGCTCTTGCAGGTTCATGGCCAGGTTTTGGGCCGAGAATTCGCCGGAACGGCCAGCGGCAAAGGAGTTCATGCCGACAAAGATGCGTCCTTGTAAAAAGGTGCCGGTCGTCAGCACCAGCGCTTGAGTGCGGTACTCCATGCCAAAGTTGGTGCGTACCCCCACCACTTCGCCATTTTCGAGCAAAATTTGGTCGACCATGGCCTGTTTAATGCGCAAATTTTCCTGGTTTTCGAGCACTTGGCGCATGAGCTGGCTGTACAGCTTTTTATCGCTTTGGGCACGCAACGCCTGGACAGCGGGGCCTTTGGAGCGATTGAGGGTGCGAATTTGTAAATAGCTGCGGTCGGTGACTTTGGCCATTTCGCCGCCGAGGGCATCGATTTCACGCACCAGCGTGCCTTTGGCCAAGCCGCCAATGGCCGGGTTGCAGGGCATCCAGGCGACAGTATCGAGATTGATGGTGAGCATCAGGGTGCGACAGCCCATCCGGGCCGCCGCCAGCGCGGCTTCACAGCCTGCATGACCGCCGCCCACGACAATGACGTCAAAAGTATCTTGGTTGTGTAAATTGAGAGTGACCATCGGTTACAGTTCCTTATCAGGGCAAGGGGCCCAATGCTTCATCATAACCGATGGGCCAGGGTTCGGTGAAGGGAACTGCGCGCATGTTACAATACCAGCCTATGTCTACTTCAGAAATTATTGTCATTCAAGATGCCCAGCCCACCCTGGGCGAACTGATCGCCACGATCACTGATGCTCGCCAAGATATTGCCCGCAACTTTCTCAGTATTGGGCAGTCTTTGGCGCTGGTCAAAGCTGGTCGCCTGCACGAAAGCGGCGGCTTTGAATCGTTCCAAATGTTCCTCAAAGATCAGCGCATTGCCATTGCGCCCCAAGATGCGGAGCGCTTTATGGCGATTGCCGCAGACCCGACCTTCCAAAAACAGGCGGCCTTAGGCCTGTCGAAAATGCTCGAACTGATCAAAATGCCCACCCGTGAGCGCCAATTATTGCTCACCGAAGGGGCCACTCTTCAGGGCAAACACAAAGCCGTCGAAGAAATGAACCTGAGCGAACTCAAACGTGCTTCCCAGTCTTTGCGTCGGGAAGGCAAGTCTCGCTGTGACCGCTGTGGCCGCTGGGTCGAACACGTCAAAGAGCTCGATGGCCGCTTTTATGGCTCCGGCAGCAACCATTCCTGTTATGAATACGAAATGGAAGAACGCCGCACGATCAGTGCGGGCCGTATCCCTGCTGAACAGCTCGACACGGTGCTGGATACCCTGCGCTTTGAATCGGTGCAGCCCAAAATCACCGAGGATGCGGTACCTTTACAGTGGTTGCCCGAAAGCCTCTATCAACTTTACGGGCAAACGCTCCAGGATCGCGCCAATCTCAGTGGCGAAGTGTCCCGTGATAGCCTGCAACAAGAGCAGGCTGCACTCAAAAAGTTGGTACACCTGTGTCAGGTGCGCCTGCGCGAAATTGGCGACACCCTTGAGGTCTTGCAAGAGCTAGATGGTGACGCTTAAAGCGCCATAATAAAAGCCCCGCAAATTTTGCGGGGCTTTTACTTTAGCGGAGGGCACAGGATTCGAACCTGCAACCCCTTTCGGAGCCACGGTTTTCAAGACCGCTTCCTCACCACCCGGACACCCTCCGTAAGGCAGTGACTTCACCATACCATACTGCTGCCGATGCTGGGAATAAGATCAGGCCGGGCTTGTGCTCCCAAGGGCGAGTGGGCCGGGGCAGGTGTAATGGCACAAAATCTTGTGTCCCTGCCCCCGTTTTCAGGGTATAATAGACCTTACCCATCCCTTTTGACGCCTTTAAAGGAGCTTTTATGTCTAATTTTGCCGTTGGCCCTGCTGCACCCCCCACTTTGGTGAATGCCCCTGCCCGTCCGCCGCAAGACGTTGCTCCAGCGGCAGCCCCTCAGGCTGAGGCCACAGTTGCCCAGCCTGCTGTGGCTGAAGAGCCCGCAGCCGCTTATACAGGCGAAAGCCATCCCAGCGGTACCACCTTATTGGAATGGAATCTCTTTAATGACGACGAAGGTGTCTTTCAGGGATCGATCTTATCGGCAAAAGCCCATGTGGGCGAACAAACCGAATTTCGTGCCAGCTTAGCTGAAGGCACACTGCGGGCAGGCGAAGATGCACCGGCCTCTTTACAGGCAGAAGTCATGAGCGCCCGCGTCCATGCCGGAATCCACAACGACGACGGTAGCACCGGTTTTAACGCCGGGGCTGTGGCCCGTGCCGTGGGTTATACTTCCAGTCTTTCAACGGGGGCCAGTGGTATGAGCATTGGGCTGGGGATTGGTGCCGGGGCCGGTTTCCATGTCGGTGGCCGTGACGCCGACAGTGATGGTTACAAAGAACTCTGTGTCGGCCTCGATTTGGGCTTCTTTAAAATCGGAGTGCAGCTTGAAGACCCGCGCGGCTGGGGCGTCTTTAAAACGATCGGTAAGCTCTTTGGCGGTGGAGACAAAGACTGAGGCCCCTAGGCGACCAGTTCCATTTCACTCTGAGAGCATTCTCGTTTCAAGAAATTTTNNTTCGGGCAGCATTCGTTGGAAACAATTTAAAATGGCGCCCTCAATAGCCTGGGCTTCACAATAACCACTTTCAACTAAAATGTGGGACAGCAGGCGTGGGGTTTCTCCTGAATAGCTGTTCATACACAGGACATGGGCAATTTGCCATTCTTGTAAGACACCACTATTGACCAAAATCGCGATCAAGGGCTCGTTTTCTGGAGTACAGGTCTCAGCCAGGGCTTCGGTCAGTTCGGTGCTCAGTAGGGCTCCCCGCAAAACCAGCAATTCGCCCAGCGGTTTACAGGGGAGGGGCAAATAATTGTGTTTGGGCAAGAGGTAGGCCAGTTCTTGTGTGTTAAACAGCTCCTGTTGCACCAATTGGCTTTTGATCAGGGCTGTCTGTTGACGCCGCCGGGCCAGTAACTGTTCTGGAGAAATACAGGCTTCTGCTTGAGGGGGGCGATAGGTCAGCGGAGCATAGTGGGCCAAAGCATCCTCAACACCAGCCAGAGGCAGATATCCAAAGCGTTCGAGTAACAGTCCTGGGTAGACCTTAACCGCCAACTGTTGCCAGCGATACAAGGTTTCATCATAGTGATCTTGCGAAAGATAACCTTCTTCTAACAGGATCTGTAAAATCGGATCCTCATCGAGCTGTGGATATTCTGTGCGCAATTTTTGCAGGGTTCGCACATGCAGGTCATTAAAAGCAATCAAAATTTGTGCCAAGCTCAAATAACGTTGGGAAGGTTGTTTAAATTGATAGTGGAGGGCACGAATCAAAGTGGCTTCGGCGATGAGGTTCTCATTGAGTAAGACTTGACAGAGCGTGGGGCGGAGTTGGGGCATGAATGTAACAACCTCTGAACACGTTTGTTACATATCTTAACATTGATTTACGTTTGTTTACAATACTGGCGCATGCAATTTAACTCACACCTCATTCTCCCGCACGCTGCGTATACACTAACAAAACGGGCTAAAAGCCCGTTTTGTTAGGATGTGAAATGAAAAGAGAAAGGCGTCTGTTTAGCGCCGCGCTTCTGATCCTGCATTAAACATGCTGCGATAATAATAAATGAGCACTTTCTCCAGCATTTCTGGAGTAATGTAGCCAGATTCAATTAAGACCTGAGCCATATTTTTGCCTGAATCGGATTGTACGCACAATAAATGTGCCAAGTGCCATTCTTGAATCACTTCGGTACGCACCAATAATTGTGCCAAGGGGTCATCCTGGGGTTCAGCGTGTTCGATTAAAATGGCTTGCAGATCACTTTGCTCAAAGTCGCCTTTGACAACTAACATTTCACCCAGGGGACGATAAACCAAAGGAAGGTAGTCACGCTGTGGCCAGAGCAATTGCAATTGCTCTTGATTGAGCCATTCGCGTTCGATGAGCAAACGCCTGAGCTCTAAACTGAGGCGCTGGCGTAGGTTGTGTTGCTGGGTGCCCCCTTCATACAGCAGGTACTGGGCTGGGTTAAAACGATGTAAATAGGCATCAAAGACTGCTTCAATTTGGGCGATGGTAATATAACCCAGTTCTTGTAAGATCGAGCCAATTGAGCGTGGGGCTGAACTGCTCCATAAAACATGACATGCCTCGGCCAATTCGGGGGCCGTAATCAATCCATCTTCTAAGAGAAGATGTCCGAGCGGTTCTTGATCCATTTCGGGATAGTGTTCCAGAGTATGGCGAATCACCTGGGGGTTGACATAGTTAAAGGCAATTGCCACCTGCGGAAAAGTCAGAAACCGTTCTGGCTTTAAGTGGAGCTGGTAGCGGAGTGCTTTAATAAAATTCTCTTCACTAATTAACAATTCTTCAAGCAGATAGTTCCCCAACGAAAGAGGACGATTAGTCATGCAGCTAGAAAGCCTTTCCACCCAGAAGGAGAGGTTATGTATAAGTCTTGGATACAGCTCGTCAAAGTATCCTTATCTTAACATGCGTTTACAATTATTCATAGTCCTGAGATTGAGATGGGGGTCTGAAAATCAGGGGTTGAACAATATGAGGCAAAACAAGGCAATATCAGGCTTGAGGTCTATCTGAGCCTGATTGCTCTGTTGCTTCTGCGATCAGGAGTTGCGCTGGACGATGAACGGCCTGCGAAACAGCGGGGTTTTGGGACCTTGGCTGCGGGTGTGGGGCTCTTTGCTTTCGGGCTGAACAGTGGCACAATGAGCCTATGCGTTCTCTCTTTTTATTGGCGTTTTTGTTAATCAGTATGCCGGTACAGGCACAGCCCCTTCCCGCTGCTGAACAACCCGCCCAGTACCTGCCACTTTTGCGGGGCAAGCGCGTGGGTTTGGTTGTGAATGCCACTTCCCGTACACAACAGGATCACTTGGTAGATGCCCTGCGGGCTCAAAAAATTCAGGTGGTGCGGATTTTTGCCCCGGAGCATGGTTTTCGCGGGCAAGCAGATGCCGGGGCAACGGTGAAAGATGGGATAGATGCAGCTACTGGGCTCCCCGTTGTCTCCCTCTATGGGGCCAATAAACAGCCGCAAACATAAGATCTCAGTGATCTCGATCTGCTGGTGTTTGATATTCAGGATGTGGGGGTACGCTTTTATACCTATCTCAGTACCTTACATTACGTGATGGAAGCCGCTGCCAGTCATCACAAACCCTTGGTGGTGCTGGATCGCCCCAACCCCAACGGCGATTATATCGATGGCCCGATGCTAGAACCGGCATTTGCTTCGTTTGTGGG
>DLGM01000132.1:0-359 GCA_002482705.1 Cyanobacteria bacterium UBA7694
TTGCCCAGGCCCGCAAACAGGAGCGCACGGTCACTTGGCTGACAGAGCAGTTGCTCGCCCGCTGGGAACAGCAAGCGCTCTGGGCGGCGCAGGTGCCCGAATGGTTATGCCAACTGGAGACCGCACCCCTCACCGCAGTGGCAGAAGCGGCCCAGGCCCTGTTAAGCACCCTGCCTGCGCACAAGGAGGTGACCCCACAAAAGCCCGGTGAGCGCAGCCCCTGGCACACCTTTACCGCCGCCAGCGGCCATGCCCTGTGGGTCGGGCGCAGCGCCAAAGATAACCAAGCCCTGCTTAAAAGCGCACGCGGTCACGATGTGTGGCTGCATGTGCAGGATCATCCTGGATCCCACGTGCTG
>DLGM01000132.1:407-5470 GCA_002482705.1 Cyanobacteria bacterium UBA7694
AAAGTTGCCCCCCCCAGGCCCTGCTTGATGCCGCCACCCTGGCCCTGCATTTTTCGCAAGCGCGGGGCCAGCAGGAGGCAGCCATTCTTTATACCCCGGCCAAATATGTGCAGCGGCGCAAAGGCGCTGCCCCCGGTGAGGTCTATTTACAGGCGCATAAGGTACTGGGGTTGCGCCTAGAGCCAGAGCGCTTGGAAAGGTTGTTATCGAAAGCGCTCTAGATCCTTGCAGGCAACTTGCAGCCAGTGGGACAATAAGCGCACATCTCTTGCGAAAGAAAGCGTTTATGCAGCCTGTTCTCGACCTTCAACCCACCCTGACCCATTACCGCCAACGATTGGCTCAGCACCCGGTCTATCCGTCCCTCAACAATCTGGCTGATTTACATGTCTTTATGCAGCACCATGTCTTTGCCGTTTGGGATTTTATGAGCCTGCTCAAAAGCCTGCAGCAGCACCTGACCTGTACCCAAGTGCCCTGGCTTCCCCCCCCACAATAGGGAAGCGGCCCGGTTCATCAATGAAATTGTATTGGGGGAAGAGACGGACGAAGCGCCCGGTGGCGGTTATATCAGCCACTTTGAGCTCTACCTGCAGGCAATGCAGGAATGTGGGGCGGACATCGCTCCCATTCGCAGCTTATTGCGTCTGTTGTACGAAGGGGTTGGGCTTCCCCAGGCCCTGTCTGAGGTTTCCCCTTACGCCGGAGTCACGACCTTTGTTTCCACCACTTGGGACATCGTTCAATCGGGCGACTTACCCGCCATTGCGGCTGCTTTTACCTTGGGACGCGAAGCCGTGATTCCCGACATGTTCCAGGCCCTGGTGCGCGATTTAGAAGCCCGTTTTCCCGAACGCTTTGTCACCTTGCGGTATTATCTCGATCGGCACATTCACATGGACGGCGACCACCACGGGCCGTTGGCTTTAAAGCTCTTGGAAACCCTGTGTGGTGACAGCCCCGAAGCTTGGGCACGGGTGGAAGCTACGACCCAGAGGGTGCTGGAAGCCCGGCTCACCCTCTGGGACAGCGTCTGTGAACACCTCTAGGTCGCCCCTTTGGCCTTCAGCAGTTCAACAATCTTGGCCATACCAGCCTGTTCCGCGCCACTGAGCGCACTGCCCCCCTGCGGAGTACGAGTGTTCACATCCGGGTTCTTGGCCAAAATGGCCTCGACCATCGGGACACTGCCCGTTGCAACCGCCATCATCAGAGGAGTTAACCCCGAGGCCGAAGCCTGATTGACCTTGGCTCCCCGTGCCAATAAGAGTTGGGCCATGGGCAAATGTCCTTGCATAATGGCCGCATGGAGGGCTGTAAACTGCTCCTCACCCCCCACCGCATGGATATCCGCACCGCGATCGAGCAACACCCGCACCATCTGGTCACGGCCCATTGCCGCCGCCAGCATCAGCAATGTCAAGCCGTCTTTGTCACGTATTTTGAGATCGGCCCCCTTGGCCAATAGGGCATCCACCACGGGCATGTGGTTATTGCCCACGGCAGCGCTCAGCGCCGAGTGACCACCCCGGTTGACCAGCGTCAGATTGGCCCCTTTTTCTAACAGCAGTTTGACCAGCGGCAAGTGACCCCGGGCAGCCGCAGCCATCAAGGGCGTATTGCCATCTTGATTGGCGCGATTGACATCTGCTTTGGCTTCAATCAGGGCAGTCATGACCTCTAGATGGCCCCCTAACGCGCCTAAAATCAGGGCTGTATTGCCATTGGCCAACGCCGTATCCGGCTTGGCCCCCTTCGCCAACAGACCTTGGGTGAAATCACCATGGCCCTTTACAGCCGCCAAATGCAGGGGCGTCATCCCCTCTTGGTTGCGCACTTCAACCTGGGCATTGCGCCCGAGCAAATGCTGGACCACCACTTTGTGGCCCTGAAATACAGCTTGGTGCAGCGCCGTATTGCCATCTTTTTGGGCAGTATCCACCTTGGCTCCCAAATCGAGGAGACGCAGCAGAATATCAAGATGCCCCCCGTGGGCGGCATAGATCAGGGCCGTACTGCCTTGGGCATTGGCCGTATCAAAGGGGGCCTTTTTTTCGAGCAGGAACAGCACCAAACTGCGGTGCCCCTCAAGGGCCGCCATCATCAACGGGGAATCGCCGTTGATATCCGCCGCCCCAATCTCAGCCCCCTGTTCGAGCAAGAGTTTCGCCGTTGCCAAATCCCCTTCCAGGGCCGCCAACCACAGGGCACTTTGCTGCTGCTGGTTGCGCACATTGACATTGGCCTTCTGACTGATAAGATAAGCGGCAATGTCGGTGTGTTTGAATGAAATCGCTGCCATCAGGGGCGTAAAACCGCTGCTATTGGGGGTGTCGAGCTTGCCGCCCCGGGCCTGGATCTTTTTAACCAGTGCCAAGTCACCCTGCAAGGTGGCCATCATTAAAGGGGTGAGGCCTTTTTCGCCTTGCACGTTGACATCGGCTCCGCGCTCTAAGGCCGCTTCGAGGCCCGGAATACTGAGCTGGTTCAAGGCCTGTTTTAAGTCGTCATTGGGGCCAGCCCAAGCGGGGCTGGACAATAGGGCCAAGGTGCATAAAACCAGGAAGAACTTAGACATAAGGGGGATCTCCAATCGCTACCCCATTGTAACGAATTTGACAGGGGCTGGAGACATGACAGGTTGAAAGAAATAGATCCTTGTTGCTTATAGCGAGAACACTGCACGGGTATGGCAATTATCCGAATAGCTCCAGTACAAAAGAAAGGAGACCGATAGGACTCTCAAACGTGCTTTGTGCGAAATGCCCTTTTACGGTTATCATAAGGCAGTTTGCGCCCTTCGGGCTCAGGGCTTCCAGGTGGGCAAAAAACGTGCGTGGCAACTTAAGCAGGAATTAGGCCTCAGAGCGATGTACCCTGAGCCTAAGACCAATATTACAAACTCAACTGAGTTACCCTTCTTAACAACACCTGTGCACGCGAACCCGCATGAATGAAACCAACCGACAACCTACTTTGTAAATGAAACGCCACAGCAAATGCCTTCCGAATGATTCACAGCGCTTTTATCAGAACGCCTGTAAGAGCTTGTAAATCATTTATTTTAACCTTCATTTTATAGGTGATTACCTATACTTCCTAACCCCCCTTTATGCCGACAATAGCAGCATGGCAAAAAAATCTCCTTCCCCCCGGCGGCGCGAGTTGCTGACCTTTGGCCGTCGCCTGCGCAGTTGGCGCAAAGCCAAGGGTTGGTCGCAAGAAAAGCTGGCCCTAAACGCCGGGCTCGACTTCTCTTACGTCAACGAAATTGAAAACGGCAAGCTCAACCCCGGCCTGGTGACAGTCATCGCCCTCAGCCGCGCTTTGGAAATCAGCCCAGCCACCCTATTTTTGCCCCTGAGCGAAGCCCAGAAGCTACAGTCCAGCCCGGTCGTGCAGCATGAAGTGCAAGAAGATCGCGTCTTGCAGCATCTCGAACAACCAGAATTGCTTAGCGCCCACTGTCAACTGGTCGTGCAATATGCCCGTGAGAGTTACTGGGAAGGGGCTCAGCAGTGGCTTAAAGCCCTGCAATCTTGGTTTCCTGGCCACTGGCGACTGGCCTATACCGCCGCACGCTATCACTGTTTAAAAGCCGAGACCTATTTACAGACCCATCCCACCGCCCAGATTGCCGAAACGAGCATCCCCTATGCGGCACAAACCCCGGAAGTGGCTCAGGAGCTGCACGCAGCCCTGGAGGCTTTGCAGCAGATCAGGCATGAGCCCGATCTCAAGCATTTATTGCTGCAGGACCAGGAAATGCTGATTTTGCAGCGCCACTGTGCAGAGGCTTGGCAGAGCTTGTTCTTATAGACTAAAGGGCCTGCACTTCACTCAGTGATAAGCCTGTTACTTCAGCGATCAGTTCCGGGGTCAGCCCTTTTGCTTTCATTTGGCGGGCCGTATCACGTTTGGCTTTTTCAAAGATACGCTGATAACCTGCTGATTCTTCGATCGCTAACATCTGTTCAACCTCCCGAAAAACCTGTTCAATCATCGTTTTTTTGGAAATGAAGCCCACTGAGAATTTCTGTTCTGAGCAGCAATTCCCGCTGTTGCTCTGGATCATGGCGGGTATGTGCAAGCAATAGATCGACACACTGCTTCAGCTCCGAAGCAGTGCCTTGCTACACCATTGCGCTAAGAGGCAACTAGGATTGAATGCCGCTTGATATGACAGACCTACTAAAAATGATTTAAAAACTATTTAAAATCACCCAACGCCGGGCGCCCAAACCCATCAAAGCGCTTGCGATCCGCTGCTTTGCTCAGGTCGTACTCTTTCATGACCACAGCCTGGCTCCAGGTTTTGCCATCGGGGCCTTTGCCACTGGTATTGCCTTCAATCGTGACCAGTTTGCCGGTTTGGGGGTTGTAAGATTGCACCATCCCCACATGGCCGTGGTGGAAGAGGGCGACGTCTCCGGCCTGAATGGGCAGGTTCCGGAAATTAAAGGTATTGGCAGCGGCATTGTAGTGGCTGAAATAGCGGCTGTAATCTTTGACGTATTTGGCATTGGGCGACTCTTGCAGGGTGAAATACTGGCGGGTGCTGCCCTGGGCCTGATGTTCTTTGCGCAGATCATCAAGGCGCTGGTTGGTGGCGGCACTCTTATTGGTATAGTCGCGGTACATAAAAAAGTCGCGGGCCTTTTGGTAAGAAGCCAAACTGGGGGCATGTTTAAAGCCCACCTGGGTGAGGTTAAAGGCAGCAAAGAAACCACACCATTCGTAGCCGGGACCAAACTGGGCATTGCGTGCATATTGGTTAATGCGGGGACCCCGATTGGCACCGCCCGACTCACGCACCCCGCTTTTCCACTCTTTTTCCGCCGAAGCCGCCGCCAAACGCTGTTTTTGGGCCACCTGGGCGCTCAGAGAGCCTGTATTCCCCACCGGGGCAGCAGCTCCCACAGCCGTCGTTGTTGCGGGCGCTTTAGGAGCAGCAGAAAATTGCAGCGGGGGCAGGGAACGGGCTGGCAAGAGGGGCGTCATTTGAAGGCGATCGCCCGTTTGCAATAAGCTTGAAACGCGGGTGAAGTTAGCTGCTGGAGGAG
>DLGM01000132.1:5523-9336 GCA_002482705.1 Cyanobacteria bacterium UBA7694
GCTGCTGGAGGAGCAGAGCGTAAGGGAGGTAAAGGAATAGGGGTATTGGCTTTTGCCAATTGCTGAGGTGACATCAGGAAGGGATAAAATTGTGTCACTTCAACACCTCCAAAACGTGATGGCTATAGGATGATGTATCCCGGATTGAGGGGAGATCCTTTCTTATGAGAAGGTTAACTTTTAGCTAAGAGCCCGCTGGGATAGGATGGCTGAGGGGCGGGAGCCTGCTGTCCTCCCGTATCCCATCTCCTGCCCCCCTGATGGCCTTTTGCCCCAGTCTCTGGTATGATTTTGCATACGCTTGGAGGTGTTTATGGTCGAAAAAAATATTGTCGGCAAGTACAATATCAGCGATGAATACCCGGTCTTTAAGGCTGACGATGTCGAACAAGGCCCGCTGGTCTCCCCCGTATCCCGAGTGGGTGGCATCGACCGCATCCAGGGAGTCCAAGGCGTGATCAGCACGTTTGAACCTCTCGAACAGTGGCGGGTATTCAGTGAAATGTTGCGGGATCGACGTCAAGGCCCGTCACGCCAACCCCCATCGGCACCTACTCCCCCTCGCCCCGCCGCCCAAACCCAGCGCGACCAACATTTTCAAAAGGAATATGAACAGGATATGGTGGACATTTCAACCCACAGCGACCCGCTCTTTTTACAGCTCCAGCGCTATCTCAGCCAAGTCAACCATGAGCATCCTGATATTCATAAAACCACCTACGAAACACCCGATACGGGCTTTACCGCCGCTCCCACCGGTATCTTGCGAGTTGCTGACGTCATGACCCAGCGTGTGGTGTGTGTGCTTGAGTCAACTCCGATTGAACAGGTGGCCAGTATCTGCAACCGTCGTCGCATTACCGGTATTCCCGTGGTTACGGCGACCAGCCGCAGCCTGGTTGGGATTGTGACCCTCACGGATATCCTCAACCAGATTGTGAACCGCCCGGCCCTTGAAACCCTGCAAGCGCACGGCGAAATTCTGCGTCAAACGGCCCTGGCCGTACTCGATGAACCGGTACGCAACTTTATGCACAGCCCCGTCTTCACGGTGCCCCCCGAATGCTCCGTCCGGGAAGCCTGCCAACTCATGACCGAAAAAAAAATCCGCCGTGTAGTCGTCACCCAGGGTGATTTGGTACGGGGAATCTTTTCAGCCCAAGATGCAGTCCGCATCTTGGCCCGCGCCGATCTGAGTACGGTCTAGGGCTCAAGAAGCGGCTTGCACCTATTCAGCGAGGAGACCTGAACCCCTTCGGCCTTGTTGAACTTGCCACCTTTGGCAGCATACGACACTTCACACACTTCATCACTTTGGAAGAATAAAATTTGCCCAATGCCTTCCCCGGCATACACAGAAATCGGGTAACGGGTGGGGTTGACCAGGGTCAGGGTGCAAAACCTTCCCACTCCGGGTCAAAGGGCGTCACGTTCAAAATCAGCCCCAAACGGGCATAGGTTGATTTCCCCTGAGTTACCGTGACAACGTCAGCAGGAGTGCGGAAATATTCTAGGGTTTGCCCCCAGACAATCTGGGTTCAATCACGATCTGATCTGCTTCAATATCTATCGTCTCTCGGGCAAATGACGCCCTTTTGCACTTGTTTATCCACAAAAGGTTCAATCAAACCATGGGTTTCAGACATCTGGCAGATCCAGCGTTCAGATTTAATCATAACGTTCTCCTATGTGCTGAGCGCAAATAAAACCAATGTCGCATGTTGGCCCGCAATTGTGTTAAAAATGAAGAGTGGGACTTCTTTTGCAGGAAAACAATATGAGTGATACCTTGGCCCTGATTCAACAGGTCTTAGACAATGCCTTTGAACCTGCCCTGTACTGTCAACCCGAGGGAGATCAACACCATTGGACGGTCTTGGCCGCCAACCCCGCGGCACATTTGCAGTACTCGCTGACCGGGCACGACACCCTTGAAGGTATCTTTGGCGAGGCCTATCCTGGCCTCGAACCTTATTGCCAAGCCTGTGTCAGCGGCGAAGCACCCTCCCCGACCACCTTTGAGCTGGCCTTATCACCCGAGTTTCGCCTCCATATTCGCATCTCGGCCCTGGCCGAGGGTCTGGTATTACACCTGCGTCAACCCACCGCCGTGACGCCCCCTATGACCGATGAAAGCCCGCTCCAGATCTTGGCTCAACATACGGAGCAGGGGCTGATGGAATGGCACGTTCGCACGGGTGAAACCTATTTCTCGCCCCAAATGCAGCGTCTCCTCGGTTGGGATCAACTGGATATCCACCCCCATATTGACCTGTGGTTCAATGCCATGCAACCTCAGGAGCGGAGCGAACTTCACCCCCAACTGATTCGCTGGTTAGAAGAAGGGCGCACGGAACTGCGTCACCAGACGGTCTTTATGAGCCATGGCGTGTCTCGTCCCCTGCGCTGCCGGGGCTGGGTCCAATATCAGGACAATCAACCGGTGCGGGTCACGTACCTGTTCAGCGATCTGAGCAGCCTGGCGCAAGCCCGCGAAGAGCTGGTTGCGCAACAGGATTTGCTCGATCTGTTTCTGCGCGCCAGCGACGACGGCTTTTGGGATTGGGATCTGGAAAACAACCGCCTCTATTTTTCATCACGCTGGAAAGAGATGCTGGGGTATCAAAACCAAGAATTACCTAACCTCTGGACCAGTTGGCACAAAGTGATTGCCCCCGAAGATCAGGAGAAGGCCAGCCAGCTCATTCAGGCCTTTAACAGTGGTGAAATCCCTGAGTTCAAGGCCGAAATCCGCTGCCGCCATAAAAGTGGCAAAAATCGCTGGATTTGGATGCGTGCCATGCATCAACGCAATAGCCACGGCAAAGTCGTGCGGATGGTCGGTGTAGGCACGGATATCACGACCTTACGGGTCAAGTAAAATCCTGCTTTTACAAGTGTACCAAAATCACATATCCGTTCTCAAATAAAGCTGCTATGCTGGGGGGGATATGGTCATAATCACCGTTCTGACATCCCCTCCTCAGCACCTAGCAAAGGATGCGGCCTTGACAGAATAAGGGTTATGGATAGAATGATAGAGCATCCGTTCTGAGTTGAATCTACCCCTATGGAGAGTTTGAAAACATGAATAAGTCCCTTGTATTAGGTGCCGTTAGCTTCCTGTTTGTGAGCAGCCTGTTACTTCCCGCCAACAGCATGACCCAAGCACCCGCTCCTACCGTCACGGTCAAAAACCAAGCACAAGCCGTTGATTCTGATGTCAACCTTGATTTTACCCTGGTCAACGCAACGGGTTATGACATCGAGGCGATCCAAGTTTCCCCTGCTTCCGCTAAAAACTGGGGCGATAATATCCTTGAAGAAGTTGTGGCTGATGGCGATAGCGTAGATATCTCATTCCACCCCGAGGCCACTGCAAAAAAATGGGACTTACAAATCACCTGGAGCGATGGGGGTGAACAGGTCTATTGGTATAATCTCGACCTCAGCGCAATTTCGAAAATCACCCTGAAGTACAACGAAGAAACCGGTAAAACCACCGCAATTACCGAGTAACTTTACCTCAAGAGGGGGGACAATGGGTGTCCCCCCTTTTTTCTGGGTCAAAAGGCCTTACTCTGGCAAAATCGGCAGTGCATCGACATGATCTACTTCTGATATCGCCATGAGATCTTCAATGAGCTGTTCCCGGGGGGTTTTGGTCAATAGGGCAATACTGACCGCATAACCCACCAAACGGTCTTCCAGCATATCCTCGGGGCTGGGTTCGGTTAAGATAATCGTCCCCAGTTTATCGAGCACCGCCATGACCAAACTCAAACGCGCCGCTTTCATCCGGGTCGTACGGCT
>DLGM01000223.1:0-1498 GCA_002482705.1 Cyanobacteria bacterium UBA7694
CCCGCCTTTGTGACGGCTGGGCAGCGCATAGCCCAACATCTCCAGTTACCCCAAGTGACGTTTGTGGCGGGCGATTTATTGACGATCGATCTTTCAACCTGGACCGTGGCCTATATGACTTGCACCTGCTTTGATGACGACTACATGGCTCAATTGGCCAGCCATGTTGGGGCAATGCCGACGGGGGCACGTATTGCCACCGTGACCCGTCCGCTGGTGAGCCCTCATTTTCAACGGGTCTGTCGTTTACCTGGTCGTTTTAACTGGGGTGCGGACGAAGTGTGGGTATACCGCCGTTTATAAGCAAGCCGTTCTCGCAGGGGTTTTTAGTTGTAATTAACAACAGGTGATAATTTTAATACACTTTTTATATGTGTTGTTTTTACTGGGTTTAAGCTTGTTTTTTTAAGCTTG
This sequence comes from Cyanobacteria bacterium UBA7694, assembly GCA_002482705.1. Classification (GTDB taxonomy): domain Bacteria; phylum Cyanobacteriota; class Sericytochromatia; order UBA7694; family UBA7694; genus UBA7694. The sequence goes on from DLGM01000223.1 coordinate 415, forward strand.
ACACATACCTGTGCCTGTGTTTAGTATAAACATCAAGACTTATGTCTGACGTAAGTCTAAATATTTACAAGGACCTTATGCAATGAACAAACTGCTGAAAATTTCCCTATCGGCTTCCCTCATTTTGGCCTTGGCTCCAGCTACTTTGGCTGGCACGCACACAGACAAAGGTAAAACGCATGCGGCAGCGCCCAAGACCAAAGACATTGTGGCCACTGCTCTGGAAGCTGGCTCCTTCAAAACTTTAGCCCAAGCTCTGACTGCCGCCGAACTGGTAGAAACCTTGCAAGGCGCAGGTCCTTTTACCGTTTTTGCACCCACTGACGCCGCTTTTGCAAAGGTGCCTAAAGCCACTCTAGACGCCTTGCTTAAAGATAAAGCAGCGCTCAAGAAGGTGCTGCTTTATCATGTAGTGTCCGGCAACGTTATGGCCAAAGATGTGGTCAAACTCAAAAGTGCTAAAACCGTACAGGGTTCCACCGTTGCGATTGGAGTCAATGGTAAAACCGTAAAAATCAATAATGCCACCGTGACGGCAGCCGATGTGAAGGCCAGTAATGGGGTCATTCACGTGATTGATACGGTGCTCTTGCCGCCCCAGTAGTTTTAACGTATCCCTTCCGACCGGGCTGTTCTTTACAGCCCGGTTTTTACTTGATGAGAACCTTGTTAAGCTCTTTGAGAGCCCCGCAGTTCGCTCAGGGCATATGCTAAAATGCTTAGCGCGGGCGACTCCTACCCGATCCTACTCCCACGAGGTTTGTCCATGACCACTGCCACTGCACGTTATTATCCCCTCTTTATCAATGGCCAACACGTTGATGCCCAGTCGGAAGCCACTTTTGACAGCTACAATCCCGCTACCGGCGAAGTGCATGCCCGCGTAGCCGAAGCCGGGGTCGCCGATATCGACCGTGCCGTGCAAGCTGCCCATGCCGCTCATACCAGTGGGGTCTGGGCCGATAAACCCGCTGCGGAGCGCAGCATCATTCTCAACCGCATGGCCGATTTAATGCAGCAAAACCTGGCCGAACTGGCAGCCCTTGAAACCGCTGACAATGGCAAACCCATCAATGAAAGCATG
>DLGM01000223.1:1550-10615 GCA_002482705.1 Cyanobacteria bacterium UBA7694
ATTGCCGGTCAAGCCGTGCCCGTGCCCGGTGCCCTGACCTATACCCTCAAAGAGCCGGTGGGGGTGTGTGGCCAAATTATCCCCTGGAACTTCCCCATTTTGATGGCCGCTTGGAAACTGGCTCCCGCTTTGGCAGCCGGGAACTGCGTGGTCTTAAAGCCCGCTGAACAGACCCCGCTGACGGCTCTGCGTCTGGGCGAACTCTTACACGAAGCCGGAGTGCCCGAAGGGGTCATCAACGTTGTGCCCGGTTTGGGGGCTGTCGCCGGTGATGCCCTGGTTAAACACCCCCTGGTCAACAAAATTGCCTTTACCGGTTCAACCGCTGTGGGCAAACACATCATGAAACATGCGGCTGACAGCCTCAAGCGCGTCTCTTTAGAGTTGGGCGGCAAAGCCCCCAATGTGGTTTTTGAAGACGCCGATCTCGATCAGGCCGTCAATTCGGCCCTGTTTGCCATCTATTTTAACCAAGGGCAAATTTGCACCGCCGGGTCACGCCTGTTCTTACAAGCGAGCATTTATGACACCTTCATGGAAAAATTCTTAAGTCGGATTGCCTCGTTACGGGTGGGTGATCCCACCCAAAACACAACCCAGATAGGCGCTTTGGTGTCCCAAGCCCAGTTTGACAAGGTCAGCAGCTATTTACAAATTGGCCAACAGGAAGGGGCCACTCTGGCTTTTGGTGGCCAAACGCTGCGCGACGAACTCAAAGGCTGGTTTGTCCAGCCCACGGTCTTTACCGACGTACGCAATGATATGCGGATTGCCCAAGAAGAAATTTTTGGCCCGGTTTTATCGGTGCTGCGCTTTGAAGATGAGGCTGACGCTATCCGTCAGGTCAACGATATTTCGTATGGCTTGGTGTCAGCGGTCTGGACCCAAAACATCAAGCGCGCCCACAACTTTGCCCGCAAAATCCAGGCCGGTTATGTCTGGGTCAATAGCTACAATGTCTTGCCCGTCGAGGCTCCTTTTGGAGGCTATAAACAGAGCGGCTTTGGGCGTGAGCTGGGCCTGGGTGCTCTGGAAATGTATACCGAAACTAAAAACGTGTATGTCGATTTATTGCCCCAAACGCCTGTTTCCGGGTGGTATGGCCTTTAAATCGTTACGGTCTATGATGTGTAGACCAAGGAGCAATATGTATGTCTGATCTCAAAAAAACTGCCCTCAATGCCGTTCACCGCGCCTTGGGCGCAAAAATGGTCGAATTTGGCGGCTGGGATATGCCCGTACAGTACACCAGCATTCTCGAAGAGCATGCGGCTGTACGCACAGCGGCTGGGCTGTTTGATGTCTCCCATATGGGTACCTATGACGTCACGGGTTATGAGGCTTATAATTGGCTGCAAAGTTTGGTACCCAATGATCTCATGCGTATCACCCCTGGACGTGGTCAATATACCCAGCTCTGTAATGCCCAAGGGGGAGTGATCGACGATCTGATCGTCTTTTGCCTGAGCGCAACCCATTACCGTCTGATCGTCAACGCGGGCAACCGTGACACCGATTGGCAGTGGCTGCAGAGCCATTTGCCTGAAGGTGTGACGCTGACGGACAAATCCCCGGAGACCTGTATCTTTGCCCTCCAGGGACCGGCCGCATTGCAGCTCTTGGGCACTTTGACACGCACGCCCTTAGAGAGTGTGCCCGCCTTTGGGATTGAAACCCTAGAAATTGGCGACCTCTCGTTTCTCGCTTCCCGCTCTGGTTATACGGGCGAAGATGGGTTTGAGCTGTATGTGCCCACTTCCTCCGCTGAGCAGATCTGGAATCTCTTGCTCGAAGCCGGGGCCCCTTTCGGTTTAAAACCCGTGGGTTTGGGGGCGCGTGATACCTTGCGGCTTGAATCTGCCATGCCCCTGCACGGCCATGAAATCACGCCGGAGATTACNNNNCCCGGTAGAAGCGGGTCTGAGCTGGAGCATCCGCCTTGAAAAAGGGGCCGATTTTATTGGCCGTGAGGTGCTCACTCGCCAGGCTGAAACGGGCGTTACACGCAAGCGGGTGGGCTTTCGTCTGCTTGACACCAAACGGGCACCCCGGCAGGGTTACCCGATTATGCATGCCGGCCAACAAATTGGGGTAGTGACCAGTGGTTCCCTCTCACCCACTTTGGGGTACCCCATTGGTTTGGGTTTGATAGACGCCCCTTGGTTCAATACCCTCTCGACCTTTGATATTGATGTGCGGGGACAGTTATTGCCCGCTGAAACCGTGAAATTACCCTTTTACAGGAGAAAAAAATAACCCCTATGGCTCAGTATTATTTCAGCAAATCCCATGAGTGTTTTTCCCTTGATGGTGATACGGCCACCGTGTCAATTACCTCTTATGCCGTCGATCAGTTGGGTGAAATTACCTATGTGCAACTGCCTGCGGTCGGCAAAACCCTAAAACAGGGCGAGTCTTTTGGTGAAATTGAATCGGTCAAAACCGTGTCAGAACTCTATGCCCCGATCAGCGGGACCGTGACGGCCATCAATTCTGATCTTGATGCCCAACCAGAGCTGGTCAATGCGGATACCTATACCCAGGGTTGGATGCTGAAGCTGACCGTCAGCAACCCTGACGAAGTGACCGGTCTCATGGACGAAGCCGCTTACCAAGCCTATGTCGAGGCTTTGGCATGAGTATCAATTATCTTGCCCATACCGCCGAAGAGCGCAGTGCCATGCTCGGGGCGATTGGCATGCAGAGTATGGCCGATATATTTAAGGTCATTCCCGCTTCGCTCCAAGACTTCACCCTGCAATTGCCTGAGGGTTTGAGCGAACTTGAGTTGACCCAAGAATTGCAATTGCTCAGCAGCCGCAATCGTCCTTTGACTGAGCAGAGCAGTTTTTTAGGCGCCGGGGCTTACCACCACTTTGTGCCTGCGGCCCTCGATTTGCTGATCACCCGCTCGGAGTTCTTAACCGCTTATACCCCTTACCAAGCTGAGATCAGCCAGGGCACGCTGCAAGCCATTTATGAGTTTCAGTCGAGCCTGTGTACCCTGACGGGTATGGAAATTGCCAATGCCTCGAACTACGAAGGGGCGACTTCGGTCGTTGAAGCCATGCTGATGGCGCTGCGTATTACGGGCCGTAAGCAGGTGCTGGTTTCATCCCTGCTGCACCCTGAGTACCGCGAAGTCATGGAAACCTATGCCCAAGCCCTCGATTTACAACTGACCTTTGTGGACGCCGTTGACGGCCTGACCGATGTGTCCAGCCTCGGTCAAGCTACCCATGAACCCGCAGCCCTGATTGTGCAGTATCCCAATGCCCTGGGTGGGATTGAAGATTTACAGACCCATGCCGACTGGGTGCATGCCCAAGATGGGCTTTTGATTACGGCCATGACGGATCCGGTGGTACTTGGGGTGCTTGAAGCCCCCGGTCAATTAGGGGCCGATATTGTCGCCGGAGAAGCCCAGGCCTGCGGCAATGCCCTCAGCTTTGGTGGGCCTTATGTGGGTTTTTTGAGCACCCGTGAAAAATATATTCGCCAGATGCCCGGTCGTCTGAGCGGTTTAACCCGCGATGAAGCCGGGGAGCGCGCTTTTTCCCTGGTTTTGCAAACCCGTGAGCAACACATTCGCCGCGAGCGGGCCACCAGCAATATCTGCACCAACCAGGGCCTTAATGCCCTGATTGCGACGATTTGGTTTTCATTGGTGGGGCAGCAAGGCTTGCAAGAAATGGCACACATTTGTTTGCAGCGCGCCCATTATCTGGCGGCACAAATTGCCGATATCAGTGGCTTTGAACTCGCTTACCCCGATACCCCCTTCTTCCATGAATTTGTGGTGAAAACCACCCATTCAGTGCCCGCATTGATGGCTTGGTTAGAAGCGCAGGGCTATTTGGCAGGTTTGCCTGTGAGCAAATGGTATCCAGGTCTAGACCACCATCTTTTGGTGGCTGTCACGGAAATGAACACCGTCCCTGAACTCGACCGTTTTATCGCGCTGCTGCGCCAATTCCCGGGCTGATCGCTGCGGGAATGGCTGTTGCCCCTTACCAGAGCTGGGGTAAGCGTTTGATTGCGCTTGCCCTTGTGCTTTGGTTGCAGTCTCATGCTTATGCCCAAGATTATTCCCCTGCTGAAGCTGCCCTGCAAGCTTATGCCCAGGGGGATCTGCCCGGTGCCGTCCGCCTATTGTTGCATGCCTTACAGGCGGCTCCTGAAGACGCGTCCCTGTATTATTATCTGGGGCGCGTTTATTATGATCAGCACCTCTATTACTTGGCCCAGGACGCCCTGTCCCAGGCGGCGACCAAATACGGAGAATCGGTGCCGCCCGATGTGCTCTATGCCTTAGCCTTGGCGGCTTGGCAGGCGGGGGAGGTGGAGCTGGCCCAGGATGAACTCACGCGCCTGCTTTCAGACCCCACCCTGACCGCTGAACTGCGTGAGCGGGCGGACAGCTTGCTGTTGACGACATTGCAGGCCCAGTCGAGCACCTATCCTGAAGCCGTTTCCGCCTACAGCAGCGGAGATTATGCCCGGGCGGCGGCTCTGTTTATTAAATCGCTGAGTATTTTCCCTGAGTCAGCGGAAATTAACTATTATCTTGGGGCGAGTTATTACCAACTGCAAGATTACCAACAGGCGCGCAACTATTTACAAAAGGTGGTGGCGCTGAGCCCGGAATCGGAGCTGGGGTTAACGGCTAAACTGTCGCTGGACGTGATTGAAAAATTATTGCGCAATGCTCCGGCCAAGCCCTTTTACCNNAACGTGGCTTTGGGCAACCTGACCGATAGCAACGTCAATTATGGGGGCCCGTCCGAAAATACGCCCAGTATTGGGGGCCAAGTCTTGGCGGTCAACAGCCAAATATTTGACCAAGCTTCGGTGGTGAACCTGTCGACGGGGTATCAGTTCAGCCCTGAATGGGGCTTGCATTATAACTATTTGCTCAACCTCTACTGGGGGCTTGAAAATCGCACCGACCGGCCGGTCAATAGCTACGACTTCAACCTACAATTGCATCAGCTCAGCCTGCGCAATCGTCTCAGCCTGACCCCGACCCTGGAGCGGCTCTTTGCCAAATTCGCCANNCCTGGAGTTGGGGCTCGAAACCCAGGGCAAATGGGAGATTTTGGCCGGGCAAAGCTACATTCTCGGTGGTTATCTGCGTCCGACTTTGACCGCTTATACAGGCGAACGTCTGGTGACGCGCCTGAATGCCGAAATGGGAGCCGAGATTTTCCCGATCTTCCGCTCTCGCGATAACCTCAACTACAGTTTGGGCCTGGACCAGTTTATTTATCTCTGGAGCAGCCGCAGTTGGCTGCGTTTCAGCTATTTATTCGGTACCGTCAATGCCCGCGACTTTTTACAGGTGCAGCGTGGCATTAACAGCGATGGCAGCCTCTATGAGCTGAGTTTCCGTTTTGCCAACTCCCGCGCTGTGAACCAACTCAGTTTGGCAATGGGTTTTCCGCTTGGCCCGATTGAAACGGAAATCGGTACCTCGTTTAGTTTTACCGGTTATACTCAGCCAGATGTATTTAAGCAGTCGCTGATTCGTATCAACCCCCTGACAGGGCTACCTCTCCCAGCCCAGGAACTGGGCAGCCGCAGCGTTGAAAAGCTGCGCGAGGACACGCTGCTCAACTTTTATATTCAGGCCGAGTGGCCTTTGAGCGATAACTGGAAGCTTTTGGCTCGTTATAATCGTTTGACCAATGTCTCGAATATTGTGCCGGACGATTATGCCGTCAGCCGCAGCTATCTCAAAGATCTGATCGGTATCAATCTGCTCTACCAGTTTTGATATACTGACCCCATTACCGTCGAGAGGACTTATCCTGTGACTGAATCTGTCATTGATATGCACACCCTGGGCCGTCAGGCCCGCCAAGCCGCCCGTGAATTGGCGCGTCTCACCAGTGACGAAAAGAATACCCTCCTGCACGCCATTGCCGCTTCTTTGCGCCGCCATCAGGGGGCTATTTTGGCCGCCAATGCTCAGGATTATGCTGCCGCTCAGGCTGCGGGCTTGACGGGAGCGATGCTGGATCGTCTGTACCTCGATGCCGACCGTCTCGAAGCGATTGCCGCTGATGTACAAAATGTTGCTAAGCTTGCCAATCCAGTGGGGCAAGTGATCGATGAACGGCAGATGTATAATGGGATGAAACTGACGCGGCGGCGTACTCCGCTGGGCGTTGTAGGCGTCATTTATGAGGCCCGCCCGAATGTGACCGTAGATGTGGCAGCCCTGTGCCTCAAAACGGGCAATGCGGTCATTTTACGTGGCGGCAAAGAAACCATGGCCTCGAATATAGCCCTGGCTGAAGCTCTGCGAGAAGCCCTCATTTCTTTGGGGGTTACGCCCCATGCCGTACAGCTAATTGCCAGCCCGGACCGCGATTTGGTGCGTCAAATGCTGCGCTTAGACTCATACATTGACATGATTATCACGCGCGGTGGAGCGGGGCTGCACCAGTTCTGCAAAGAACACAGCCTGATCCCCGTGATTACCGGCGGAATTGGTGTGTGTCATATGTTTGCCGATTCCTTCCTCGATTTGGATGTGGCAATTCCGGTGATTGTGAATGCCAAAGTGCAGCGCCCGACGGTGTGTAATGCGCTGGATACGCTGTTGGTACATCATTCGGTGGCCCCGGATTTGATTCCCCTCTTGGCTGAAGCGCTGCTTCCCTATCAAGTTGAAATTCGGGCCGACGTTTTGGCTTATCCCTATTTTGCCGCTGCCGCTTATCCCAAACTGTTACATTCCACCCATGAAGACTTTGGCACCGAATTTCTCGATCTGATCCTGTCGGTGCGGGTGGTTGAAGATTTAGACGAAGCTTTAGAGCACATCGCCGATTATAGCAGTGGCCACTCTGATGCGATTTTAACCCTGAAGACGAGCCATGCTGAGCGGTTTATGAATGAGGTGGACAGTGCTGCTGTTTATGTGAATGCCTCGACCCGGTTTACCGATGGGGCTCAATTTGGCCTTGGGGCTGAGGTGGCGGTCAGCACCCAAAAGCTTCATGCCCGTGGGCCCATGGCGCTAGAGGGTTTGACCACTTATAAATGGGTGGGCGAAGGACGTTGGCATGTACGGCCTTAAACATCTTAATCAGATATTCCGACAAGAACGATACATCTGTCATAAAACGCTGAAATGCTTGTTACACAATTGAAATATGCTTTACATAACCGTTAGTAATCGTCAACAACATTTTTACGCTATATTAGTATTTCTTAAGGTAACTTCCCCTGACAGGACTCTATAATAAAGATATCACCGTTTACAAATAGTGTACGAGACGTCCAGGAGAATTGCTGCCATGACTATGCAAGTATCAAAGTATCGGATCCTCAGGCATTTAGGACAAGGGGCTACGGCCCGCGTCTTTGAAGCTGAAGATCCGCTATTGGGACGGCGGGTAGCCATTAAACAAATGAAGCTCCCTGCGGAGATTGGCCCTGAACAAAAAGAGCTGCTAGCCGCACGTTTTCGCGATGAGGCCCGCATCTTGGCTGGCTTGCGCCATACGCATATTCCCCAGGTAATCGACCTATTAGAGTGGGATGGCGTGCCCGCCATTGTCATGGAGCTGGTGCGGGGGCAAAAGTTATTTGCTTATGCCCAGCAAAGCCCGCAATTGGCAGAGCTGCTGCAACATCTGGCCGAGGTCGCAGGTGCTTTGCACTATGCCCATACGGAGGGCATTATTCACCGGGATATCAAACCCGACAATGTGCTGATCACCGAAGAGCATGGAGCCATGCTGGTGGATTTTGGCGTAGCTCGCAATGAGGGCAATATCCGTCAGACAGGGGAAGGAGCCATGCTTGGGACCATTGCTTATATGGCGCCTGAGCAATTGATTGACAGTACACAGGCTGATGCCCGCAGCGATATCTATTCCCTCGGCGTGGTCATGTACGAACTTTTGACTGGGCAACTGCCCTTTGACGGCGAGAGCCCAGCAGCCGTCATTCTAAAAATTTTTAATGCCGAACCGACCCCACCCTTAGAGATTAACCCGCAACTACACCCCGCTTTGGCCGAACTCATGTTCCAGTGTCTGCGCAAAGAACCTGAACGGCGGATCCAGTCGGCCCGGCAATTGCAGTATGCCCTCAATTTATTGGCCCAAGAATTACGGGGTGAAGGCTCTAAATTACCCCATCCGGGCGTTACCCAACCGGGCCTGGTGCGTACCAGCCTGCCCTTACAAACACTGCCTACCTTGGGCGATTTGACGGGCATTCGGCTGTCCAAGACCGCTGCTAATCTTGCCAGCCCCCCTTCGGTGGTGGTCGCCCCGAGCACGATGGGGGGAATATTTCACAACTATACCCTCATTGACCATCTTAAAATGGCGGTTCAGGAGCAGTTCACAGGCACGCTGGTGGTTAAAACTGCCGATGGCAAACAGTTGCGCTTGCAAGGAGCGATTTGGTTTGATCAGGGGCAATTGTGTCACGCTGAGCTGATTCGCGGCGACTTAACCCCGGTCGAGGCCTTGTCTGAAATCTTGTGTTTGCCCAATGGTCACCTACAAAAGATCGCAGGTACCCGCGCCCCTTTTCTGACTCTGAACACCCAGCCTACAGACACCCTGCTTGCTGAAGCGCAGGTGCAAGTGGCTGAGTGCCAAGCGCTGGATGCGGCATTTTCGCTTACGAGTGTCCCCACGCTGAGCCCTACCGCGAATCTCAACAATCCAGCCGATTCGCAATACAAGGCCCTATTGGCCTTGATCGATGGCAAAAACACGATTGCGGTATTACAGGCCAAAGCGCCCATGGATCGCCTGCGCACATTGCGCATCTTGCAAGCGCTTCAAAGCAGTCAATCGATGGTCATGACCGCTGCTTTATCTTCGGTGGCGGGTTAACGTCGTTTAAACGCTGTCATAAGTCGGAGTAGGAAGCTCGGCTAAAAACCGTGAGGGCAGGGTAAAAAAGGCGTCAAAACCTTGATGAAAACCAGGTAGCGTCAGAAACAGGTATTCCTTGGCGCGGCTACAGGCGACATAAAACAGACGGCGCTCCTCTTCCAGATCCTCTAAGTTTTTAAGGGCACGATTGCCGGG
>DLGM01000223.1:10656-11389 GCA_002482705.1 Cyanobacteria bacterium UBA7694
AGCCGGGAAACAGCCCATCCAGCAAATGGGGCACACAGACCACGCGCCACTCCAATCCCTTGGCCGAGTGAATGGTGGACAGCACAACCGGTTTTTCTTCCCGCTCATTGATCAGTGGGCGATTGCCATCCTGAAATTTATTGCTCGGTGGATCGAGGGCAAAGTCAGATAAAAAGGGCTCTAGTTCTTTGTACTTTGCGGCGAGCTGTACCAAAATCTGTAAATCCTGTATGCGCAGGGTGTGGTCACTTTCCACCTGTTGCAGCAGGGGGCCGTAATAGTCTAAAAAGACTTCAACCTGCCGGGTCACGGGGATGCCCGTGGCGGTGGCTTTGGCAAAGGCCACCTGTAAGGCTTCGAGATGGGCATAAAACTTTTTACCCCGGAAAGCCTCGAAGTGGATCTGGCCCCCGTGGCTGCGCAGGTGCTCGATTACGGTGCGGGCCGTGACCTGGCCGATGCCCGGCATCAATTTGAGAACCCGGTGCCAAGAAACGGCATCCATTGGGTTCAGAGTCAGGCGCAGATAGGCAATCAGATCTTTGACATGGCGGCGCTCCACAAAACGAATGCCCCCATGCACCACATAGGGGATATCGCGGCGCAATAACTCCGCTTGAATGAAGGTGCTGTGGAAACCAGCGCGGTAGAGCACCGCCATGTCTTCGGTAGCGACCCCCTGTTCGCGCAGGGTCAGCAGCCGATCCACGATCCAGCCCGCTTCTTCTTCGGC
>DLGM01000223.1:11411-12969 GCA_002482705.1 Cyanobacteria bacterium UBA7694
CGGGTGATTAACGGCATGGGGCCGCTGGGCAGTTCCGAAAACAGGGTTTTGGGATAGCCCAGCCGAGCCTGGGCCATGATCGCATTGGTCAAATCGAGGATGGCGGGCTGGCTGCGGTAGTTTTGTTCAAGTTTCACGACCCGGCAGTCGGGCCAGGCCTCAGGAAAGCGCAGAATGTTTTCAAAATGAGCCCCGCGAAAGGCATAAATGCTCTGGGCATCATCGCCCACCACCATCAGATTGCGGGTCCGTTTGGCAATCAGGTCGGCAATGTCCTTTTGCACCAGATAGGTGTCTTGGTACTCATCGACCATGACATAGTCAAACTGGGCTTGCAGCTTGTGGCGGAAGGTTTCGTTCTGAATCAGGTAGGTGCGCAAATGTTCGATCAGATCGTCATAGTCCATTAACAGATTGCCCTGTTTATAGCGTCGGTAGACTTCGGCAATCTGAGTGAGGTCAGCGGCATAGTCTTCCAGCCCGGTAAATTCGCGGGCAATCACGTCAGCGACGGAGATATTGCAGTTGCGGGCCTTGGAGATGACTTCTTGGATACGGCCCTTTTTCGGGAAGGCGCGCGATTTTTTATCGAACTTGAGTTCTTGGCGAATCAGATCGAGGATATCTTCACTGTCAACGGCATCAACAATTGTGAAATTGCTGGGGAGCTCTAAGAGCTTGGCATAGCGGCGCAAGACATGGGCGGCAAAGGCGTGGAAGGTGCCCCCAGCGACCTTTTCAGCGCGATTGCTGTGCAACAGTTCTGGGGCGCGCAACAGCATTTCTTGAGCCGCTTTGCGGGTAAAGGTCAGCAACAAAATGCGGCTGGGGTCTACACCCTTTTCGAGCAGATAGCTGAGGCGGTAAATGACTGTGCGGGTTTTGCCGCTGCCCGCTCCGGCCAGCACCAGCAGGGGGCCTTCGGTGGTAGTGACGGCAGCCAGTTGGCGAGGATTGAGGGCTTCGGCATAGGGGACGGCCCATTCCCCGGTGAGGGCCTCGCTGTTCGGCGTTTGCAATTCGCGTTCCGCGACCAGCCGCAGGCTTTGGGGGAGATGGCGCAGACGCTCACGGGTAAATTCACCCAGGGCTGGTGTGTCATACACAAAATGACTTAAATCGAGGGCTTGGGCGCGGCTGGCCCGGGCCGGGGCCGTCCCGGCAAAGGTGTTTAAAAAGCTGTCAATTAAATCGTCGCGGGAGATTCGTTCCATGGGATCACTACTTTCTGGGCTGAGCCCATTGTAACCTGAACCCCCCTTGTTTTGAGCAGGAAACATAGTCAAGCCTATTTTGGTGCTATTCATGAACTAATGTGGGTGAATGTGACAAAAATAAGTCAATATATTGTGATTTGAATTCGATATTGTTGTTGAACGTGCTCGAACAGGGTGTTGTTATTTTCTGGGTGATTGTGGTGATCTCCTATTCCAGATTGTAAAGGGGGAGCCTGTATCCAATGCACTATTTTCTACCCCCTGTCCGTTGTACCCTGAATGAAGAATGTACAGGAAAGAGCCGTTGTAATGATGTTGTTTGGCCGCTTGCAGTCTGGTTT
>DLGM01000222.1 GCA_002482705.1 Cyanobacteria bacterium UBA7694
AACAGCGCGTGGCGATTGCCCGTGCCACCCTGCTCAAACCGAAACTGATCGTAGCGGATGAACCTGTGGCGGCTGTCGATAGCTCCCTGCGACTGGCCATTCTCGATCTCATGAAACGCAGCAATCGGGAGCAGGGCACCGCATTTTTGTACATCACCCACGATCTGGCTACAGCTCGTTACTTCGCGCCCCAAGGCCATTTGGTCGTAATGTATCTGGGCCGGATGGTGGAAACAGGCCCCATTGAGAGCTGTATCCAAGCGCCAGCCCATCCTTATTTACAGGCACTGCTGGCAGCTATTCCGGGCTCTGCCACAGCCCGCCCCGATGGCGAACTCCCCCTGCGCAGCCTAGAGATGCCCAGCCCGATTGACCCACCCTCAGGCTGTGTCTTTCATCCCCGCTGCCCTTATGCAGATATTCGCTGTCAACAAGAGGTGCCCGTCCTCAGAAGCTTGAGCCCTGGCCGCACAGTAGCTTGCCACCATGCAGAACAGATTGAAACTTTAGATAAACCCTATGCATAAACTGGGTGTTCTCTCAAACGGCATCACATGCAATGAATCTTGAAAAGCACCTAGTGGTTCAACAAGTCGGAAAACATTATCAGTAGAGCAAGAGTAGCTGGCATGCGGGCTTGAGCTACTTGAGTGTGATAAACTTTAGGGTATGCAAATCGTAAACTATCGCAATACCCAAGGCCAGGAACCCTTTGCCAACTTTTTAAGCCAGCTCAAAGACCAGCAAGGGAAACACAGAATCCTGGCCACGCTTAAAAAAATAGAGCTGGGTAACGAAAGCCCCTTGGAGCGTCTAACCAGTGCGCTCCCCCTTTGGGAAATTCGTGTGATGGGCAAAGGCCCCGGTTACCGCCTGTATTGCGTTCGTGATGGTGAAAAGCTTATTATTCTCTTGGGGGCAGGTATCAAAGACACACAAGCCCGTGATATCAAGAAAATGGAGGCATTGGCCCGTGACATCTATCAACATGAATAAGTTGGGTACGCCGTGGGAAGAAACCAAAACCCAGCAACTTTCACGGCCTGCTGATGCCCTGAGTTATCTGCGTTTTATCAGTGAAGAAGAGCCCGGAATGCTTCTGGACTGTCTCAAAGATGTGCTGAAATCATGCCCACAGGTGACAGGTGTTGCGATTCCGCTTTACGCACACCGCATGAATGAATCAGACCTCAATGAACTGGCCAATACATTTGGGGGTGCTGAACGCTCCCCTGAGTCAGCTAAGCAATGATCAGGAATTGTATTAATCTTGTCACAGTGGCTTTTAATTGGGGTAAGGCTTGGGGTATTCTATTCTTACCCTTGCAGAGTAAAGTTCTTGGCCTACCCAGATACGATTTTCTTACGCCCGTTCTTCATATTTTTGCTAAAGAGCGATGCTCCTGGGGCAACTTTGTTGTGATTCAGGTTACTTTTTCATGAATAGTTTCTCGACAGATGCAGATGGGGATTTTGACCTCTCGCTTTTTTTCGAGCTCTCGCGAGACTTTTTATGCATTGCAGGATATGACGGCTACTTTCGGCGTTTTAACCCGGCCTTTGTGAAGCTATTGGGGTACTCGGAAAGTGAACTCTTATCCCGGCCGATAGAGTCGTTTATGCACTTGGAAGACCGTTCCTTGACGCTGAAACACCGTGAAAACATTAAAAATGACATTCCGATGATCAACTATGAGAACCGCTATATTACCCGTGCGGGTGATATTGTTTGGCTTTCATGGACCTCGATTGCCCTCAAAGAAAGCCAGCTGATCTATGCAATTGCCAAAGATATTACCCATAAAAAACAATTGGAAAATGATCGCAATATTTTATTGGCTCAGCTAAGCCAAATTAATGAAGACCTTAAACGTGTATCATACACCCTGTCTCATGATTTGCGGTCTTCTGTGAACAATTTATTGGCTATTTTTAGTCTGCTTGATAATTCTAAAATTGCCGATGAAGAAACCATTCAGTTCCTCGATTTGCTGAAATCAGCTACAGATAACCTCAAACACAGCCTCAATCAGCATGTGGATATTTTAAGTCAGAAAAACCGCTTACATATTCAAATGGAAGAGGTGCATTTATCCACTACCTTAGGAAGGGTGTTAAAGTCTTTAAGTTCCTTAATTTCACACTCGTGTGCAAAACTGAATATCGACTTTTCCGCCTGTGAAACCGTTAAGTTTAACTTGGTTTATTTAGAGAGTATTTTTCTAAATCTAATTACCAATGCAATTAAATATTCACATCCAGAGCGTGAACTTGTGATTTCCATTCGTTCACAGAAGATAGATGGGGTATGCCAGCTGACCTTTTCTGATAATGGCTTGGGGTTTGATATGGCGCAGGTGAAAGGCAAAATTTTTGGTTTGCGCCAGCAATTTCATGACCATACCGACAGCAAAGGCATTGGCCTATATCTGGTCTATAACCACGTGACCCATTTGGGCGGGGCGATTACGCTTGACAGCGTCATTAACCAAGGTTCCACATTCACGATTGTGTTTCCACACTGAGCTGCTCGGCAGGCGCTTTTAAGTGACGAATGGCCGGGGTCAAAATACCCGCTGCCAACAGGGCTGCAGTACCAGCAAAACCCAGGACCCACTGCACACCCAACGGATTCTCTAGTGTGTGCCCTTGCGTTAATAACAGAGTGATGATTTGCGCTGCAAAGGCATTGCCGAGATTAATCACCAGGCCATTGAGGCCAAAAATAAGGCCCTCGCGGCTCTGGCCATCGCGATCACTCAATTCGGACAATACCAACGTGGGAGACATCATGGCAACCAGTAGCAAGGTGCCAATCGAGACAAAAGCCAACCACCAGGCAAAGAGGGGGACGGTGACCCACGAACTCGCCCACAAAAGCCCCAGAATGAGGCTGCCATTGCCAATCAATAAATTGCGTAACAGCTTTAAAAATGACAGGTTTTTGCCCTTGATGGCGACCATGAGGATGGCAATGACAATCCCCCCCAGGGTGCAGAGATTGAGGGTGCCTGTATAGGTGCGTTCTTTGGCCAATAGGGCCTCGCTGATAAACGGAGACACCAGTGTGAGGGCAATGATCACACAGACGACACAGCCATTGCCCAGGACAAAAGCACGCAGGGCTCGATTTTGCCACAACTGGTGTAATTGTTTAAAAAAATTGCTGCCAGATGCCCGTATCACAGGGCCTTCAGATGGGTTCTCCCGCATCATCAGGGCGGGTAAGAACATTGTGAGGGCAATCCCGGCGGCGCCCAAGATGCCAAAGCTGGTAAACGAGCCCCGATCGAGCAAAATCGGCCCCATGACCAGGGCCAAACCCGTGGCAATTAGGCTACAAATGCCCCCCGCTAAGCTATAACGGACTCGGGCTGCTTGGGTGGGCGCAATCGACGGCAACAGGGCCACATAGGGTTGAACAACAAACACAAACAGCAGCCCGTAACTGCAAATAAACAGCAGGCTGAGGGCCAGGCTTTTAAAGAACCACGTTCCCAAAAAGGCCAGGGCCAAAGGCAGGCTGCCCAGCAGCAGAAAAATGCGCCGTCGTCCCCAGGGGTGGCGAATCCGGTCACCGACATAACCCAAGACCGGATTAAACAGCCCCTGAAAAACAAAATTGAGCATTAATACCGTGCCAATGAGGGCTCCAGTTTGGGGGCCTGTGGCGGTACCGGGAGCCGTATGAAAATACACAATCCACTGATTAAACAGCGTATTGGCGAATCCGATGCCCAGGGCTCCCAAGGGGTATAGTGCATTCCAATTTGCCATGGGGCCTTCTCTCTGGGGTTATTGCGGGATTCATCTTACTACAGAGACTGGCATCGCTTCAATGGGACGGCTTACACAAGCTCTGTTGGCGGCTCTGAGGAGAGCGTTATTGCTTTGAGCACGACAAGGGTCTAACCCTTGTCATTATTTGCTGTCAGCCCAGATTTTATGCTAATATAGACCCCATCTTGCAATAAAGCTCTGGTTTCTGGCCTCTGGCAGTGAGCTTTTGAGGCCCATAACCAACCGTCAAGGGAGAGATCGTCGCCACACACACGGCTGCACTTTTAGCACATCCGCCATGATAATTTGTCTCTCCCCCCATTTAGATGATGCGATTCTTTCGTGTGGCGCACAGCTTTGGCAGCATCGCCAAGCGGGCACGCCTGTGACGGTGCTGAACATTTTTACGGCCACCGGGCCCGATCTCTACCGCCCTCGCCCCTTGAGCTTTCGCCCCCAGGCCCTGACTGATGAGCGGATTCAAGAAGAACAGCAGGCCGCTGGGCTGTTAGATCTCCATTCCCAAGCGTTGGCTTTTGACGATGCCCCTTTCCGGGACCGCCGCTATCGCGCTTACCACCACCTGATGGGCCCGCTGAGCCGCCATGAGGATTCCCTGGTGACAGCCGTGACAGCACGGGTACGGGCAGTGGCTGCCGAGTTACAGCCCACTTTGATTCTCGCTCCTTTGGGGGTGGGTATGCATGTGGATCACCAAATTACCCATGTCGTGGGCCAACGCTTGGCCCCTGATTATCCCGTTGCCTTTTATGAAGACATGCCTTANNCCCTTATGCCCTGTTGCGCCGTTTGCCTGCGACAGCACCGACCCCAGTCTGGGATGAACTGCGTCAGGCCAGTTATGCCTATTATGCGCAGCATCCGGTCTACCGCAGTCTGCCGCGCTGGCAGCAGCCTTTGGCGTGGCTGGGTATTCGTGCCTGGTTACGACAGCAGGCCCAGCGTCCGTTAAAAACAACCGTGCATTCTGATCTACAAGCCGAAGTTGTGTCCTGTTCAGCAACCGCTTTTGAACGCAAGGTCGCTGCGATTGCTGCTTATCACAGCCAATTTCACCGCATGTTTGTGTCTTTGGATGTGTGTCGCCAGCAACTGGCGGACTATGCCCTGGGTCTGAATAACACCTCGGCTTACAGTGAACGCCTGTGGCGCACGGCCCTGACCCCTCTTTCTCACGAGGTACTCTGTTAATGTCATTCCCTCTGACTTCTCCTTTTGCAACTGGAGTGCCGCTCGCGATTGTCATCCCGGCCAAAAACGAAGCCTTCAGTTTAGAGCGCAGCCTTCCCGCTTTGCAACAGGCGCTGGAACGCTTCCCCAATCCCTATCAGATCTTGCTCATAGATGACGGTTCGACCGATACGACTGCAGCCATTGCCCAGGCTCATGGCGTAAGGGTATATCCCGGCGATTGTCGTGGCCCCGGTGCGGCCCGTAATCTCGGGGCTGAGATGGCACAAGCGTGGTTGTCAGAACAACCCTGCGGTGGGCAGGGGTGGCTGCTCTTTTTGGATGCGGATTGTCAGGTGAGCCCTGACCATTTTGAGGTGCTACTGCCTGCCTTTGGGAAACCAGGCAATAAACTGATTGCCGTGCAAGAGCGCGCCCATTTTCGCTTTCGTCTGCAAACCTGGGGCAGTGCGCTCAAGCGCTTGTTTCAAAAGGGCCTGTGCCGCCGTTATTCCCTGCCGATGGTCCATGCGGGGTGTCTGTATGTACAGGCCTCTGCTTTCCGGGTCTTACAGGGCTTTAATCCCGACTATCTCTGTGAAGACATTGAGTTTGGCCTGCGGGTAGGGGCACGCCATTTGCACGTTTTGCACCGTCCGATTGTGGCTGAAATCAGTGACCGTCGCTTGCATCGCCTGGGGGTTCTGAGCACCTTGGGTATTCCCGCGCGGTGTACAGCCATGCTGTTTTTATCGCGCCATGTTTTCCCCAGTCCGGCAGCCCAGGCTTTGCATAGGGCTTTTGCCAAGCTGGGCCCTGCGCAGGTGCCCATTTCGTTGTGGTGGCATGACCCGGAACAGCGTTTACAAATTACCTGGGGAGAAGCCTTGCGCTTGACCTGGCTGTGGTTCTGCCTGTTGGTGGCTCTTGAATGCAAGCTGATCCGGCCATTTCCCGAGCGCCCCCTGTTTCACGAGCGCCGGGCACTTCCCATCTCGGATGGAGCTATCTCGATACGCCCTTATGATACCGTGGTGCACTAACAAATCCCGTCGCTTTCACGCCTCTACTTTGGCTGCATGAAGGGATTAGTCACCTATATGGCTGACGATTTTGCTGAGTATATGTGCGTATAAAGGGCTGTCGCTCTTATGGGGTGATGCCTAAGCTTTGCGGGGCATTTGGGCGTGCAAAAATGTGTTGCAAAACATAATCACTTTCCAGTTCGTGGGTGGTAGCTGCTCCCATACCGGGCACCAACCGCGCCCGCTCCAAATGGTCATGGGCCGCTTGGCGATAGTCTGCGGCAAAGTCGGGCGACTGGGTACGCAAAGCCAAAATGCTGTAACCGAGGGCTTTTGCCATTGAAACCGTCCAAAACAGATCATTGAGCTGCGCACCGGCTGACAATAAATTGAGAGAGGCCCGCACAGTATCTGGCGGATCGGCGGTCCAGGCCTGACTGAGAACATAAAAGACCCGGATGTGGGTGGCACGGGCTTCGCTCAAGCCCTGGGAAAACAGGTTCACCGTATCGAGCACCTGGGCATAATAGGCATGGGCCTGCTGCATCAGGGGCTGAAAATGGGGGGCAAAAGCCGGGCTCTCCTGAAACCACAGCAGCAGCGAGGCACAGTCATAATACAAATTGGCAATTTCTTTTTTGTAGAAATAAATATCCTGTTCTTTGCTTAACGCTTCATGGTGCTGGGTCAACATCTCTAGAGCTTGCTGCATGAACAGCAGCGCCCGTTGCAAAATAGTTTCGCTGGCCCGCTGCCGAGCCTGTTGGAACAAGTGGCGAGCCAAAACGCCCACATACACCGCACTGGAGCATTGGATATCGGCCTGAGAACCTTTGCCCTTGAGTTGCAGAATATTCTGAAAATGGGTGAGCTGAACCTTCCCCTGCTGGGCCTGTAATAAAAAGCGAATCCCCCAGGCGGTGGCGATCACGGTCAGCAAGGTCTGGCGAATGCCCTCGGTGCGCTGGCACACTTGATTGAGCAGCAGGCGGTTGACAATTTCCCAGATATAGTCGAGTAAGTCTTCGAACAGGGGTAAATCGAGGGACAGGGCCGAGGATTGCAACAGGGCCTTTTCGACATAGGCCCGCAGCAGCCGGGCCCCTTCATGCAATAAATCGGTCAGGGCGGTGATTGTTTCGAGGGACTGTACATGGGTCAGGGGGATTTCGTAGCCTTGGCCGACCCGGTAGCGCTTGTGTACCTCTGTGTCCGTTCCCAAAAGCTGGCGCAGGCTGCTCAATTCATAGGCTTCCATGCGGATCACAGGATACCCTTTGTCATACTCAAAGATATGGGTTTGCAGGTCCTCCAAGAGTTCGAGCAATGGGGGGAAGGTTTCTAACAGGCGTCCCTGTTGCTCGCGCAGGCGCTGTAACAGGCGCTCGTTGACCTGATCGGCAATGTGGTTGAGCACCACTTCACGGCTCTTGGGGCCTGCGGTGGCATAACCCAGTAGCCGGGAGAGGTCTTCATGCAAGGCCAAGCGACTCTCTTGGCTGTCATGGGCACAGATCATTTGCAACAGAGGCATCAACGCCTGTTGGGCCGGGCGTTTGGCATTGTCTTCGGCGTCGGATAACCAGTTCGAGAGCGTGTTTTTTTTGACCTCTAACCCAGCGCGTTGCAGGCCTTGTAATACCTCTTGTTGTTTCAAGCCACTTTTGAGCCATAATCCGCGCAACATGCGCTTGGCCAGGACAATACCTTGCACTTGCGCTTCAGAAAAAGCCGTTTTGGCCATGGGAATTCCTTTCACATGCAGTGCCGGAGCCTCAACTCCGGCACAGGCTTGGGGTTATTCAGCCGGAGTGGGAGAGGCCTCTGGTATCGGTTCACCCTGGATGGGCATCGCTGGGGTCGACAGGGTTTGTACCGGAGAAAGGGCAGGCACACCATAGCTCGCGTTTAAAGCTGGATAACTGGCCATACTACCTGTACTGGTGGGATAGGCGGGCATAGCTGGGGTGACATTGGCATATCGGGGGGATGTTGCCGCTGTGGTTGTCCCGGTCGCGAAACTGGTTGTTCCTGAATGAGCCGGGCGTGCGGCGGTATAGCCATAGGCTGGGGCTGTACTGTAGGCGGACCCGGCAGCGGCTGGGTAAACGGCACCAAGTGGGGCGCTGCTATAACCATACATCATGGCTGGGGGTTCTAAACGCTGTCCGGTGACAGTACCGCTTGCCAAGGTGCTCCCATATTCTGCGGCTCTTGTCGCTGCTGCATAACCATAAACAGGGAAGGCTGCCATTGCCTGGGTACTTGGGGTGCTCGGTGTCACTTCCTCATTTACCGGGAGCGGGGCCTCGACACGGGTCGGTGACTCTAACTCCCCTTGATAGATCTGCACCTGCCCTTGGGTGTCAGGCAGCAACAAGTAGGTGGTATTGGGCAGCGCAATCTCTTCTTGACCTGCAAAGAAGAATTTCTCCTGTTCGTATTCCCCTTTAAAGAGCTGGTGGTTGCCATTGGGGTTAAAGATCAGGGCCTGAGCGGGCAGTTTCAGATCGGGCAGCAGTTTATCACTGTTGCGGAAATGGTTGCCTTCTGAGCCTGCCAGGAGGTGGTTGCCCTCAGAACCGGCCAAAAGTTGAATGCTAAAGTCGCGTGAACGGCGGTATTCCGCTAAATTATTGGCTTTGATATCTGCTTCTAAGCGCGTTTTGGCAGCGGTGACAATTGCGAGCTGCGCAGCGTTGTCGGCACTGTGGATGCCAAAATCTAAAGGCCGGAACCAATAGGCCAATGCGGCCATTTGTTGCTGTACATGGGGGGTGTTGAGCATGGGTTGGGGCGTACAGGCTGAAAGCAGAAGGGCCAAGGCAATCAAGCGTTGCGGAGCATTCAGGTAGGTCATGAAACTGAGTTTAACACTTTCTGTAGGGTGGAGTCAGGAGGAAAGGCAGAGCATCCAATGAGTGACTCTGCCTGGAGAAGGCCCGCATTCAAAAACGGGCCCTTGTGAACGTTTTAGTCTGCTGGTTGAGCCGGTACAC
>DLGM01000137.1 GCA_002482705.1 Cyanobacteria bacterium UBA7694
ACAGGCCCTCACCATGGAATATCTCCATGTGCAGCCCGACCGCGAGGTGTGGTTAAGGGTGGTGGTGGCCCCGATTGATATTGCGGATCAGCTGTACTGTTATATTGCCGAAGACATAACGGCCCAAAAACAAAAAAGTGCGCTGTTAAAAGCCACCGAGTCACGGTTTGAGAGCATTTTTAATACGATGTTTACGTTCATGGGCTTGCTTTCTCCCGACGGAGAACTGTTAGAGGTAAACCCCGTTGCGCTTGAATTGCTGCAGATTGACTTGGCGGCTGTTCGGGGGCAGCTCCTTTGGAATACCCCCTGGTTTGACGATTTACCCCAGGAGCAAAAGCGTTTAGAACAGGCTGTACAGCGAGCCCGGACGGGTGAATTTGTGCGCTATGAATCGGAAATCCGAGGGCTTCATGGCGGGTTAGCGATTGATGTCTCCCTTCGCCCCGGCAGAAATGAGGCCGGACAGGTCGCTTATCTGATTGCTGAAGGGCGTGATATTTCTGAACTGAAGCGGCAACAGGAAGCCTTACAGCACTCAAACCGTGAATTGCAAGAGTTTGCCTATGTGGTTTCCCACGACTTACAAGAGCCGGTGCGTAAAATTTTGGCTTTTGGGCAGTTTTTGCAAGAAAAAATGCCACAGCTTGATTTAGATAGCAAAGATTATTTGAATCGTTCACTTCAGGCTGCCAATCGCATGCAAGAGTTGATCCGCGCCCTGTTGAGCTATTCTCGCCTGACGGAAACCCCGCCGGTACACCGTCCGATTGACCTCTCTCAGGTACTGGACGAGGTTTTAGAAACCCTTGAATTGCGCATTCAAGAGCAACAAGCCCAGGTTTATAGAGAGCCTTTGCCAACGGTGAGGGGGGATCACATACAGCTACGCCAGCTCTTTCAAAACCTATTGGCCAATAGCCTCAAATTTACCCACCCTGATCGTTTGCCTATGATTCGTCTGTCGATCCATGCGCTTCGACCGTTGGAAGTGGTCTTATTGCTCGAAGACAATGGGATTGGTTTTGCCCCTGAAGATGGAGAACGGATTTTCCAGATTTTCCAGCGTCTGGAAGCCCACCGCCACTATCCAGGTACAGGCATTGGTCTGGCAACTTGTCGCAAGATCATCGAGCAGCATCATGGCTCCATTTCCGCAGAGGGGATGCCCGGTCAGGGAGCGCGTTTTCTGATTTCCCTTCCCTTGGCTGCTGTCGTTGGGGCCCCTCTCCCCGATGAAATCGTTCAAGAGCGATCTTCTGCCCCTCATGCTTGGCCAGAACGGATTCTCTTAGTCGACGATGATGAGGAGGAGTATTTGTTATTACAGGTGATGTTGGCGCGCCAGTCTCCCCACAGTGTGCTCGTATGGGAGGCTCAGTTGGCAGGGGGGTTACGCCGTTTGCTGACTGAATCCTGGGACCTTGCCCTGATTGATTATTATCTTGGGGCTGAAGATGGATTGCAACTGATTCGTGAGGCACGGGCACAGGGCGTGATTACCCCGTTGTTTTTACGCAGTGGCCGGGAAGATTCCGAACTGGCGTTGCGGGCTCACCAAGAGGGGGCCAATGGGGTGATTCCCAAAAGTACGCTCTTAATGGGGCGTTTTGAACCCATCCACTTTTAACTTTGCAGGCAGCAGCCTAGTGTTGCTGCCGCCTGACAGAGCCGTTTAGCTACTCTTCTTCGTCTTCCTCATATTCCTCTTCTTCGTCTTCGTACTCTTCCTCATCTTCCTCGTATTCCTCATCGTCTTCGTCGTCCTCGTACTCTTCTTCTTCTTCTTCTTCTTCTTCTTCTTCTTCGGACTCCTCATCCAGCGACTGCCACTGCGTAATCAGGCTATCAACAAATTTCCGTTCGGCTTTTGAAAATCCATCAGCCGAAGCGGCTTCTTCCAATTGTTGGGTGATGCTGGCGAGGACATCGGAGTCGAACCATTCCCAAATCAGCTGGATTGATTCCTCCAACAGATCTTGGTTTTTGAGCAGGCGTTTGGCCTGTTTAATAATCCCGGAGGCGTTGCTATTGCCTCCTGTGGCTTCTAAGACTGGTTCGAGATATTCCTTGACAACTTCAATTTCGTCTTCGCTGATTTCGCCATCGGCCCCCACGGCTTTAAGGAAGAGTAAGGCCAGTCGCTGTTCAAAGGGGTAATCGCCCATTTCTTCGAGAAAGACTTCATAGTCTTCCTCGTCCATATCGGCCAGCGCTGAAGAGACTTCTTCGAGCACTGACTCTTCGTCATCGCTCCAGCTCTCTTCATCCGGTGGGAGGATTTCTAAGCGCTCAATGATCCAACTGTCGTCAAAATTGTGCTCTTCGTCCATCATGTAGCGGTAAGGGATATAACAATAACCTTTGTCGCCCCACTCCCGGCCCCAGGAATTGCGTACAATAAAGACCTCATCCGGGTCAGAATAACCCACACACAGCATGGCATGGCCCCCATGGGAGCCCCGTCCCGTTTCACTGGATGAAGGGGGGGGTACAAGGCCCGGTTTGCGGTGTTTATCAAAGGAATTATAGAGGCGCAGGCCAAAAATGATCGGGTTCCCGGCGGCCAAGGCCGTTTTCCAGGCGGTGAGGTCAGTGGGTACCGCCTTGGCACTTTCGACCAAAAAGCCGCTGCCTTCGTCGTAGGCATCTTGATCTGGTTCTTCATTAACTAAATCAGGATCAAAGGTCCAGGTGTCTTCGGTACAGGCCCCATATTCTTTGAGGCCTTCAATCACGCTGGACAGGGTGGCCCCTTCATCTTCAATATTGTCTTCATCGTCCATATAGCGGGCGTTGTAATACACATACAGGCGGCTGATGTCCTGTTTTTTGCCTTGGTGACGCTTGATCAGGTATTCATAAGCCCCAGCAGTGGCATTGGCGGCACAGCTATTGGTATCCCCTTGGTTTTCAACCGGGGTCATCAAGGGGCGTAAATCGACCTTGGCGGGGAGGTTTTTAATCCCGGCTTTTTTACTGTCAAAGCGCTGTACCCCCACTTTTTTTTCGGACCGGCGGTACCCTTTGATCTTGGTTTCGCTGCCATCGGCGGCAATCAATTTAAACAGTTCTGCTAACATCGGCTCAACCTTCCCTGAAACGCTGATGAGATCTGACTTGAACAGTCAGCGGCGTTTCACACCCATGGTACAATAAAGTTATCTCCATTCCAAGGAGTACACGGATGTTTCGGCCTCCCATTACGCCTGCGATCCGCGAGGTGTGCCAGCGTTATCACATCCGGCGTCTGGCCCTGTTTGGGTCGCGCCTTGCCTCCGACTTCAGAGCTGACAGCGATTTGGATATTTGGGGGCCGTTATTTTCGTCAAGATGTCGAGCAACAGGCGCACGTTTTGTATGAAGCGAGCGCTTGAACTTGCCGAGCGTGCTTGAATAAGCCATAATAGACGGGTTTTGAGGACTTTTGAGGGGTGTGGGCATGAACACGGCTTTTGCGGCAGCTATTCCCGGTGTAAGTACGGTTTTACCGGGAGAAATGCCCGGCATCTTGATAGCTACCCCCTTGGCCCCGCCGGGCACCCACCCCCAGTTCTTTCGCGGGCAGGTGCGTGACCCGATGCTGTTCCGGGATCACCTCTTGACCTTACAAGAAGTGGTGCAGGCGCGTTTTTACCGCCCGGATCTGTGGCGTTATCTCGACCCGGTGGTCACCGCTGAACCGGCACGGGTGCGCATGGAGTGTTTTTCGAGCTGTTGCAGCGTGTATGGGCGCGCTGATTTCGAGGCCGATCTGTTTGACGGTTACGCCCTGCTGCGTCGGGGCACCACCAATGTGAACTTTAACCCGGCCTTTGTGCAGGGCTTGGCACAACTGCGACCAAGCCAGCGAGCGGTGCTCGAAATGGGGGCCTCTTTTGTACAGGTCAGCACGCCGACCCAGCAGCTCACAGAAACCAAAGTGAAGCTGCCGGAGCGGTGGGTCAAGGCCTTCTTACAATCCCAGGCCCTGTGGCGCGAGGCCAACCTGTGGGCGGAAATGTCTGCCTTAAATGCCCGTCAATTCTTAATGGCGATTCGCGCGGGGGATGACCGCCCGCAGTTTGTCACCCAAACGCCACATGGCATCAAAGTTTT
>DLGM01000239.1 GCA_002482705.1 Cyanobacteria bacterium UBA7694
TCTTCCATTTTAAGCTGGATCAGGGCTTGGTGATGGGCCGTGTCCTGCATAAAAAAGGGCAGCAGCGATTCGATGGCGCTTTGCAGCAGGGGGGTTGTCGTCAAGGTCGCGAGATTGCCCTCAATTGGTGGGGTGGTGGGCAGCTTGAGGGGATATTTGTGCAGGGTGTGGGCGATAAACTGGGGGCGCATGACGAGCATGATGGCTTCAAAGGCGCCGTCGTCGAGGCGGGTGACGTCGCAGGTGAGCCAGGCGTGTTTGCGGATCAGGAGGCATTGGCCCGGTTCGACAGTGTGGTTGTGCATGCCTTCGTAGAAGGTCTTTTGGCCGCGCAAGGGCACAAACAGCAAATATTCGGGCACGACATAGGCTTCACGGTTGCTGAAGGTCTTTTGCACCGAGCGGAGTTCGACGGTGGCGGCGGGGCCTGACAAGCGGTAGTTGTGGTTGAAGGCGAAGTGGGGGGGGAATCGATAGTGCATGGTGAGCCTTATTATACGCTTTTTGGGGGCGCTTGCGCCAAGGGGCTTGGGGGAGCCCGGAGTTATGCAGATCTGTATAACACGTCGAATCTGCATGTTATGCGGATCTGTATAACACACACTTTTTGTGTATTATACTGTCAGTATATCCTGCATTTTTTGCATGTTATACTGTTAATAAGGCTCAAAAGCAAGGCGTTTGCATCTTCATTTCGGCGGGTGGAGGTTCGGGTATTGAATGTTATGCGGATCCGTTGATCTACTATGTTGGCTGGACAAGCCGAGGCTGAAACTCAACCCAGATGCGCTTTTACGGCGATTCATATTATAAGTGCTGGTGGTATACTTTGCAAGTAATCTTTCCAAAGAAGCGCATAAGATAATAAATGAGAAGGATCGGCTTGCACAGCCAACTAACTGCATCGTCTTGACTGGCGCAAGACATGGATTTGCAGATTTTTTTATTTAAACTTAACTCAAAAGATCTAAATTTAAAAAATTATATTCAAACTATAATCCGATTAATCTAAGCGAATATCTGAATCCATATCCATTTCTTGTAAAGCAGTCTTGAGTTCTTCAATTAAGTCTTCTGAAATTCCTTCAGCCATCGTGAGATCAACATTCACAGTTAGGTGAAGGCCTGGCTTTGATACCAATTTAGTGAGCATTTTTGTATAAAAAGTCATCCACTTATGGGGTGGTTCAATTTTTCCAGACCAACTCAGATGCGTGGGTCGAGTAAGGGGAAGGGGCTCTACTTTCGTGAGTTGAGTAATGGGTTTTGCTATGTTTCCAGATCCACCAGACCCACTGCTCTCCTTTTCTGCATGGGCAACTCCAGATGATGTTGACGGATTTTCTACAATGGGATGTGGCGTTGGTGCAGGTTCGGGCCTTTTTAAGCTTTCCAGGTAAGCTTCAGCTGTTTCGCTCGAGATGATAAACATATCTTCTGAGATTTCGACATCGGAAACGGATAGCTGTTCTTTATAATGGAATGGCTGGTATTTCCCATCCATCAAGTCGCCCACATAGGCAATTTGCCCCTGATATACACCCTGTGCAATGGTCTGGCGAATGGCATCAGCCTGCTGCAATCGGGGAAAAACAGGAGAGGCGTAAAAAGCATCTCGAACACTGCGGGTATTCCACTCTTTAAAGGCTGGAGGCCAATTCCGCAAAAGCAGATTGGCACTGACAGTTTCAGTCAGTTCTCCGTCTTGCTTAAGTCGCTCAAGAATGAGATGCACAATGTTCTTGGCTGAGCTAGAGTGAACCAGCCCCAAATCTGTGGTTTGCAATTCGTTTCTTTTGTTGAGATATTTGAGATTGCGGTAAGTGCGCCAAACAGATTCTGTCAAGTCACGCTTAGCTTTGGCAATATTTTCACTTAATTGACGTTGTTGGGTTTCATCCAAACGCAACTCTTCATCCTGAATAGCCTGCCAGGCAAGCAAACGTCTGGCTTCATCAGAAAGGCCTGCACTGCTATCGGGAACACACCAAATCAGACCACTTTTGTAGGTACGCGAAGAATTGCCACTTTCCCGGATCATACTTTGAATCCAATCATCCAACTGAGAGATACTCTGAGATTGCTCAGGAGAGACCACCACCAGGGCCAATGAGGCCCGGTCAGGGATTTGGCCACTTTTGTCAGGAAAATATACCCGTTCTACCCCACTGCCCTGATTAAAAACTTTTTGAATTTCAGTTTTTACAAGCTGAGCAATGGTTTCAGGTTGGACACTGGCTCGGCGATCAGCAAGCAGCTTATTGAGATTGGGATGTAAGCTGAAACGATATTGACTTTTCTCAACTGTCAGGTAATAACAGGATTCACTGAGATTATCCAACAGTGTTTCCATATGACCAATGTCTCCTTCAGGCTCTACCAAAGAAAGCATAATCTCTGGCCGTGTGGCCCGATGCTGGGTTTGACCCCCATTGGATTCAAAGAAAATGGTCGTGGCTGTTTTCTGGTGTAAGCGGCCTTTACGAATTTCGGTGTTATCTGACCCTTCATCCAGTCGCAGGGAATGGGCATCTGTTTTGCCTTTAATATCTGTGGTAACAGCAGCTTCAAGACGGTGCTCACCCAATTGCTCAAATAGGGCTGCCCGGAAGAGAGAATCTTCCAATGGGGCTGTACCCAAACCAATCAGTTGATCTTTATGCGCACCCTTAAACCCCTGTACATAGGCTTGCGACACCCATAAGGCTAGCAGGCGCAACATGCCACGGGTTTGCTGAAAACGTGGCAAGGCTTGCCATTTGCGCTCGAAAACAGATAATACTAAAGGATGAAAGGGATAGGTGGCTTCAAATACCTTTTGGGCATGATCAACATCAAACCATTCTGGTAGCTGGGTGCGATTGCGCATAATCACTTCCGCATAGGCCTTGCAAGTCTCCCGTGCTTCTTTGGGAAGAGCAACAATGGGACGGCCTTCATGATTCACCCCCAGATCTTCCCACTCAAACAGACGACGGCGAATAATTTCTGAGGTTTCAGTCTCTGCTGACATCACGATGGCTTTCCCCAAACGGTTCAGAAGATGTTTGAATCGCTCATAATCTGATTGGTCTTCAGCTGTCATTTCTAATTCAGATGCAGGAATCGACACTACAAGGACTATATTCTTTACACTTCTTGCAAATTCAGATAGATTTTGCAAAAAATTATAAAATTGATCTGCCATACCCGTCCTGCGTGAACGGCTGACATAATTCATCAACTCATCTAATAGAATAAGGCAAGGCTTATCCTGTGGTATAAACCTACGGATCACATCACCACCAGGTGCATCGCCCTGTGCATCATGTTCAGCCACACAACGAAACCCGGCTTCGCCCCCCAAACTCCAGGCAATTTCGCCCCAAGGTGTCATGCGCTTGGGAGTACCATCGTCTCCACCCCGACCACTGATAGAGTCAAATTCAGTTCCTACAAAAACAGCCGTTTCTGCACGCGGCACAGTGGCTAAATTGGCAGATTCAAGTAAGTGCTTAACTCCCGGCATATGATGAGCTTCAGGACCCATATGCGCCAGATGATACAGCAGTGTTAGGGAATGGGTCTTTCCGCCTCCAAATTGGGTTGCCAGATTAAAAACCGCTGAAGCATCCGTTGTCTGACCACTGAGTCTTCGCATGACTTCTGTGGCCAGGATGCTGAGATTGCGGGTCAGATAGGTGCGTTCAAAAAATTGCTGTGGATTTTGATAAACATCTGGGGCTCGGCCTTCGCGGACTTGGTCGAGATGAACGGCAAATTCTGCGGCATCCAGCGGCTTTCCTTCGCGAAGATCTTCACGAGGTGTGATCACTTTGTACCAGGGTTTAAGAGCCATATTAAGTGTCCTTTCAGTTTCTGCTTTTTGGAGATTTAAGAGCTATTTGGATGACTGGTAAATCGCCCTTATTCATTGCAAGGCTTGCAAAATAGTGTGTACAAGCAGAGCAAACTCATCGTATGCAGTTTGAACCAGCCTGGTGTGCCCCCCAAAAGCGCCATCAGCAGGCTTAAGCTCAAAAACGGGTTTATTAGTATCCTGAGATAGGGGGATTAAACTGCGATAATGCCGGATTTGCCCCAATAGGAATGGGTCTGGCTCGGAGACAGACAACGGTGGCTTGAGGGTGAGAACCGCTTCTCTGTACTCCAAAGGGATCCGGGTCAAATAACGCTCATAGGCTTTTACCGGACGATCTAGCCGAATGGCATGCTGTAAAAGCACATAGCCTAAAGCATTCATTGTGCCTTCAGGCAAGCCAATTTTATCTGTTTGCAGTTGAGCACGAATGGTTTGCCAACTCTGCCGCCACTGAGCAATCATGGGTCCAAGGTTTCGCAGGCCCTGAATTGAGAACATATCGGCTGCCAGTGGGAAGATCAGCTGATCTGCTGAAAGCAAAGCTGCTCGGTTGATAGCTCCCAGATTGGGGCCAACATCCATCAGGACAATTTCAGCTCGTATCTGATCGGCGGCCTGACGCATGCTGCGGTAAAAGGCCGAGGTAGCACGTAGGGCGGCTGGGTCTTTTTCGTAGCAGCGGGGCCAAGTGTCAGAGAGTTTGTCTTCAAAGGTACTCAGCCGCAAATCTCCAGCGAGCAAAAACAGCTGATCGCGAATCTTTATGGGTTCAGGCTGACGAATGTCTCCCAGGCCTTCCTGTATCGGTTCGATGATCTGAAAAAAGGTTTGGGCGCATTGGGTTTGCTGCCAAAGGTTTTCGAGCCTTTCTTCATCAAGAAATGCAACCGTCAGATTGGCCTGTGGATCCAGATCTGCGACCAGGGTGGTATGCCCTTGGATAGCAAACATATGGGCCAGGTGGTAGGTCAGGGTGGTTTTTCCAACCCCACCTTTGTTATTAAATAAGCCAATGATATTCATGGGGTTCTGCTCCTGAGCGTGACCTGCAGGTATTCGGGGTAGAATTGGTACTCAGGGGACGGATTGCCATTGGTGTGCATGGCTTTGCGGGCCAACTGAATGCCCATTCCAAAACGTTGAACATAGCCCAGTGTTTTGAGTGAGGCCGCCACTTCAGGATTGCGATAATCTGTGGTGCGATCGTAGTTTTCAGGTGTGACTTGCCCAAACAATCCACCTGGGTTACTGATTTCAATGCGATCAGTGTACCAGTAGATTTTAATCGGGGCATGGCTCGATTCATAGTTGCGATGCATGACAGCATTTCGAATCACCTGCTGTAAGGCTTGTATAGGATAATCTGGGCGGCGGATTTCTGGGCCTGTATCAGGTATCTCTGTGGTGGTGCGAATATGTGCTTTCAGGATTTCATCGATCTGAGTGAGTTGCTGCGAAAGGGTACCGGTCAGGTCTTTTTGATCAACAATTGGATCGGTGAGTTCAAGACCATCCAGACGCAAAAACTGGATATATGCGCCAGGCAGGCGAAATTGAGGATCTTTGCCCACAAACAAAAGGCCTGCTGCTGTGGGGAGGCCATCGGGGGCCGCTAAAAAGCGCAAAGAGGCCAGTTGTTCTTCTGGGGTACGCTGGTTTTCTTCCAAAACTTCGGGGGCAATCGCAAAAGGCAGATAATTCTGTCGAAAACTTGCCAGATCAAGTTCGGACAAACTGCTACCCATTAACGGGCGTCGGTCAAAGCTAAGCTGGCCCGACAGCCGTTTTTCACTGAGTCTGCGTTCTTCTTCCTGGGTAGCACGGGCTTTGCTGGAACCCACTCGTATCCAAGTGACACCTTTGTAGCGAACAGGCGGTTCCTGGCTGGGCCAGACTTCAGCCACCAGCACTTGGATCCCTTTGAGTTCAACTAATTCAACATTCATCACGGGCAGTGGCAAAATATTGCCTGCCGAGCGGATGCTGCCCAGGTCCAACAGGGCTTTTTCAGGATCTCTGAGGCTTACTGGCTGACCGTTGTCTTTTACACCCACAAAAACATAGCCGGGCTCACTGTGGTTGGGCAGGTCATTGCTGAAAGCGCAAATCGCTTTGCAGATCTCCGTACTTGTGGAATTGCTCCAGGATTCTTTGCGTTCAGCTAAATCAGATTCGAAATTATCGAGCAGGGTTTCGAGCTTTGTGATGTCCATCTTAGAAACCTAATCCCTTTTTCCGGGCCAGAACCCCATCTACCCAGCGTTTTTCATCTGTACCTTGTGGGTAAAGAGCAGACAAGGCCTGAGCCAATCTCCAAAAACGCTCATCACGCCCGATTCCCTGCTCAACCAGAAACCGTCTCAGCATTTCACCCTGACCCGTTGCAAAGAGAATCATGCCCTGATGAATACGATCCAGAATGGATTTACCTGCTGAAATTTGCAAATCAGAAGCAATAGTATCAGATGAAAAGGCTTGAACAGGTGCGTCTCCAGAATCTTCACCAGATGAATCAAACAATTCAAAGATATTGGCTTGTTTGCTTTTGGCCTTTTTCTTTTTTCCTTTGGCCTCTTCAGCAACTGTGGTTTGTTTACCAAAAAGAAAGGTGCCCCTCTCACCTACTGGCAGTAAACGAGCTTCGGAGCCTTTAACTTCAACCAAATGAGCCAATTGCTCTAGGTGTGCCCCCAAACCTTGGGCTATTTTTCGAGCTGCATCATACTCTAAAGAGAAACCTGATCCAGATGCACTACCTGAAGACTCACTATCTTCTGTGTCATCGTCTTCAATTTCTTGTTGCAATGGACCAACAAAAGCATTTGCCCCCGGATACATACCTCCACCAGGATAACTGGATGGCGTTATTTTCTTTTCAACATTGCTGTTGATAGTCCACAGCCACATAGCAGTCAGACGAGCATCTTCCTCAAAACCGCTGGTATCTGCACCTTCAAAAATCATATTGAGGGCTGCTGTGGCCAAAGAAGCCCTCAATATGATTTTTGAAGGTGCAGATACCAGCGGTTTTGAGGAAGATGCTCGTCTGACTGCTATGTGGCTGTGGACTATCAACAGCAATGTTGAAAAGAAAATAACGCCATCCAGTT
>DLGM01000289.1:0-3894 GCA_002482705.1 Cyanobacteria bacterium UBA7694
AGATGGCTTCGCCGGGCTCATAATGGGCCTGAGAAATACCGCGCGGAATACCGAGCTTGAGCTGCACCATCTCCGGGGGAATGAGTAAATCGAGTAACCAGGACAAGCCGACCCGGAGCTTGCGGTCAAAACCCGGCAACTTGGCCCAATAGACACTGCGCCACATAATCCAGGCTGGTAACCCAGATATTTGAAAGCGGTCAAACACTTCGGCCACCGCCGAATGGTGCCCCAACGCCCCCATCTTGCCCAGGCCCTTAAAATCGAAGGTTTTGCGCGTGCCCCCGCGCAGCTCAGCGACAATATTGTGGGCAATCACCTTGGCTTCGCGGATGGCATGTTGGGCCGTCGGTGGAGCAGGGGTTCCGTCAGCAGTGGGAATAAAGGCACAGTCCCCCGCTGCCCAAATATGTGTAGTCCCTTCCACCAAAAGATCCCGGCCCGTCTTGAGTTTGCCTTGCACCTTCGCCAAATCGAGGGTTTCAATCAATGGATGAGGGCTTGAGGGCACCGTCGAAATCAGGGTCCGGGTTGCGATCCGCTCCCCGTTCTGGGTCACAGCAAACTCCGGGCTGGCGGCTGCCAAACGGGTTTTAAAGCGGAACTCAACCCCCCGCTTGCGCAGCAGCTTCTGGGCATACAGACTCAGAGAAGGAGACAGCTCCCGCTCCAAAATGCGCTCACCCGAATGCAGCAACTGAACGCGAATATGGGCCGGGTTAATCTGGGGATAACTGCGGGCCACGCGGCGCACAAAGTCATTCAGTTCAGCGGCCACTTCCACGCCAGAGAAACCACCCCCAGCAACCACAAAGGTCAGCAGCTCACGCTGTAAATCTGGGTCACTTTCCGTGTCTGCCTCTTCGAGCACGTGGATCAGGTGGTTGCGCAAATTGACCGCATCCACCAGATTTTTAAACGGCAGCGCATGTTCATGCAGGCCCACCATACCGCGAAAATCGGTCACATTGCCCAACCCAATCACCAAGTGGTCATAGGGCGAAATCTGGGGCCGGGGACGCACTCCATGGCTGAGCGTTACGGTCTGATTGACCAGATCAACCGATTCCACCTCACGCACATACAAATCGGTATGCGGGGCCAAGCGTCGGATCGGGCTGACCGTATCCAGCATCCCAATCGTGCCCGAGACAATTTCCGGCAGCATCGGCTGAAAGACAAAATAGTTCTCGCGGTTGACAATACATACGTCAAAGTCGTTGTGGCCTTTGCGCAGCTTTTCGAGGTAAATAGCCGTATAGACCCCGGCAAACCCGCCCCCCAGAATCACAATCCTTGGCCTGTTTCCCATCTGCTGCCTCCCCATCTTTCAACTGCTTCTTATTGTACACCTGAATCAGATCGTTGCTTATTTGTGCCAAAACATCTAAGCTAAAAGTGTACACTTTTTAGTCTAGGAGGCGTATCATGTCTTCAGCACAAATAAGCTCACAAGACCAAGAGCCGAAAAAACGACCTGTTGCGCGCCCTCTTCGGCGTAAAAAACCAATGCCTATAAAAACATCCGTTGCCGCAAAAACAAGTAAGGGGGCAAGTAGAGAAGTAGGGCCACAAAAAAATACCGATACAACTGTAAGTCCATTATCTGCAACAAAGAAATCTGAATGGGTTCCTCACACAAGCCCTACGGAGCTTCTTTTACCCCCTGAACTGGTGACTGAGCTACAGTTCCATATCCAACAAGCCTTGGGGAAAAACTTACAGCTAGTCGGTACAAAAGCTTTCCGCGCCCATTTGAGTGAATCCATCGACGGGATCCAAGAACACAACGTCTTACTGATGGATCATAGTCGGCCACGGGCAGTCATTCTAGATTACGAATCTTATCAGAGTATGATAAAGATTGTACGCCAATTGGCTTTTTTACTTCCCACGTCTGCCCCTGAGCCTCAAGCAGAAGAATTAGCGGTTTTGGAAGCCCGTCGTGAAGCACGTAAAAAACGCATGCGTGGAGAGTAGCGCTTGCTTCTGTGTATTGTTGACACAAATCTGGTCATAGATGCCTTTCGTTATACACCACCAAAGCGCAATACATCGACAGAAATCCAACAAAAACAAAGAACACCAGCCTATCACATTATAGATGCATTTAAAAAGGGTAATTTTGATTGGATTTATAGTGATGACATTAAAGATGAGTATATATACCAGTTCAATTACTTAAAGAAAAAAGCTTCCCAATCCAAAGATAAACGCCCTTTTGACAGTGATGGATTTTACCAGCTTTTAAAGCTTTTAAATGTTAAGGTCACCCCTCTTGATAAACAAGAACAGGAAGCTTACCAAACCATCATGGACCCATCTAGGGCTGAACACCTTCGCGATGAGGATGATGCCATTTTTTTAGCTGCAGCAGATGCAGCGGCAGAGCTGATAGCTGCTGAAATCGTCCTCATTGGCAGTGAGGATAGTGATCTGTATACATTAAAACAATATAAGGGGATTCCGATTCTGACGTTGGATCCCCTTTTGCAGCGGATTTATCAGACATAAAAACGGGCATCTCATCATCTAGTTCACAGTCGCTTGTGTTTATTCTTCCGAGTTTGAGGTTTGTGACTGCATCCGCTCTCCTGTCGTGGCCCACTCCTCGAAACTCACCTTTCCGTCTTTGTTCGTATCCATAAACGTGTAGGCGCTATCAGAGGTTTTAGAGCTCATTTCATGGGCCAAAACCTCTTCTTTTTGCAGAAAACCATCTTTGTTGGTGTCGATGTCTTTAAAGATAAATACATAAGCATAGCTTTTGAGCTCAAGGGGGGAAAGGACTTGGTCATAGTCAGCATCATAAAGCTCGACATATTTCTCAGCGGTTTGCCCAGTAGGAACTGTATTTGTCTGTGAAAACAAAATACTCTTGCCAGGATCGAGCCCGCTGGCGCGGATTTCTGCGGCGGTAATCGACTTATCACCGTTGGCATCGATCTGATTGAGAATGCGTGCGTATTCAGCCGGATCAGTCATTGCGGCAGGAATACTATTGGCAGTTGTAGAAACCCCATTAACAGGAACACTCTTGATATTAGTGGATGTTGTACAACCTGTCAGAGCGAGAACGGCTAAAAGAGCGATGATTTTCATTACTTTTACCTTACAACAAAAATTTACTATTTTGTAAATTTTACTGCATATGAAGAAGATATGTCAACAGCAAAATCAGAACAACAGTGTCTCCACATTTATTTTTACTTCTCCCACTGATGGGGAATATCAAACTCTCTTCTCATGTATCCAACAGCGTTAAAAGCGCAAAACTAAAAAGCACGTTGTTCACGTGCTTTTTTGCAGTGGGGAATAGGGCAAGTTAGCGCAATGTTGCGGGATCTAGGCTACTGGGGCTCACATTTGCAGGAATGCGCACATGTATTTCATCGTGATCCATGGGGTTGAGGCCACGCCAGTCCATTTTGAAGCTCACCCCCTGATCAAGGCGATAGGTGACCGCTTGGCCACTTTGGGCACCCGGCGGCAGGGTATAGCTGCCCAGACGGTAATAGACACGCCCCTGTCCCACCGTCAGTTTTTCAAAGTATAACCCGCCGTCTTGGGTCAGGCGGATGGGGCCAATACCTGAAGAAAAACCGTCGGACTGGCCGTTGATGTACAGGTGATAGCGGCTGGCGGAATTGCGGTTGTCGTAGGTTTTGCCGAGCAGCGATTTGACGTTCATGCCCATTTCACTCTTTTTAAGGGTGTCATAGGGCGACATCAGCAAATAACCGCTGAAGGTTTCAAAGATGCGGGCATTGCTCTGGGCCGTCACGGCATTGGCCGGGGCCGGGCCACTGGGCAGCAGCGGGGCAGATTGACAGGCACTCAGGAACAGCACAGCGACCAAAGATAGATAACGCATCGGGTCAACCTCCGAAATCT
>DLGM01000289.1:3928-5100 GCA_002482705.1 Cyanobacteria bacterium UBA7694
TCTCAGCGCCCTGGCCATGACGCCCCCAGCGAATGCGGAATTCGGTATTGTGCAGATCGCCACAGTCGGCACACACATAGGCGATCGGGTTAATGCCGATGCAATAGGCATTTCCGCCGCAAACAATCACCTCACACCGGGCTGGAACCCGTTTCAAAGCAGCCACCACCGCCCATTCCACCGCCACCACCGTGAGCGGAATCAGCAGCAGCAACACCTCAGTTGGGACGGATTCGCCCCAGCCGAGCATTCCCAGAAAGACGCCGGCAGCGAGCATGAACCCAATACCCAGCAGAACCCCTAAAAACATGGCGACAATGGTCAAGAGAATCAAGGTAATCATATGCAGGCGAATCGACATAGCGTGCCTCCTTGGTCAAACCGATACAAGTTGATACGCCGCATTCAATGGCTTCTTCAGCGCTTATGGGCACACAACAGGCATAGCGAACCTCATTTTTGCATAAAAAATTTGCCGTCGCCGTGAAAATTGATCCGGCCGTTGCGTACTCCCTCATGAAGCAATACACAATTGCAATTTGAAAGGAAATGTATCTGATGTCTCATCAAGTGATTCGTACCGCTCTGCTCACCAGCTTGGTTTTTAGCCTGACCGCCTGCCAAGGGGCGCTGAATATTGAGGTGCCCGATATTATCCCTTCAGGGATTCCCACTGGCACTGGTTCCACTGGCAGCAACAATAATACCGGGACTACGGGCAGCAACACCGACACGCCCAACACAGGCACCGGCAGCAGTTCCGGCACAGGTTCGGGCAGTACCTCCAGCGGAAGCGGTATGGGCACTGTGGCCCCCGCCCCCAGCACGGAAGATCTCTCCAAACCCCAGACCGTACAAAATTCGAGCCTGTTCAGCCACGGACAAGCTGACTTCTTTAAAATCATTGGTACCGCTAATGCCGACGACATGCTGGCCACGATTGCCGCTGGCCAAGACGGCACGATTTTCTTCGCCGGGCACCACACCCAAGTGCTCGACAATTTCTCGAATGACCTGTTTGTCGGGGCCATGGGCCCGGATGGCAATGTCAAATGGATGAAGAGTTTTACTGGGCAGTTTCACCAGCAGTTTAAAGATCCAGGGCAAAATGCCCAGTCGGGGGGCAGCCAGCATTCCATGGTGGTCGGCCCGGATGGCTTTATCTACCTGAC
>DLGM01000444.1:0-491 GCA_002482705.1 Cyanobacteria bacterium UBA7694
ATATAAAAGGAGAGGGTTTTATAACTCTGGGGAGGCCCCGCGTAGTTGATCCAGAGATGTTTGTCTTGGTATTGCTTGAGCAAGGCATCGGCTTTGGGCGGATCCAACTGTTGCAACATGGCAAAGGCGAAGCTGGGTTCATACTGATCTTGAAGGGTCATGGGGGTGGGCAAGAGATCTTGGCTTTTGATATCCAAGACCATTTGGGCGCGGCGGATTTGCCCGTCGACGTCTTCCGGGAAATTGGTAAAGCCGAACTTTGCACTCTCTTCAAAGACCGGAGGCGTATAAGACGCTGCTTCGAGGGGGCCGTCACCTTCTTGATCGGTGCCCGATCCGCTGATGCGCGCAGTGCTGCCAAAATCGAACTTACTGCCAATCAGGGTGGATGTGGGGTGAGCCAGCAACGCTTTTTCAAAGAGCATGTCCGCATCGGGAAAATCGGAGGGGGTGGCAAACATAATGTCAAAGGCCACCATTTTGGCCCCGTA
>DLGM01000444.1:496-4433 GCA_002482705.1 Cyanobacteria bacterium UBA7694
ATCACATCGGCATAAGCGGTCCGTTTCCAAGGGAAAACGCCGACCTCTTCGAGGGATGCCTCGTCGATCGAGAGAATCAAGATGTCTTTACTGGGGGGACGCAGACCCCGGAAATTTTCAAAGCGGGTATTATAAAGGCTCAGTTCAACTTTACGGGCCAGATCGGTTTGATTGATAGCCGCCATTGTGCCCCCGACCCCAAGCCCAATCAGCGTGTTTACCAGCAGACGTTTCCAAAGCATTCCAACAACCTTTCTGGTACGCATGTGTGCGGCCCCGCGCCACGGGTGCGTCCTCTAACCTAAATCCTGAAGAATCGAGGCCATTGTAGCACATTGCGCCTCCCCAAGCTGTGAGCCAGTTCATAAGCCTCTGGTTGATGAGCCGTGTCGTTTGCACAACGTTAGAGCTGCATAATTTTTGCCAAATTGTGGAATATAACCAGAGAAAGCGTCTATTCAGCGAGAGAAAAATTATGCCATCTCTGAATCCCCCCCGTTTTGGTGAGTCTTTCCCCAACTTTGAGGTGCGCAATTCTCCGACACCCCCGCCCCTGCTTGCGGCGGTGGAAGGCCCAAGTGAGGCTGTGCCAGTGCTCCTTCCCAAACGTTATGGGACCAGTCCCCTCCAGCCCCAAACGGTGTCGTTTGCCAATGCGAGCAGCCAGCCCCTCAACCATTTACAGATGGCACTTCGGTATCTGGGCAATGGGGCACCCGAAGCGCCTCCCCATCAGCGTCCCCTTTTGGATACTCTGGCTCAAAATTTGGGTTTCCCCCAGTTTCGTACCTTGCAGCATCAGGTGCGCAACCTCTCGCCGGATGCGCTGACTCAGTGGGTTCAAACCACCCTTGCCCAAGCACCTCAAGAGGGCAGTGCCTGGAGGGGGCTTGCCCTGAAAGGCCTGGATCAGCTCGTTCAGCAAGCAACGCATACACTTTTTACAGAAGCCGGGGTCACTGCCCCTGTATTACAAACCCAGTCGGGCAGCCAGTGGTCTGTCCCGGCCCGTCTGGCTCTGTTCAACGCCTTTAGCCAGATTCGTACCAGCCAACCCCTGCCTGTTTTCCGTCAGGCTGTGACCCACAGTGATGGTCAGCCGTTGACCTTTGTGCGCAGCCCCGATCCTGACCCGGACACCCATGCGGGGGAAGATGGCTACCTCAGCCTGATCGAAGGGCTCAGCGGGGCGATGAAAATTGCCCGTGATGCGGGCGGTGGCCAGATTGTGATTCATGACAGCGCGATCACGGCCCGGGCCAGCAATATTATTGGCCAGCCACAAATCCAGCGCCTGTTAGCTCAGGTCAATGGACAGGCGGGACGCCCCATTGAGCAACAGCGGGCACGGCGTGATTTACAAACGATGTTGAACCTGACCCGTCCACCGGCGCGTCAATTGCCTTTAACGGGGCAGTTGGACAGCGTGACTCGTACCGCATTACAAGAATTTGAGCTGCAACAGCGGTTGCGCCAGGCCCGGGATATTCTGGAAGATGAACGTCAACTCAATCCCCCGGAACGACGTTCACAACTCCAAGCTTTAGAGCGCCTGCGGGCTCAGATGAGTGGGGGTAGCAGCCGTTTGCCGCATTTGCAGGCCCAGTTAAATACACTGCTTACAAACGCCCAGCAACTTGCGGGCCTGAGCCCATCCGGGCGTGAGCGCCTACAGCAGGTCAACCCCAATGCGCCTTTGCACGGGCAGTTTGACAATGCCATGGCTGAAAAGCTTGTAAATAGTTGGTTTGACATTATTGATGGCGGAGCCGGGCTTGATTTTGCCGAACAGGTGATGGTGCATGAACTGGGACACACCTTCCATGCCCCGGAATTATTGGCCAACTGGTCACGCATGACCGCTGCGCAGGGAGCCCTCGGGGCTGGGGCCGGGGATGAGAGCATGGGCGCTGCCATGGGCATGCGCTCAAACCGTGAGGGTTTTGCCTCGGATTATGCGGCAACCAATGCAATGGAGGATTTTGCTGAATCTTATCGCCTGTTTACCTATCAGCCGGACCGTTTATTAGAGCGTTCGTTGCCCCGATTTTTATTTATGAGCGCCATGACCGGGGCCCATGAGGGAAAAGAGCAGGCTCTCAAGGCACAAATTCTGAAGGCCGGATATTCTCAGCGCGATTTGGAAAACACCTTGCTGAGCCTACAGGGAAACTTGCCCGCCCATCACCGTCAGCAGGTGCAAGGCATGGTGGACAATACCCTGCGCTACAGCCGTTACGTGGCTCCTTTTCTGGGGGCACCCGGTCTGCTTGCCAGTGGCCTGAGCTATTTGGCGGAAAAAACGGGCTTCAATCAAACGGCTGCTGAAGTGATTAGCCGTTGGAATGCCCCGGCTGAAACTGCTGCGCCCCTCGATCCTACCCTGTCGGGCGAATTGGGTAATTTGGCTCAAGCGGCAGGATTGGATACCTCTCAACTGCAAAGTCTGCCCGTAGATTCATATGATGTGCTCGATTATCTCACGCGCATGCAGGCCACCTTGGCCAGCCCGCAAACAACGCCTGCGGTGCGTCAGCAGGCCCAACAATTCTTGAAGGATTTTGCTGTCCAAGGCTTACAGGCTTTTCCCGCAACGGATCAGCGTCGCTTTCCGCTGGCGGTACGCCAGCAACTCAGTACCCCGCAAGGGCGTGCCATGGTCGCCGCTTTGGGGCGAATCTTAGGCAGTGGCCGGGCCCTGAACCAGTGGGAAAAACTCCCCGATCATGCCCCCACCCAAGGCATCGAAACCCTGCGCCTAGAGCAGCAGGCCACGCGCCAAAGCCAATCGCTGCATACCTTTTTAAATGAGGTTCAGCGTGATCCGCAGGCCCTGCGCAGCCGGATTNNAATGCCCAGTTGCCAGCGGCTTTTCAGCGACTGCTCAGTGAACCCCGCCTGATCGACCAAATTACCGGGGGGCGGGGCGCTTCTCAGCTCAGTTCATCAGCAATTTATGACTATGTGCTCAATACGGTGCATGAGCGTCAGCAACAGGCCAGCGCCACAGCCATCGCAGGGGCTGTCAACGAAATGCTGACCTATCTGAGCTTTGATGAGGATACGGCATATGCCCTGTATCAACAATTGCAGCAGTCTCTGAATGCGGCCTCCCGCAACCCCCAAGCGATGTATAGCCAGGAACAGTTTCGCGCCACCGTGGCTTGGGCGATGGAACAGCTCGGAGGAACTCCTGTGCGCCCGGATCAGATTGCGGCGCGGGCTGAAAGCCTGAGCAGCAATGATGCTCAAATTGCGCTTTTTGCCACTTATTTTGCCGCCCGTCTGCAGCGTGCAAATAAGGATGAGAATAGTTAATTTTAGGTTAATTTTCTCGGCTTCATTGATTTTTTATGTATTGTTGTGGAATAAGGTATATATCATCTCCCAAATTAGTTTGCCTCAGAAGGAGTTCTGAAAATGGATCAAATTAGACGCCCGGCCACTCCCCAACCGGCTGCTCCCACACAACGGACCCAATCAACCCCCCCAGCCCAAGAAAATCAGGCTCCCAACGCTCCCAGCGAGCCTAAAACTGATACCGCTTCCCAATCGCTGGGTGATGATGTCAATGCTGTAGCCGAACAGTCTAAAAACATCAAAAGTGATGATATGAACGACGGCAGCGCTGCTGATGCCATCAAATTGGGCCAGTTCAAACGCCAAATGGCCGGTGAATTACAAGCCATTTTGAGCGACAGTAACACCAATGATACGGCACAAATCAAAGGTTTGCTCGCGCGTCTCACGCGTGAAATTTATGGGGATGATGCCTCTAAGAAGGTCGTCGATTTCTTGTCTAAAGACAAGGTGCGGGGCCCGGCCCTCAACCAAGAACTCAAAGACACCATCCAGAACAACAAGGGCAACCTCGAAAAACTGATCGATGAACTCTCCAAAAAGAATAAAAACCTTGTGAATGGTCAGTGTGACAGCG
>DLGM01000444.1:4444-6298 GCA_002482705.1 Cyanobacteria bacterium UBA7694
GGCTGTTAAGGCTTTCCCATGACGCTTGCTGCTCCCGAAGCCCGGGCTCCGTCCCGGGCTTTCACCATTCAATACGAAATCAACGACGCCTGTAATCTGCGCTGTAGCCATTGTTACCATGGCACCAAAGTCATCAAAGAAGGGGCCATTGGCCTTGAGCGCCTGCTCGAAGACATTGAAGGCCTCAAAGCGGTGATCGGTCATGATTACCAAATTGTGGTGCGTATGTCCGGCGGTGAGGTGCTGCTCAAGAAAAACCTCATGGACCTGCTCACGCGCCTGCTGATTGAAGGGCATATGACCGTGTTGTTGACCAATGGCACCCTCGTTAATGCCGATACGCCTTTCGAATTGATGCTGCGAGGCGTGCGTCTGACACAAATCAGCCTGGATGGCCCGACGGCTGAGCTACACGAAGCCATTCGTGGCAAAGGGCAATTTGCCAAAGCGCTGGCGGGCATTCGCCACCTGCATGAAGCGGGCATGCCCGTTTCTACGGCCTATACGCTCATGGCCGGGCATAACGACAGCCCCGAAGACTTTGACGCCCTGTTTACCCTGGCCCGCGCCGAAGGGCTGGCAAAGGTCAACTTTACCCGCATGTTTCCCCAAGGGGATGGGCTGACCATTCCTCAGTATGCCTATGCTG
Organism: Cyanobacteria bacterium UBA7694; assembly: GCA_002482705.1. GTDB lineage: Bacteria > Cyanobacteriota > Sericytochromatia > UBA7694 > UBA7694 > UBA7694. The sequence continues at coordinate 5,094 of DLGM01000444.1, forward strand.
ATGGCCTGCACTATAAAGCCGTGCTCGAATCCCTGTTGGCGGCCTGTGCCCGTTTCCCGGATGTGCAGGTGGTGATCAAAGACCCACTGGTGCGCAATCTCGAAGCCCCTATCCCATCCAATGTCAAACTGGATGTCTGTTGTTATATCAAAAAAGACTATATTTCCGTAGCTGCCAATGGCGAAGTATTTGCCTGTCGCAAGCTCGGCAAACCTGTTGGCAATCTGTTAGAACAGACCTTGGCCGACATTTGGCAATCCGGGGCCCTGTTGCAGCAAATGGCTGACCGCCGCCAATACATGGAAGGCAAGTGCCGCACCTGCCCGATCAATACCGAATGCCAGGGGGGGTGTTTGGCCGCTTCCCATGGCCTTTATCAACGGCTCTTTGTGCCCGATCCGGCTTGTTGGCGTGAAGAACCTCAGGTATAATCACCCTATCCTGATACGAAGCAAAAAAAGCCCATGACCATGAATGTCGGCGTGATTGGCGGTGGCAGTTGGGGAACAACCATTGCCCATCTGATCAGCCAAAACGATTGCAACGTCAAATTTTGGATGCGTAATGCGGACACCGCTGAAGAGATCAACCGCACCCATCGCAACCCGAAGTACAGTGGGGATATGCCTCTGTCGCCCCGCATTGAAGCCACGACCGATTTAGCCAGTGTCATCCAGCGTTGCCCGCTGCTCTTTTTAGTGGTCACTTCTGCCAGTGTGCGTGAGGTCTTACATGAAATGGGCCATTACCTGACCGGGGCCCATTCGCTGGTCCATTGTATTAAAGGTTTTGAGCACAGCACCTACAAACGGGTCTCGGAAATTATTCTCGAAGAAACCTGTGTGCGCAAACTGGGTGTTCTCTCTGGCCCCAATTTGGCCAAAGAATTATTGATGGGGTACCCCGGTGCGACCGTGGTGGCCTCACCCTTTGAAGAGGTCGTGAGATCGGCGCAACACGCCCTGATTTCGCCTATTTTTCGCGTGTATGGCCACCGCGATGTGGTCGGCGCTGAGCTGGCAGGAGCCTTAAAAAACATTATTGCTCTGGCTTCAGGTATGGCTTCAGGGTTTGGTTTCCAGCACAATACCCAATCGTTTTTGCTGACCCGTGGCCTGGTGGAAATTACGCGCTTTGGCATTCAGCATGGGGCTCAAGCCCACACTTTCCGGGGCCTGGCGGGCATGGGCGACCTGATCGCCACC
>DLGM01000466.1 GCA_002482705.1 Cyanobacteria bacterium UBA7694
CCCGGTGGGTTGATCGTGGTCGATAACGTGTTCCTCGGGGGGCGGGTACTGAACCCTGAATCTCATGTTGCTGCCGCTGTGGATGGCATGAACCAACGTGCCCACACCGACACCCGTGTGGAATGCACCATGCTCAGCGTCCGCGATGGTATGCTGGTGGGCCGCCGGAAACAGGAGACCCACCAAGCTCACTTCTACGGTGAATTTTAAGTTCACTCACCGCTGTGCTACAGCTTCAAGCTGAAAAATAGGCTTTGACGGCATCATTGGCTGTGCTGCGATACGTGCCGATTTGGTCAAATTCAGCCGCAGCCAAGGCCGCTTGCAAAGCGTCAGCCGCAAGATCCTGGCAATAGGCCGGGGTCCCCGGCTGTTGCCGCCACGAATCGGCAATCGGGCCCGCATCCACTNNAACCGAGTTCATCTACCAGCGCCAGCACCTTGTCGCGGGCAGCAGGGGAATCCCCGGCCACCGAGAGGGCAACCCGCCCGGATTGCCCCTTGGGTAACCCTTTTTCTCCCAAACTGCCAAAACCAATATTGTTAAAGGCCTTCACTACAGGGCGCTGTAGCTGTTCAGCCACCCACGCGCTTTCAATCTGCCCCTGTTCAATCGCATCAATTTGTCCATCACGGGCTGGATAATAGTTGCCCGTATCAATGATGACCACATCGTCAGATACTCCCGCAAACAGATCTGGAGCCAATTTGGCTACCGCAGCCTGAGGAATGGTCACGACCACCACTTCACCGCTCCGAGCCGCTTCGGCTGCCGTGACCGGCTTGGCTCCGGTTTCGGCTGCGACCATGGTCAGGGTTTCTGGGCCGCGCGAGTTGGCAATCACCACTTCATGCCCCAGTTGCACCCATTTTTTTGCCAGTGTCGCGCCAATGTACCCGGCCCCAATGATTCCAATGTTCATGTTTTATTCCTGCCTTTCACGGCTTATGGTTATCGCAAGTTACCAGTCATCCCACAGCCAATCACCTAAGGTTGAATTGGGGGTAACTGCACACCAAANNGAAATTGTAACTTTATTGGTTACACATGAATAGGGGATAGACTTTCACACAGGGCCGGTGGAACGATTTTATACATGAGCGGTCTAATAATAAAGACATTTGCTGTCCATCCCTTCATCCTCTTCAGGAGCCCTTATGTCACATACATTGATCTCCGTTTTGAAGCAACAATTTGAAATCGCATGGCAACTGACCGATTATCATCTTCACAACCTGTCTACCGAAGAGTGTGTCTGGCGGCCTGGCCCGGTGGGCTTACACATCTATCCAAACCCCGAAGGCACTTGGCAAGCTGACTGGCCCGAACATGAAGGTTACGACCTGGGGCCCTCCAGTATTGGCTGGCTCACCTGGCATTTGACATTTTGGTGGGAAATGGTGCTCAATCATTCCTTTGGGGACCGCACCTTGAGCCGAGAACAGGTGACATGGCCAGGGACTGCTGAAGCTCTGCGCACCCGGATCTATCACCTCAAGGATCAATGGCAAACAGCCCTAGATCGCCTCAGTGATGCGGATATCGAGTCCCAAACCCTGACGCACTGGCCTTTACAGGATCGCCCGTTCAGCGAGATCGTGGCCTGGGTCAATATCGAGTTGGCCAAAAACGCCGCTGAAATCGGGTATGCCCGCTTCCTGTATGCCGTCAGAAATCATACACCAGATGATTCTAGCTTAAACTGAAGAAGACTGTACTTTCAAAATCACGTTTCAAGCCCTGATGCTGAAGCACGCTCCCCCATTGTTTCATGGACTTTGATTCGAAGAGAGGCCCCTTTGGACTTTTTTGCGCTCCCTATTTCATGGCAGAAATCGCATCAACGCCCTTGTGTTGTCGCTGTCACAGCTTGCCAAGGGCCGACTATCCACGGTTTGGATGGGTATATCTGTGAAAGTTGCTTACAATTTATAATTCAAAGCTTTAACCATAAACAACACCTTGGAACAACAGCATGCGGTTATTGTGGCAACATCCCAACCTTTGTACATTCGCACACACAACCTGTCTGCGAGTCCTGCATCCAGACGGCATTACAAACGCTCCACCGCTGGAAAACCAGAACCGAATAAATACAGTATTCGTATCCCTTTTGTAAATGATTGTACCCAGGAGAAAAGAAGATGTTCACATCACTATTAGCCGCTTTGTTATTACCACCCACGGCTGATATACGCCCCCCGCTGCCCGCCCAAATCAATGTCAATGCCTCGCTCGGAGAGGGCTGGACGGTTCAGTTGGGTGCTCCTGTGTTCTGGAGCGGCAGCAACGTGCTACCCACGGTGGGCATTAACTTTGGCCGTCACTTTGCCATCGGCAAAGCCCTCGGCTGGAGTNNGTGTTGGGGGCCATGCCTTTGCCCCAGTCAGTTTTCAGCAGCTCTATCTGGGGGCTTCAGCCGGATTGTCCCACTATACGCCCTTTGAGGGGTGGACACTCGATTATGGCCTGCGCTACGCCCCATTGGTGGCCGTAGACTTTGCCGCCAATAATACCACCGGCTACAATGGCCTGTTTGCCAATGTCGGGGTGCATATGCAAATTGTCCCCAACAGTTGGGTAACGCTCGGGTTACAGGGTGGGGCCTATTTGGCGTTTACCCGGCCTGATGCCCAACCGCTGTGGATGGTGCAACCCATTCTCGGTGTTAATACATCGTTTTAAAATACAGACGTGATCTCACCGTCCCCTCATTTGATACAATAACTACACCATTTTTGTCTGTGAGGTGGGTATGATCAGCTACTCTGTTACCATTGATGTTCCAAATCTTGAGGCGGGTTTACACTTTTACCAGCAAGCCTTTGGGTTTACGGAGCGGGCCCGGCCCATTCCCAATTTGATCGTGTTACAAGCCGGGGACCGCACTCTCTGCCTGTTCGAAAAACCCACAGGCTCACACCCCATACCCAATGCCTCAATAGAACGGAATTATAACCCTCACTGGACCCCCGTCCACCTCGATTTCCACGTGGCTGACTTCGAAAGCGTCTTGGCCCAAGCCTTGGTTGCTGGGGCCACCTGCGAACAGCGTCATGATCCTCCCCAACACGGCTCGGTTGCCTTCTGCCGGGATCCCTTTGGCCATGGTTTTTGTATCATTCAAAACCAAATGTCGCCTAAACAATAACCCTGCACAAACCTATGCTATAATTTTTCTCATTGTTCAGCGTCTCTCACCGATTCGGTCAATTTATGAGACATCTGAATTTTTTACAATGAGCAGATCCAACTGCCAATTTGGCAATCTGACCGCCCTTGAAATCAAAAAGTGCTTTGACCATCTGAGCATCTCCCTTTGGAATGCGCAACAAGAACTCACACACTTGATTCCCTTGCTGAAAAGTGATGGAGATACCAACGTCGCCAATGGAATCGTCTCTGACCTCATCTGGGCAGTCGAAAACTGTACTGTGATTGGCCTTCACCAAATCGGAAAAATACGAAACGACAGCATGGGTGAAACTTAAAAAGCTCAAAATTGTTAATCCAAAATAGACACAGGATATGAGATTTCATTATTCGTGGAAGCGGGGTCAGGTGCTTTGGTAACAGCAAGTGAGAGTTCATGTGTATCAAGGTTCAGAATATAGCTTTCTAACATTTGATCCGGCGAATGTAGCTCAAACCAGACTCGCTCACTGCCAGGACTCACAGATTCTGAAGCAATGAGACTATGCTCCCATGTTTTTATCGTTTGCACGGATTTACCCTCAAACATTTTGAGTTGGGCACTCTGTATACCAGGTTCCAGCCAGAATACTTCTTTTGCCTTGTTCTGCCCCAAATACATGGCATTCTGAGAAACTGCGCGTGTAACAACTGTACGATCATTGATTTGATAATGTGAAATGCGATGGGGTTGCCGCTGCAAGTTTAATGCGAGGAAATTATCTTCGTCCAACCACATTATTTTATCCCCATACACAAAAGGCTCTGTACTTTGATCATCCATAAGAGCTTTGGTTTCAATAATCGGGTAGGGGGCCACATTTTTGAAAACACGCAGATTGATAAGCACAGTTGTCGCATCAGAAGCAGGGCTCAAGAAAAAGTAGGCATATTTACTTTTAAGGGGTGAGAAAGAAAGATTATGCCGGTTGTATCCCCTCTCAGGGAAAAACTGAACAGGTTGACTGACTGGCCATGTATTTATCACCGGGCCAGCCATCTCCACCATTCGTACTTCCTCCTGCTCAAAATCAAATCCGTAAAAAAGGCTCTGGTTGGGCTGGTTGTGAGGCATTTGCATAGATAGCTGACTTCTGGATAAAAAAACGAGGTGACTCCCATTTTCCGACACGCTTACAATCTGGTCAATATTGGCGTAATTAAAATCTGACAAATACGCATCAATAGGTACCCGCTTCATGTTTTTGGTCTTGATATTTAACTGCACAAACTGGTCATCTTCACGGTAGATGAACCAAGGATCAACATAATAAAAAGCTAAATGATGAGGTAACTCCTGAATGAGCTCTTTCTCTTGGGTATGGATATTGTAAAAATACAGGTTGATGGCGATCATACGATTGTTAATGGGTTCTAACACAGCTAAAAAACAATGGTCATTATCGACCCAACCCTTTGCAAGCACATTTCTGGATCGCTCAAAGTTTTTAAATATCGGCTGAAATTTCTGCTCTTTCAGATTGTAAACACCATGAACCGTATGGGTCTGCTTGAGTAGAAAATTGTAATAAGAGGAAGAAATACCGTTAGGGATACTTTCAAAGGGCGTCTTTTGCAGGGTAAGCAGATGTTGCTGATCAGGAGATACCACACCCTCATCGGATAATACAAAGGAGCCGCCATATCTGATCACCGGGTTACTTGGCCTCTGGTATGGGTTCGCTTCTAACCAAACACGCGCTTTTAAACAGGAAGGCAAGAGAAACAGAACGGCTGTGAACCAGAGTATGTGAATGAACCTCAGTGCCATGTTTTACTCCTGATCCGGTTATCAGATTATGAGCCTATTTTATCTCATGGAAACCGATTCTCTTTCTTGCGCTTCATCAAACTTAAAAAAGCGTCAGAGGGAGAAGACTGCTTAGCGCCCATCGGGATAATTGGTATGGAGCTTCAGCAACGTAAATTGGTGAGGGGCATAGGTATCCTTGCACTCCATCACGCCATTAACAAACTTGGAGCTGAGGGAAAGTACCCGGCGGTTGTTTTTAAAGTCATACTGGTTATTTGCCAGCCCATTTTCAAAGATCCCGTAGACATGGGCAAGGTAGCTGCGAGGGGGGTTCAGACACGGGCTGACCGGCAGATGAGACACCACCGTTTTTTCACGTTTGATCAGCAACTGCAAGCGGGTTCGGCTTTCCGCTGTTTTTAAAGCGTCGGCTGTAATCATACGTGTGACCTTATTGTAGCTGCGCTCGAGCGCGCGAAAACCTTCGAGATCTTCCGATTCCTGGTTCATCACGTAATGGTAGCCCCCATAAAGCCCCACCAGGATCAACAGTCGCCATAAGTAGGTGGAAACGTGAATAACCCGTTTGCGCTTGATTTTCCGGCGTCCGGCCATATGGCCCTGAAAAGGGGGCGGCGGCGGCTCGTTTTTATCCGGCTGAATGTAGTTACACAGACTACAGGACGGACGTTTTGCACCCGCGATGATCATCAGGGTTTTGTTACCACATTGCGGGCAGGTTTCGGCTTTAGGAGTTACCATTCATCCTCTTCTTAGCTTAAGATTGTGACACCTGTAAGCGCCCCGTCACCGGGGCACTGGCATTAAGACATCGGATGCCACAGCGGCAGCACCACGGGCTCTTGTTGGAGTTGCTCCAGTTCTTCGGGGCTGAGATACTTTTTCGGCACAATGACCTGATAGACGTTGTCGCTGAACCACTCGTCAGACATGACAAAATAGCCTTTTTTGCCCACGTCGGCCCCCCAACTGTTTTCCACTTTCCACTTGACGGGTTGGCCTTCGTTGTCAATATCAACCCCAACGATCAACATGCAGTGAGTCATGCTGGTTTCACCCATTTCCAGACGCTGGGCCTTTTCGAGCCCGAAATGGGTCTGAAAGAGCAGGTCGTAGTTGTAGATGCCCTTGAGCAACAGCCCTTCTTTGCGCAGGCTGTCTTTGCCCACATCGCAGGAAAAGAGGATGGGCTCATGGTTTTTAATCTTTTTGAGGGCATAGGCCTTAAAAGTTTCAAAGGGAATGTTCAAAGCCAGATTGGGTTCGCCCCCGACCATTTTGCGGGTATGGGCGATGGTATAGGTTTTGCCATAAGGGGTGTCCGCCAGCGGCGTGCTCCACAGGTTGACATATTCATCCAGATCAATGCCCACGTACTTGTCATAAAACTGGTGGGGGGTCATGCCCTGCTCGCGGAAGTACTGCTTGTCTTCGTTGCGGTAGCTCCAGTCAAAGGTTTCCGGGGGCGTGCCAAAACACACCACCATGATTTGGTAGAGTTCGGCCAAGAAGGTGGTACGGGCAGCCTGAATGGCATCTAGGGATTGTCCGGTCTGTGCCATTTCCCGGATACGGGCTGCGTATTGGCGCAGTTTCCCGGCCAGCACCAGGTTGTGCTGGGTTGAGTCTTTGGAATAAGCGGCGTGTTGCATGACGGAAGCGGGCACCATACCGTATTTTTTCACCAGATTGACAAACATGTACCAGTCGCCCCCATCCGGCAAGGGGTTGCTGAGAAAACTGTGTAATTCGCGATCACTGGCCGGACGGTCACGAAAGGTGATCATCTTTTCCAGGAAATAGTTGGCTTTTTCAAGCTTATCCCAGAACATCAGGTAGGGGCCAGAAAACTCAAAACTTTTGACATTGAGTTTTTTCTGGGTGTAATAACGCAGCATGTTCATAGCGGCAAACATCCAGCACACACCCACTTTTTGCTGCGCGGTCGCCTCGGGGGCCACATCCAGTTCATCGGAAAAGGAAAAGTCAACGCTCTTGATCAGGTCACGGTTCACGGCCAGTTCATTCAGATCGACCCGGCCCATGGCATTCATAATCAATTTATTAACGGGGTTGTCGCCAATGTGGCGGTTGTACTCGTGAATCATGGCCAGATCAATTTGCATCTATGTTCCTCTTTAAAGCGATAGGGTCAACGGGCTTCATTATCCTTCAGAGCGGCCCTGTCCCACAAGAGCTACAGGCCTCACCTGCCTGAGGATAGATACGTACAGGCAGACTGCGATTTCACTTCCCAGGAAGCAGTTCCCATTTATACACCAACGGTAAAAAACGAGCTGCTTTAATCAGAGTAAGCAAATCACCTTCGGAGGAAATCGAATGCACGCTCTGACCTACAAACTCATGGCCTTGGCCCTGCTGGCAAGTTTAAGTACCGGCTGTGGTGCGGGAAGCGACTTACTGTTAAACGCCGCCAATACGGGTAACGAAACACTTTCAACCAAAAACACAAAAGAATCCAGCACCACCGGGATGGCCAAGCTCACAGCAGCCCAAGCCCCTGTCTCCTATCCTTGTTTGACGGTTCCCGCTGTCGCAGCGACCCAAGCCTTACCTCCGAATGCAGACTTTACCCCTGCCACAACGGATGACAACCCCGTCGCCAGGACCTCCGCCAGAGCTGTTTCCGGGCAGGCAGCCCTCCCCTGTGGGGTAACCGTTTCGGCCACTGGCGAAGCGCTCACAATGGCACCAGCACTTGCCCAACCCGTCACGTGTGGGACATTTGCCTATGCGGTCCCGGCCTTAACACCTGATGAAAACGCCTCGCCCGAAGCCGGGGTCACCTCTGCCAAAGCCCTACGCATGACCCCAGCCTGGGCCTCTGCCCGCGCAACAGCAGCCGGAGATGCCACGTATATTCCGGCAATCCCAGCCAATATCTCCGTACAGTGTGGAGAAGGGGGCATCTTGGTAGGCATGGCCAGCACCACTGCTGCAGAGGATGAAATCCATGCCACGACACGCCCATCGTCAACCACGACGGTACATTGTGGGACGGCAACAGCCGTTGCAGCAATCCCAGCCCAACGTCTGGAAAGTACACCCACTCTGAGTTACGCCGCAATCCATACAGGTGAAGCGCAACCGACTGTGTACGCCTACCCCGCCGTCGCAGGTACAGCCTATAGCACCGCTCCGGCCTATGGATATACCAGCGCAGTCATGCCCGTTTACCCGACCATCGCCTGTGGGGGTGGGGAAGCCGTTGCCAGTGTACCGGCTCAA
>DLGM01000437.1:0-4731 GCA_002482705.1 Cyanobacteria bacterium UBA7694
TAGCTCAGTGGATAGAGCAACGGTTTCCTAAATCGTGGGTCGGATGTTCGAGTCATCTCGGGGGCATTGACCTCACCACAACGAGACAACCCGTGGCAGGGGCAGAAGATGTTCTCCCCCTACGACGGGTTAAAAATCATCATCCTCAAAGTCGTGCAGGGTAAAATCTTCGGTTTGGGCAGGCTCAAACAGCGGTTCGGCCTCGACCAACTGCATCGACTCCACCGGTGAATCGGGGATCTCTTCCTGGAGAATCGACAAATGGGCACCCCGCTCCTGTTCGCGGGGCAAAGAGCGTTGCGGAGCCAGTTGGGGATCGAGTTCAGCGGTGCGAGCCCGCACCGGACTGGCGGCAGCAGCCCCTCGGATGGCAGCCCGGCGCTTGGCAAAGCTGTCTTCCAACAGCGCCATTTTTTGGGCAAAGCGGTCATTGAGACCCGCCATAATATTGCGATACCCCATCAGGGCATTCAAAAGCGCTTCAAGTTCTTGCTCTTCCAGTTGTTTGACCTGCGCAGCCGTCGTATCCATGCCAATCTTTTCCTTGCGTACTCGTTGATCCCTGAGGCTAAAAAAGGATTATAACGCGGCAGTTTGCCTATTGTCTTCGTACCCACTTTGAGAGGGCTTTAAACCGAGCACTTTTTTCCCCTTACACCGCTAGTCAGGCCCCTATCTGTTGTGGTCAACTGAAGGGTAGACATATCCCCCGGAGAAATGACATGCAGCCAATTGTCAATGACGTAAATATCCGGATTGCCACGATCAATGGCACCGGCAGTCAGTCCGCGAACCTGATTTTAATGCGCTCGATCTTTAATATGGGTATTCCGGTCGCGGCCAAGAACCTGTTCCCATCCAATATTGCAGGCCTGCCCACCTGGTACACCGTGCGTGTGCACCACAAGGGTTATCAGGCCAATAAACAAGAGATCGACATCTTTGTGGTCATGAACCCCAACACTGTTTATGACGATATCCGGGGCCTGCGGCCCGGCGCTATTTTACTCTACGATCTCGATATGAAAATTGATCATGCCCTGCGCGCCGATCATATTAACTACGGTATCCCTTTTGGCAAACTCACCGATGCCGCAAGTGACGACCTCAAGCTCAAGAAAAAAGTCGTCAATATGATTTATGTAGGCGTCTTGGCCGAACTGTTAAGCATTGAGGATGCGGCCCTGAAACAGGCCGTCGAAAAACAGTTCAACAACAAAACCAAAGTCGTGGATTTGAACTACAAAGCCATCCAAGTGGGACGGGAATATGCCCGCGAACATCTACAAAAACAGGATCCCTACCAGCTTCAGGCTCTGAATGCCACCGGCGACAAGATTCTGATCGAGGGCAATACCTCGGCGGCGTTAGGCGCTCTGGTCGGTGGCTGCACCTTCTTATCTTGGTATCCGATCACTCCTTCCAGCAGCGTCTGCGAAAGCCTGATTGGTTATTTTGAGAAGTTCCGCGTGGATGCCACCACCGGTGAAAAGCGCTTTGCCGCTGTGCAAGCCGAAGACGAGATTGCCGCAGTGGGCATGGTTTTAGGAGCCAGTTGGGCCGGAGCCCGCTCCATGACAGCCACCAGTGGTCCGGGCATCTCACTGATGTCTGAACTGGTAGGATATGGTTATTTTGCCGAAATCCCAGCGGTCATCTTTGACATTCAGCGCATGGGGCCGAGCACCGGTTTGCCCACCCGTAACTCGCAGGGGGATCTGCTCTCAACCTATTATCTGTCCCATGGCGACACCCAGCACATTTTGCTGCTGCCGGGCTCCGTCACCGAATGTTACGAAATGAGCCAACAGGCCTTTGATCTGGCCGAGCAGTTCCAGACTCCAGTGTTTGTCATGAGCGACCTGGATTTGGGCATGAACACCTGGATGACCGACCCGATGGTCTACCCAGAAACAGCCTACCAGCGTGGCAAAGTCCTGGATGCCGAAGCCTTGGCCGCCCTGGAAGCCTTTGAGCGTTATGCCGACCGCGACGGGGATGGAGTCACCTACCGCACCCTGCCGGGGACCCGCAGCCAAAAGGCCGCCTATTTCACCCGGGGTTCCGGGCACAACGAAAAGGCCCAGTACACTGAAAAGCCCGAAGAATGGAAACGGGTGATTGAGCGTCTATCCAAAAAGTTTGTCACCGCCAGCCATTATGTACCGGCCCCGGTGTTAACCCCTGGAGAAAATACACAGGTGGGCCTGTTGGCCTATGGTTCGACCCACTTTGCCGTTGAGGAAGCGCTGGATCAGCTCGCAGCCGCCGGGCACCAGCCCGACTACCTGCGCGTGCGGGCCCTGCCCTTCTCGCCGGACGTGGAAACCTTCCTGGCCAACCACACGGTGATCTACGTGGCGGAACAAAACCGCGATGCGCAAATGGCCCGCCTGCTGTTTGCCCACTATCCCCAATACGCCGCTAAAATCAAGTCGATTCTGCACTATGATGGCTCCTTTGTAGATGCCAACACCATTACGGCCCAATACCTCGCTCTGGAGAAAGGAACTCTGGCCCATGTCTGAAACAGTCGCTAAAAAACCGGAAAAAACCAACCGCATTGGCCTCAGCCGCGCCGATTATAAAGGGGGCAAATCGACCCTTTGCCCTGGGTGTGGTCATGATGCCATTTCCAACCATATTATCTCGGCCTGTTATGAAGCCGGGGTCGACCCCCTGATGCTGGGTAAGTTCAGCGGCATTGGCTGTTCGAGCAAAACCCCGGCCTATTTCATCAGCCAATCTCACGCCTTTAACGCCGCCCACGGACGGATGCCCTCGGTGGCAACCGGGGCCATGTTGGCCAATCATGCCCTGACCGGCCTGGCCGTCAGCGGTGACGGGGACACCGCCAGCATTGGCATGGGCCAGTTTGCCCACCTGATTCGCCGCAACCTCAAGCTGGTCTACATTATCGAAAACAACGGGGTCTATGGCCTGACCAAAGGCCAGTTTTCCGCGACTGCCGATTATGGCAGCAAGCTCAAGCGCGGCGAAGAGAACATCCATGGAGCCATCGACCTGTGCGGCTTGGCCTTAGAACTGGGCTGCGGCTTTGTGGCCCGTACCTTCTCCGGCGACAAAAAGCAGATTGTGCCGCTGTTGCAAGCCGCTTTGGCCTATGAAGGCACAGCCATCATTGACGTGATCAGCCCCTGCGTGACCTTTAACAACCACGAAGGCTCGACCCGCAGCTATGACTATGTCAAAGAGCATGATCAGCCGTTGCAAGAGATTGACTTTATCCCAGCCCAAGAGCAAATCACCGTTGATTACGCTGAAGGCACCGTGGTCCATGTGCCGATGCACGATGGTTCGCATCTGGCTTTAAAAAAGTTGGAGCGCGACTACAACCCCACCGATCGCATGGCCGCTGTCCAACTCTTGCAGGAAGCCCGTGGCCAAAAACAGCTATTAACGGGCTTGATCTACTTCAATGAGGACAAGCCCGCTTATGCCAAACAGCTCCATTTACCCGAAGCGCCGTTACACAGCTTCAAAGAGGCTGACCTGCGCCCGAGCCGCGAACAATTTGCGGCCCTGATGGGCAGCTTCCGCTAGAGCGGTACCCCAACAACCCCCTCAAAGCAGAGTGCTTGGGGGGGTTCTTTTGTAAGTATAAGAGCATGTCAAAAGCCCCAATAACAAGGCATTTAAACACTCACCGGATCTTTGTACAAAGATCACACTTGCATTTTTACGCACCGTGTTATAGAATAACAACATAGCCTAGAACATTATTCCTAGATAAGTTCTTTGTAAAGGAGATTTTAACCATGGTAGATATTCTTAAAAAAGCCAGCCTCGTGACCGCTGAACTCATTTCCCTCACCGCTGATAAAGTTCAGGAAGTTGCTGACGACTTTGTCAAAAAAGGCACCCTGCACGACAACGAAGCCAAAAAATTTGTATCCGAAGTGCGCAGCACCCTCGAGAGCCGTGAAAAAGAGTTCACCGATCGCCTCGAACAAATCACCGGCAGCCTGCAACAACTTGGCAGCAGCTTAGGCCTGCCCAAACTGGCTGAAAAAGAAAACATCGAAACCCGTATCGACGAACTTGAGCGTCACATCGACGAACTGAAAGCTCGCCGCGACGTGATCGCTAAAGAACAAAAGAAAGAAGTTGCCGCCAACGGTAACAACAAGGCTCCCGCTGCTAAATAAGCAGTTTGCCTAAACCCAAGAGAGGCTTAAAGCCTCTCTTTTTTTATGGCTGTAAGCGGTTAAAAGGCCCACTTGCCCACATAATAGAGATAGGCAAAGCCCCCCATAATCAAGGCTGATCCGGCTAACATCCCCTGGTGGAAATCCTCTTCATCACTGAGTTTGGCTAAAGCGATGAAGAAGGGGAAAAAACACAGCAGATAACGGGGCAAACTCATTAAGAAGGATGACATCATCACCATAATGAACTGTAACCAGACAAAGGCCTGATAAGACAGACGCAATTTGGTCTTGAAACACATCCACAGCAGCACCAGAGCAGCCACTACGCCCCAGAACCGCGCCACCTCGACATAGGTACCTTGCGCCGTAATCACCGGGTCAAACAACATATACTTCAAGCTGTTCCAAACCGGCTCCCAAGGCACCACCGCATAGTTGGTCCAGTATTCGCGCTGCATAGCGGTGAAGGCAAAAGGGTTGCGAAACAGCGAATAGTTAATGCCCAAATAGATCAACACCCCGGCCGGAATGCCCAAGGTCCAGAGCCAACGCCAATCGT
>DLGM01000437.1:4762-16489 GCA_002482705.1 Cyanobacteria bacterium UBA7694
CCCGCCACAACAGCCAGATTTCAATCAAGAGTGCAGGAAACAACACCACCCCTTGAATGCGGCTGAGGGCACAAAAGAGACCAAAGGCTCCGGCTTGCCACCAGCGCCCGGTGCGGGCACACCAAAAAGCGCCCAGGGCCGTGGCCAAAAAGAGGCTTTCGGTGTAAGGCGCAGCCAAAAAATAAGCGGTTGGGAAAAAGAGCAGGTACAACAAGGCACGCCGGGCACGTCGATCATTGTCGTCCAGGTGAACCAACAACTGTAAAAACCAAGCAGCTAAAAGGGTCGAGACAAAAGAAATAATTTGCCCGGCCACCAGATAATAGTTGTTAAAGGCATAAGCCAATGCCCTGACCAACCAAGGAAAGAGGGGGAAAAAGGCAATAAATTTATGTTCAGGGGCATAGGTCACGTACCCATGCTCAGCAATATAAAAATAGTTGCGTGCGTCCCAATGGGTATAGGCGTTATAGAGCATGTGCCCCATTGGCTCGGTATTATTGCCAAGCACCCGCATCGCATAATAACTGGCAATAAAAAACAAGACCCGCAAGATCCCCACCCATAACAGCGCCCGCCATAACAGGCGGCCTTCATGGGGGGTGAGACCCAGCCCTTGTGCAATTTTAAGCCCAACACGGGAGAGCCAGGGCTGGGAAGGTATCGGAGGGGGGGAAGAAGAATCAGCGATCAGAGACATGGGTGTACCCGCTTGGCTTTTTCCCATTGTATCGTACTTGTCAGCGACTGCTAGGGCTTGCAGTCGTTATAATAGGCTCAGGGATGGAGGTAAGTGCATGAATTTACGCGACTTAGAGTATTTGGTAGCATTGGCAGAATTGCGCCATTTTCGCAAAGCAGCCGAACGCTGTTTTGTCAGCCAACCCACCCTGAGCGGCCAGATCAAAAAACTGGAGACCTATCTGGGCGTGCAACTGGTGGAGCGCAGCAAACACCGGGTCATGCTCACCCCCATCGGCGAAGAAATTGTACGCCGCGCCCAGCACATTTTACAGGAAGCACAAAACCTTGAAGAGGTGGCCCGGGCCTCCTCCGATCCCAGCGCAGGCCCCCTCCATATTGGCCTGATTCCCACCGTTGCCCCTTACCTGCTACCCCTCATTCTCGCGCCCCTGAAAGCCGCCTTTCCTCATCTTGACCTCATGCTGCATGAAGTGCAGACCGATGTCTTGGGCAAACAACTGCGTCAAGGAAACCTCGACGTGGGTATTTTGGCGGTCCCATTACATGAAGAAGGGTTAAACGAAGAGCTGCTGTACAATGAGCCCTTTGTTTTGGCCACCCCGGCTGGGCACAGCCTCAGCCAGCAAAAACAAGTCTCTCTGAACGCTTTAAATAAAGAAACGCTGCTCTTACTCGAAGATGGCCACTGCCTGCGCGATCAGGCCTTGGAGCTGTGTTTTAGTGCCGGTGCCCGCGAACAACAGAGTTTTCGTGCCACCAGTCTCGAAACCCTCAAACACCTCGTGGCGGCAGGCAACGGCATGACCCTATTGCCCCAGTTGGCCGCCCAGCCAGTATTACAGGGCGCCAGTTATTTGCCCTTTGAAGCCCCGGCTCCGGCACGTACGATTGGGTTGTTATACCGTGCCACCAGCAATCGCAATACCTTCTTTAAAACTTTTGGCGCCTGTATCCGTACCCACGTCGAAGCCCATTTGCCAAAGGGTGCCACCCACAATTTGCCCGTCCGCAAATAACCATGAAAAAAGCCGGTCTTGCGACCGGCTGCTCAAGTGTTGAAAAGAGGTAGAAAAATGTTTACTTCATGCGGTAAGCGTTGAGAACCTTTTCAGATTCTTGCTCAACCGGGGTCACGCGGCTGCGGATCGAGTTGAAGTTGTTGGTGCTGACGCGGGCATTGTCAAGGTCGTTGTGCTCACGAGCGCGCAGAATTTCGTTGTAGGTATTCTGGGTTTCGTTGACCAGCTTGCCTTGAGCGGCATCGGGGTTATAACGGACCACGTCATCACCCAAAGAACGCAGGGTCTTGGCTTCGCCGACGAACTTCATATCGATGCTGTGACCAATCAGGCCGCCAGCGCCAGCGGCTACAGCAGCGCCGATCCCGGCACCGATAGCAGCATTTTTGGGGCTCTTGCCACCAGCGAAGAAACCAATCAGGCCACCGCCGACAGCGCCGACACCCGCACCGATCCCGGCGTAAGGAGTCGCACGACCGGTCACTTGGGATTCTTTGTCATCAGCAATGCGGTTCAGCTTGGTTTTGACTTCGTCGGGGGATTGGCTGTCATTTTTGATCGCGGCAATGTTTGAGAAAGCTTTGCTGATCGAGTTATCGGTAGCTTTGATAGCGCCTTGTACATCGGGCAGGTCTTTGGTTTGTTCAGCAATCGAGCGCAGGGTGGTGTTCAGGGTTTCGTAAGCGGCTTGGAAGTGGGTGTTGGCCATTTCCATTTGGCGCATATTGTAATCGCTGTAAGAACCGTTGTTGGACAGCTCCTGGAAGGTGCCGACCCAGGTCCGCCAAGAAGCGCTGTTGAGGGTGGTTTTGGCTTGAATGTGCAGAGCGCGGGAGGTGGCATCCGGGGCATTGGCGGTCATGTCACGGATGGAGCGAAGCGCGCTTTCCATGGTGCTGATGGCAGAGCTATAAGCACGGTTGCTGTCTACCAGGGTGGAATAACGTGCGCTGGGGGTTTCTTCGCTGGAGAAGGAGGGAGTCCAGACATGGCCCCAGTTGTTGCGAGCAGTGGTGCCGACATTGCGCAGGGTTTCGAGGCCATTGACATGGATGTTCATGCCTTTGCTGGGGACAATTTTGCCTGCGTTGATTTCAACGGCATCGGACTTGAGGGCGGTGACCAGTTCGTGGCTGCTGACTTGGCCGTCTTTGTCGGTGTCAACGGCGCGCTTGACGTGGTCTTCAACTTGGAGTTCGTCCATGACTTTGTTGTTGTTGCGATCGAAGGAGCGGACCAGCCAGTCATGATTCGTGAAATTAATGCTTCCAGCCATTGTTTTTTACCTCTTTTGATTCACTTAACGCTATTTTGGAGTCACTTGAGCGGTGACTCTGTTCTTATAGATCACTTACGCGAGAATATTCTTATCTCTCGGCTAAGCAAGCATTAAGAAATAGTTAATTCAGAAAACCCCTCGGAACTTTGACAGACTGCTACAATGGGAAACATGATTGCCCTTGAGCTTTTGACCCTGGCCGAGCCCGCCAGCCCCTATTCCTCGGCCCCCCTGCTCGCAGAGGTATTGATTGAAGATCTGCCCGCCCATGTAGAGCGCGACATTTATACCTATCAGGTGCCGACCCACCTGAGCCCAGAGGTGCGGCCCGGAAGTCAAGTGGCTGTCCCTTTTGGCAGCCAAACCCGCCTGGGATATGTTTTACGCCTGCATCAGGAACAGCCCAATGTACCGCTGAAACCCCTACAATCGGTGACGGGTCACCAGCTCTTAGAACCGGTCTACCTGCAATGGCTCAACTGGATCAGCGCCTATTATCTGGCTTCCCTCAGCCAAGTGGTGACGGCAGCTCTGCCCGCCCGTTTAAGCAGCCGTCTCAAGAAGCAACTGGCTCCCACCGTACCGCCCGGTGAGTTTTTAGATCGCGTTGCCCTGTTGTTTTCCGATCAGCCTGAGTTACAGGATTTTGCCCACTTCCTGGTTGCCAGTGCCCCCCAATGGAAAACACCCACTGGCTGTAAGGCCCGTTACCGGGCAAAAGCCACCGCCTGGATTGACACCCTCCGCAAACACCAACTGTTGACCCTCGAACAGGTGGTCCAGGCCGGGGGCAAACGCCGTGAACAGCTCCACGTCACCTACCTGGGGGAACCGCCCGGCCTGAGCAAGCGCCAGCTCGAAATTATCCAACTCTTGCGCCAGCGCGGGGGCCAAGCATTGCTGAGCCAATTTTTAGCAGCGGCGCAGACCACAGGCCCCACTCTGCGCCGCCTCGAAGAGCTGGGAGCATTGGCGATTGAAAACAGCGGTCAGCGGCGGATACCTTTACCCGGTGCCAGTTGGCATAATCCCCAGCGTCTGCCCCTGATCCCCGCTCAACAGCAAGCCCTGGACGCAATTCTTACCGCCCTCAGCCAGCCCCCAGCCAGCCACAGCCTCTTGCTGCACGGGGTGACGGGCAGCGGCAAAACCGAAGTGTATATGTATGCCATCAGCCACGTATTGGCCCAGGGGGGCGGGGCGCTCATGCTGGTACCAGAAATTGCCCTGACCCCGGCGATGTTACAGCGTTTTCGCCGTTTTTTTGGGGATGAGGTGGCCGTGTTACACAGCCGCCTGTCCACCGGCGAGTTTGTCGATGAATGGGAGCGTATCCGCAATGGGGATGTCCGCATTGTGATTGGGGCGCGCTCAGCAATTTTTGCCCCGGTTCATAATTTGCGCCTGATCGTCATTGATGAGGAACACGAAACCAGCTTTAAACAAGATGATAACCTGCGTTATGATGCCCGCACCTTGGCTGTCGCCCGCATGTATCTCCACCAGGGGCTGGTGGTGTTTGGCAGTGCCACCCCGCGCATTGAAAGTTATGCCTTGGCGCAACAGGGGAAGATGCCCTATATCCAAATGCCCGACCGGGTCCACGCCCAACCCATGCCCCCGGTGACGGTGATTGATATGCGCCAAGAGCAAGAGCTGGGTAACTTTGGCGCTTTTAGCCATTATCTCGTCATGGAAATGGGCACCGCCTTGGCCCAACAAGAGCAGATCATTTTGTTGCTCAACCGTCGCGGTTATGCCAGCACCCTGCTCTGCCGCAGCTGTGGCGAACCCGTCCGCTGCCGCCGCTGTGATGTCAGCTTGACCCTGCACAAAGGGGCTGGGCTGCTCAAGTGCCACTACTGCGACCATACCGAGCCTGAGCCCAGCCATTGCCCAAGCTGTAAAAGCCCGGCCATTCGCACCTTTGGTCTGGGTACCGAGCGCTTAGAACAAATCACCGCCAAACTGTTCCCAGAAGCTCGCCTCTTGCGCATGGACAGCGACACCACCGCCACCAAAGACGCTCACCACCACTTGCTGGAGCGCTTTAGCAAAGGGGAGGCCGACATTTTGATTGGCACACAAATGGTGGCCAAGGGGCTCGACTTCCCCAAAGTCACCCGGGTCGGCATCTTGGCGGCTGACCAAGCCCTCAACTTACCCGACTTTCGTGCCGCAGAGCGCACCTTTCAGTTGCTGACCCAAGCGGCCGGGCGCGCCGGGCGCAGCGATCTGCCCAGCCGCATTGTCTTGCAAACCTATGCGCCCGAGCACCCAGCGGTGGCCTTTGCCAAACACCACGATTACCACGGTTTTGCCGCCGCCGAAATGGCGCAACGCCAGGCGTTTGGTTACCCTCCGTTTGCCCAGTTGATCAAGGTCTTGTTTGCCCATTCACGGGCTGCCATTGCCGAAGCCGAAGCCGAAGCCTTTGCCGCCAGCCTTAACGCCGAAGCCCCTGGGCTGCTGATCCTCTTAGGGCCAGCACCTGCACCTATAGCCCGACTTCAGAGCCTATACCGTTTTCAGCTATTGATCAAAACACCCGATCTGGCTCCCCTGCGCCCCATCCTCAAGCGTTTAGCCCAGCGCACTTACCCCCGTTTACACCGTTTTAGCATTGATATGGATCCTTACAGCATGCTCTAAAGCAGGCTATCCCAAAATGGCTCATTGACTGAATTTTGCCTGAGGGGGAGCAAGGGGGACTTCTTCGCCCTGCACCGTTCTGGCCTTGAAGCTAAAGCCTATCCTCTAGGCAAAAACGAGCGCCGAAGATTATTATTTCCATATGGAAATAAATGAATCAACAGTTCTCTTACTCAAGCTGGTACGCCTGAGCAATCGCTTTCACCGCCGCAAAGACACCCAGGTCAACCAACCCTTTGAACAGATCAGCGGCCTCAGCATCAAGGCCTTTCATACTCTGCACCTGATTCAGCAGGGGGCCACCCAGCCGGGCGAAGTGGTGCGCGAACTCGGCATCCCCAATAGCACCGCCACCCGCTTGCTCGACTGCCTGGTCAAAGAAGGACTGATTGCGCGCCGCCCCAATCCAGAAGATCTGCGTGAAATCCACCTTAAGCTCACCGCCAGCGGTCGCCAACGGTATGATGTGGCCTGGGCCCAGTATCTGAGCTGCTTACATGCGGGGCTGGGCCAACTTCCGGTCACGGCTCTGGAACAGGCTGTTGCCACCTTAACCGCCCTGGAACAGCGTTTGAGCGCTTCCCCCGAGGCCGATCATGACTAAACACCAACGCTGGGCCTTTATTGGCATTTTACTGGTACTGTTTTTATCTTCCTTTAACTTGACCGTCGTCGGCACCATTTTACCCAAAGTGGTGGCTGAATTGGGCGGCATGGAGCTTTACGCCTGGGTATTTACCGCTTATTCGCTGACCACCACCTTGGCGATCCCGATTTTTGCCCGCCTCAGCGATATTTACAGCCGTCGTAATGTCTTATTGGCAGGCATTGTGCTGTTTGCCGTTGGTAGCAGCCTCATGGGCTTGGTCACCAATATGTACCAGTTGATTGGCCTGCGGGCCCTGCAAGGGATCGGAGGAGGCATCCTGATGAGTATGTCGATTGCCGCCCTGGCTGACGTGTTTGGGGCACGGGAAAGCAGTAAGTACCAAGGGTTTACCGGCTCAGTGTATGGTGTCTCCTCAGTGGTTGGCCCCCTGCTCGGGGGATTGATTGCCGATCAGCTCGGCTGGCGCTGGGTATTCCCTCTCAATTTGCCGTTTGCGCTGGTCTCATTTTGGGTGATTGCCCGCTACTTGCCCAAAAATCCGCCCCATGAAAATACCCACATCGATTATCTGGGGGCCGGGCTCCTCAGCGCCGGGCTTTTGCCCACCCTGATTGGCTTGAGCATGGCTGCCCATCACGGCTGGGGCCATCCCCTGGTCGGGGGACAAATCGCCTTAGGGGTGGGGTTGCTGGCCCTATTCGGCTGGTGGCAAACGCGCTCTCCTGGGCCGATAATTGCCCCTGAACTGTTTAAAAACCCGGTCGTCACCATTTCCAGTATTGCCATGCTTCTGTCCACTGCTGGCCTGTACGCCGCGATTTTGTATTTGCCCCTGTTTATGCAATCGGGNNCTGCTGCCCTGTCCGGGCTCGTTCTCTCACCCCTGATGCTGGGCATGGTCGTCACCAGCAGCCTGTCGGGCTGGCTGATCAGCCGCCAAGGACGTTATAAAGGCCTGATTTTGGCAGGGCTCTTGGTCATGAGCATTGGGTTGGGCATGGCCAGCCAATTGGCCCTGAATACACCGGTCTGGGCCGTGGTCGTTTTAGCAGCCCTGTTGGGAGGCGGCTTGGGGCCAGTCAACCCAGTTTTTATACTGATTGTGCAACTGGCCGTACCCCGACAAGTGCTCGGTGCGGCCACTGGGACGCTGCGCTTTTTTAACCAGATGGGCGGCACCCTTGGGGCCACCTTGTTTGGCCTCTTAATGGCTCAAAAGCTGAGCCATCCTCCCAGCCCATCCACCGCTCCGGGCCTGTTACCCACACCTGTGCTGCACGCAGTACAAAACCCGGACGTGCTCACCAATACCCCACTGCTGAAAGAATTACAGGCTCAGCTCACCTCAGCCCCCCAACTGGCAGCCCTGGATCAGCTCTTGGATGGCCTGCGCCATCTGATGGCTCTGTCTTTAGATCACATCTTCCTATGGGCCATGGTCTTTTCGGTGCTGGCCTTTGTGGTCACCCTGCGTCTGCCGGGACGGTTGCTCGAAGAAGAAACCAGCCATCCGTAAAGCTCGCTAAGGGAGCCCTGTACACAAAATCTGACTGAATTTATTACATTTATCATCAGCAAAATTAGGAACATTTTTTATTCACTGAGGTCTTAACAGATATCTACCTATCTGGAGTTCATGCCCATGCGTAGCTTTGCCTTGGTTTTAATGGCCCTTCTGCCCGGTTGCCAAAATCCGTCTTTACCCCCTCTCAATCCATCGCCCTCCCCCTCAGGCATCGCTCCCAGCGCCGCTCCCGTTACCCCTAAGCCGAGCCCCACCGCCGATACCAAGCCCAACCCAACTCCTGAACCCCATCCAACCCCCAGTGCTTACCCAACGCCGACCCCTTTTCCCACTCCGTCTGTCATACCAGGCCCCCCAGAGCCCAACCCTTGGCCCACTGGCATTGGTGTGCGTCCATCTGGAGCCCCGGTGCCTACCGCTCCCCCCGAACCGACGCCCCATCCAGGAGCCTGTAGCTCATGCACCATCACTTGGCATGAAGCCACACAGCCTGTCTGGCTCGGTTCTCAGCTTTTATACAACGACCAAATTAAAAGTCGAGTCATAGATTTAAACTCCGACACTGGCATGATTTGGACTAAAATCCAACTCCAGCTCAAACAAGTCGCCCAGCCAGTACACACAACTATCTGGCCCAATGATCATCAAACCATCGGGTTCGGAGACTGGAGAGTTTATCCTCTGTCAACACAAGAATTAGTGCTCCAACGGGACACAAGCAGCCACGAACCTTCATTTCAACATATCAAATTGATGCCTCAGGTACAGGCCCAGACTTTATCAACCTCTAACCTTATCTTCCAGAGTGCCCTAGGCCCCAACCAGACGCTGGCGTGGCTGCAATACGCCAATAGCAGCAGTCAAGTGGAGCTATACACTTCCTCGTTAACAAACTGGAGTCCTACCAAAGTGGGCATTGCCACAGTTGCAGGAGCAGATCAATTTCAGTGGATGCCACAAGGACAAGGGTGGGCCTATCTCGAATTGAATCAGCCCGACCCGCCCAAGCCTCTGATTTACCGGATGAGCCCTGCCGGGCAACAAAGTCTGTGGCTGACGCTACCCCAAGTAGGACCCTGGCCCAACAAGATCCGGAGCTTCAAATTTTCACCCGATGGAGAGCGTGTGGCCGTGATCGTAGACAGTATGACCGTGGCTCGCGACAATAGCGGCACCTATTGGAAAGGGATTGTCTGGGTCGGAGATGCCACCGGGCAAAACCTGCGCCAGATCCAAACCGAACGCTTTGAACCCGACTTCGACTGGAGCCCGGACAACCAAAAACTTGTCGTGGTAGCCGGGAAAGGAGAAAAGTTCGAGTCCACCCATCAGGGCGTTTACAGTATCCAAGTATCAGACGGGAAAACCCAGCTAATTACAGGGGGAAATGAAGCAGCCGTGAAATACGCTTCTCCGCGCTGGAGCCCGGATGGACAACAGATTGCTTTCACCTCCAACCAAAAGAGCGATTTCCGGTGGTGGTTAGAACAGCCGATGGAGCTTTTCACCGTCAAACCCAATGGGGATAACCTACAGCGACTGAGCGAAAGCCGTTATCAGGTTGAACCTTTGCCAGGCCGGAGCTAAAGCTCGGCTTCCAGGGTCTGAAGCTTCTGCGTGAAGGTACTGTTATAGGTATCCAGTTGGCGCATGTCGCCCGCCTCGATGGCCACGGTGAGCAGCTTGTACAGGCGTTGCACCTCGTTCAGGCTTTGGTTCAGGTGGGCTGGGAGTGAGGCCCGGTTTTTAGCCCGCTGGGTAACCGTTTGCATACGCTGCTTGATGTCTTTGTGGAACTGCTCCCACAGATGCGGCAGCGACTTGGCATCACGTTCGAGGGTGTTGAGCTGTTTTTGTAACTGTTTGAGCTGTTTATCGAGGCCCATCGGGTCGGCGGAGTTAGATTTTTCAAGGCGGCGTAAATCATTTTGATAGCCCTGAAAAGCCTGTTGCACCCGGGCCAATCGCAGCGCCGGATGCAGCTTGCGAATTTCCTGCAACTCGACTTGAACAGCCTGCTGTCTGGCACGCACGGCTGTTAAGAGAGTGCTGTTGTTCTGCTCGATGTCACGCAAATTGCCAAGCACAACCAGTGCCTGATCATAAGTGCTTTGTGCTTCTTCAAGCTTATTTTCAAGGTCAGTGAAGAAGCCAATGGCATCAGCCCGTGCACGGGGGTTGGCCAAGAGTTGGAGTTGTTCGTCAAAAGCGTCAAAGAAACCGTCAAGATCTTCTTGGAGACTCAACAGAGCCTTAAAAAACATCTGCAATTTTTTTTGTGTTTCGCCCTGATAACCGTGAAAGTCGGGCATGACCGCTTCAATTTGATTATAAAGACGCTCTAAATCCTGGAGTGCCGCTTGCCCTTCCAGGGTATATTTTTCGACCATATGGCGATCGTGACGCCAGCGACGGCCATAACGCCAGCCCCACCAAGCCCCGGCGCCAAGGAGCAACAATAACCCCAAAGCCCCCGCCATCAGTGCCAAAGACATCCAGGGTATGGCTTGGCTCCGGCTCGCCCGTGGCTGGGTAGAAGTCCGGGCCGAGTCTTCACTCATGAATTCATCACCACTGACCAAATCATCACTGACCCGCCCTTGCAAGGGCTGGGAAGCAGTTTCTTTTTCGGAAGCTGGTGCTTCACTCAAAGACTGGCTCAGTTGATCCACCACCTGGGGCAACAGGTCGAGATGGTTTTCGAGGGCCTCTTGGGGGGCCTCCGGTTGTTCAGGGTTAGCTGAAGGTGCGGGTGGCAACGGAATTTCCTGGGGCACATCCCGTAGCTGGGCTTTGAGTTCTGTACCCATATGCACACCGATTTTACGCCGATCCGTAGCCACTACCAACAGCATCGTGTCCTCAGGCAAACGCCAAGCTTCAAATAAGCGTCGGGCATAAAGCGACAGGCTAAAGCTGCTGGTGCCATCCAGATAAACGGCGCGCACTGGAAAGGGGTAAGCCCTGAGGCTGGCGGTGGTGCGATTGAGATAGGCCTGATCAAGCAGCCCGGTGGCATCATAGGCCCAGATGCCCTCTTGGTAAGCGGGGAAAGGAGGCATACGCTCAACCGCTGCTTGCGCCGGAGATAGCAGCAGTAGGAACAAACTCAGTAAAATCAGCAGATGTTTCACATTCATGCCCTCCCTCTTATTATACGCCCTGAGACGCCGCTTTTCGTGTGCTTCAATCGCTGCAATTACTTTGACTTCTGATTTTAGATTGTGATAAGATTAATGGTTGCGAACCTATAATGTAAAATCAACATTTAATTTCACTTGAGCCGCATTAAGCGTTCCTAAAATTTTTTAATTATGAGGAGTGCGTTACAATTTCAGGAATGAGAAGTGACAGTACAACCCTAACGGTGGATGACGAACTTCTGGACGACATGGTGGACGAAACAGAAATGAGCATTACAAGCCCCGAAGAAGATGATGAAGATGTCTTCAACGATCTGGGCGACTCTGAAGACGAAACCAAACCAGCTTCCCTCGACATTGACCTTTCAACCAAAGATCTTCACCGTGAAGACGATATCAGCTCCATTCAGGTGTACCTGAATTCCATCGGGAAAACCCCTTTGTTGACCGCTAAAGAAGAGATTGACTTGGCCAAACGCATCGAAAAAAGCGATGTTCAGGCTAAAAACCACTTGATTATTGCCAACCTGCGCTTGGTGGTCAGCATTGCCAAGCGTTACTGCGATTTAGGCCTGCCTTTGCTCGATTTGATCCAAGAAGGCAATACCGGTTTGATCCGTGCCGTTGAAAAGTATGACTACAAAAAGGGGTATCGTTTTAGTACCTACGCTACCTGGTGGATTCGCCAAGCGATTACCCGCGCCATTGCCGACAAAGGCCGCAATATCCGCTTGCCCGTACACGCCACGGAAGCCATTCAACGCATCAAAAAGATCCGTCGTCAGCTCACCTTC
>DLGM01000437.1:16578-16808 GCA_002482705.1 Cyanobacteria bacterium UBA7694
GAAGCCGCTGGCTTACCCCTGAGCAAGATTCGTCAGCTCAAGCGGGTGGTCAAACGCACCGTATCTCTGGCCACCCCGATTGGCCCCGACGATGATCGCAGCTTGGTCGACTTGATCGAGGACGAATACAGCGTCCACCCGACCAAAACCGTCATCGACAACATGCTCTCCGAAGACATTCAAGAGCTTTTAGACACGCTCTCGGTACGCGAGCGTGAAATTCTCACCAT
>DLGM01000118.1:0-845 GCA_002482705.1 Cyanobacteria bacterium UBA7694
CCAGTCGCCGCAGCTTAGAACAGATTCTGTTTGTGTTTATCTGTCTGCCTTATGAAACCTTTTTCAGCACAGACGCCATTGTACGCACCCTCTGGCGCATCGGCGTGGTCAAAAAACGGCTGCTCGAATGGGTGCCCTCCGCCAGCGCCACCGCACCTCAGCGCCACAATCGTTGGCAAGATGCCTATCGACGCCAGTGGATTTCCCCCAGCTTGGCGCTAATCACGACCTTTTATTTAGCCCTGTACAAGCCGATGAATTTGGGTGTTGCCCTGCCTATTTTGCTCCTGTGGGGCTTATCGCCGCTAATTACTTGGTGGTTCAGCCAACCCCTCCCCCGCCGCGAAGCCCAATTACAGGCCGGGCAAATTCTCTTTCTGCGCCGCATTGCCCGCAAAACCTGGGCCTTCTTTGAAGCGTTTATGGGGCCTGAAGATAACTGGCTGCCCCCGGATAACTACCAGGAGTACCCGCTTGCAAAGATCGCCCACCGCACCTCACCGACCAATATCGGGCTGGCGCTTTTGGCCAATCTATCGGCCTGGGATTTTGCCTATCTGTCTACCGGGCAACTCTTGGATCGCACCCAGAAAACCTTTGATACCCTCACTACCCTCGAACGCTATCAAGGACATTTTTACAATTGGTACGACACCCAATCGTGCCAACCTTTACTGCCCATTTATATTTCAACCGTTGACAGCGGCAATTTAGCGGCCCACCTGTTGACCTTGCGGGCGGGGCTGTTGATGATCCCCGACACGCCCATTTGTGGACCCAAGATTTTCACTGGCTTGCGTGACACCTTACAAGTGCTGACAGAGACCCTCGGCGACATAGCACCC
>DLGM01000118.1:898-5149 GCA_002482705.1 Cyanobacteria bacterium UBA7694
GGGAGCGCTTGTGTACCGAACAACCAAACACACTCCAGCGCATTCAAACGGGGCTCGAACAACTGGCAGCTATGGCTTGGGCTGGAGGCCCGGCCTTTGAGGCTTACCCGGACAGCCCAGGAACCCATTGGGCACACGCCTTTCANNATCAGTGCCAAGCCCTGCATGACGACATTGTCTTATTATGCCCCTGGACCCGTCTCTCGCTCACGCCCAACATTTTGCTTCATTTTCCCGAGCTGGACACGATTCCGACCCTGCGAACCCTGCTAAAATTGGAGGCTACCTTAGCGCCTGCGATGGCGGCCCAGATTAGCCTTAATCCCGAAGAATATTTGCACCTCGAAGACCTGAGTAAGGCCCTGTTAGAGAGCCGCCTCCAGGCCCAAGCGAGAATCACAACCCTTGAACAATTGGCACACCAAGCCGGTGATTTCGCAAACATGGATTATGCCTTTCTCTATGATGAAGACCGGAAACTGTTGGCAATTGGTTACAATGTCAGCGAAAGTCGCCTCGATACCAGTTATTACGACTTATTGGCCTCTGAAGCCCGCTTGGCGACTTTTGTCGCCATTGCCCAAGGACAATTGCCCCAAGACAGTTGGTTTGCGCTCGGTCGGCTGCTGACCCGTGCTGCTGGAGACCCGGTCCTGTTGTCCTGGAGCGGCTCCATGTTTGAATACCTCATGCCTTTATTGGTCATGCCGAGTTATGAACAAACCCTGCTGGATGAAACCTATAAAGCCTCGGTCAATAGTCAAATTGCCTACGGACACAAACGCGGAGTCCCGTGGGGGATTTCGGAGTCTGGGTACAATACCACCGATGCCCACCTCAATTACCAGTACAACGCCTTTGGGGTTCCGGGCCTGGGGTTAAAGCGTTTGCAGGCCGGGGATCTGGTGATTGCCCCCTATGCCTCTGCCCTCGCCCTCATGGTCGCCCCCGAAGCCGCCTGCCTCAACCTTGAGCAGCTTGCCGCCCAAGGGTTTGAAGGACAATACGGTTTTTACGAGGCGATCGATTATAGCGCAACCCGCTTACCCCGTGGCCACACCAGTGCCATCGTGCGTTCGTTTATGGCCCACCACCAAGGCATGAGCTTACTGGCTTTAGAAGCCTTGCTGCTCGACTGGCCAATGCAAAAACGTTTCATGGCAGACCCCTCGTTCCAAACCATTATGCTCCTGCTCCAGGAGCGGGTGCCCAAAGCGACAGCGCTATACTCGCACACCACCGAGCTGTCCGAGACGCCCACCGTATTACAAAATACCGAGGCCATGCCAATCCGTGTTTATACCAATCCCCATACGCCCATCCCAGAAGTGCAGTTATTGTCCAACGGTCGGTACCATGTGATGGTTACCCATGCGGGCGGGGGATACAGCCGCTGGAAAGACCTCGCCGTGACCCGTTGGTACGAGGATTGTACCCAGGACAACCGGGGATCGTTCTGTTATATTCGCGATCTGGATAGCCCCGTTTTTTGGTCAACCACCTACCAACCAACACTTACAAACGCCAGCCATTACGAAGCTATTTTTTCCGATGGGCGGGCCGAATTTCGCCGCCACGACCAGGGTTTGGACACCTATACCGAAATTGCCGTCTCCCCGGAAGATGATATCGAACTGTGCCGGATCACCCTCACCAACCGCAGCAAAAACACTCGCACCTTTGAGGTGACCAGTTATGCGGAAGTGGTGCTGGCATCCGCAGGGCAAGATGCCAGCCATCCGGCGTTTAGCAATCTCTTTGTCCAAACCGAGATCCTGCGGCGGCAACAGGCCATTCTGTGTACCCGTCGGCCCCGCTCGGTGGATGAACCCACCCCCTGGATGTTTCACTTGATGGCGGTCCATGGCGCAGAGACCGGAGAGGCTTCGTACGAGAGTGACCGTATGCGCTTTATCGGCCGGGGCAAAACCCTGGTGGAGCCCCACGCCATGGGCCAAGGTGTCGCCCTGTCAAACAGTGAAGGCTCGGTGCTCGACCCGATTGTCGCCATCCGCCACTGTATTACCTTAGCCCCAGGCAAATCGGCCACCCTCAATATTGTCACCGGGATGAGCGACACCCGTGAAGCCAGCTTGGGATTGGTGGAAAAATACCAGGATCGCCACTTGGCTGACCGCGTCTTTGAACTGGCTTGGACCCACAGCCAAGTGCAGTTGCGCCAAATCAATGCCACCGACAGTGAAGCTCAGGTCTATGGCCGCTTGGCCGCATCCGTCCTCTATGCCAATGCCGCCCTGCGGGCAAATGGTAACATCTTGAGCAGTAACCAGCGCGGGCAATCGAGCCTGTGGGGTTATTCCATTTCTGGGGATCTGCCGATTGTCTTGGTGCAGATTGAAGATCCGGCCCACATTTACCTGGTGCAGCAGCTCATTCAGGCGCATACCTATTGGCGCCTCAAGGGCTTAGCCGTCGATTTGGTGATCTGGAACGAAGATCATGCCGGGTACCGCCAACTGCTGCACGATCAGATTATGGCCCTCATTACCGCTGGTACTGACGCCCACGTCACTGATCGTCCCGGCGGCATTTTTATTCGTGCTTCTGACCAAATTTCTGCCGAAGACCGGATTTTGTTCCAGGCCGTAGCCCGCATTATCCTGCTCGGTCGCCGGGGAACCCTCCACGAACAGCTCAGCCGTCGCGGCCGGAGTGAAGAGACCTTGCCCCCCTTATTGCCCATTCGCAGCAAACGCAGCGAGAGTCTCCCCATCCCCGCTCAACCGCGCCCCGACCTGATTTTTGCCAACGGTTTGGGCGGCTTCACCCCCGATGGCCGTGAATACGTCATCTCAACTTCCCGTGGGCAAACGACCCCAGCCCCCTGGGTCAATGTCTTGGCCAATGCCCACTTTGGCACTGTGGTGTCAGAAAATGGCTTGGCCTATACCTGGAGCGAAAATGCCCACAGTTTCCGTCTCACCCCTTGGTACAATGACCCGGTCAGCGACACCAGCGGCGAGGCCTTTTATCTGCGCGATGAAGCGCAGGGCACCTTCTGGTCACCCATGCCCATGCCTTGCCAAGGCTCCACCCCCTATGTCACGCGCCATGGTTTTGGTTATAGCGTGTTTGAACACACCGAACAGGGGATCAGCACCGAGGTGTGGGTCTATGTCGCTTTAGACGCAGCGGTCAAATTTACCGTCATCAAGGTGCGCAACCAGTCGGGCCGTACCCGGCGTCTTTCGGCCACAGGCTATGTAGAATGGGTGCTTGGGGATCTGCGCGCCAAATCGCTCATGCACATTGGCACCGAAATCAATTCCCTCAGCGGTGCTGTTTTTGCACGCAATCCTTACAATACCGAGTTTGGCAGTCGCACCGCCTTTTTTAATGTGGATGATCCCCAGCGCACGGTCAGCGGTGACCGCAGCGAATTTTTGGGGCGCAATGGCACCCTGGCCGCCCCGGCGGCGATGGGGCGTTCGCGCCTGTCGGGCCGGGTCGGAACCGCCTTTGACCCCTGCGCCGCGCTCCAGGTCGCCTTTGAGCTGGCCGATGGGGAAGAACGGGAACTGGTATTCACCCTCGGAGCGGGCCCAGATACAGAACAAACGGGACATTTAGCGCAACGGTTCCGCACGGCCAAAGCAGCCCGTCAGGCCCTGGAAGCGGTCTGGCGCTATTGGAAACATACCCTCGGCACGGTTCAGATCGACACCCCCGACCCAGCGGTCAATATCCTAGCCAATGGCTGGCTGATGTACCAAACGCTGGCCTGTCGCCTGTGGGCCCGGAGCGGTTATTACCAATCGGGCGGAGCCTTTGGTTTCCGCGATCAACTACAGGATGTCATGGCGCTGATCCACACAGAACCCACTTTGGTGCGGGACCATCTGTTGCGCTGTGCCGCCCATCAGTTCCCCGAAGGGGACGTGCAACACTGGTGGCACCCGCCTTCGGGCCGGGGCGTGCGCACCCACTGCTCTGATGATTACCTGTGGCTGCCCTTGGCCACCTGCCGCTATGTCATCACCACCGGGGATACGGGCATTTTAAACGAAGTGCTCCCCTTTATCAAAGGTCGCCCGGTCAATGCAGAAGAAGACTCCTATTACGATCTGCCGATCCGCTCGGAAGAAACGGCCAGCCTGTATGATCACTGTGTCCGGGCGATTACCAAAGGGCTGACCTGGGGAGAACACGGGCTGCCCCTGATTGGCTCCGGTGACTGGAATGACGGCATGGATATGATCGGCAAAGACGGCAAGGGCGAAAGCATCTGGC
>DLGM01000119.1 GCA_002482705.1 Cyanobacteria bacterium UBA7694
ACGGCAAGGGCGAAAGCATCTGGCTGGCCTTTTTCCTGTATAAGGTTCTCAACGACTTTATCCCGATTGCCCAACAGCAGGGAGACCGGGGCTTTGCCGAACGCTGCGCCAAAGAAGCCGCCGATTTAAGCCAGAATATTGAGCAACACGGCTGGGATGGCGAGTGGTATCTGCGAGCTTATTTTGACGATGGCACGCCGCTGGGATCAAAGGTCAACCCGGAATGTCGTATTGATGCGATTGCCCAAAGTTGGTCAGTCCTTTCTGGGGCGGGTAGCCCCGCACGTTCACAAATGGCCATGGCAGCGCTGGATCGGCATTTGGTGCGCCGGGAGGATCGCCTCATACAGCTTTTAGATCCCCCCTTTAATACCTCAGCCCTCAATCCCGGTTATATCAAAGGGTATGTGCCCGGCGTGCGGGAAAATGGCGGGCAGTACACCCACAGCGCCATCTGGGCCACCATGGCCTTTGCCGCTCTGGGCGACAGCCAACGGGCCTGGGAACTGCTCCATATGATTAACCCCATCAAACACGGCCATTCAGCGTCCGAGATTGCCACCTACAAGGTCGAGCCTTATGTCGTTGCAGCGGATGTGTACGCCGTTGCCCCCCATACCGGGCGCGGCGGCTGGACTTGGTACACCGGCTCCGCCGGATGGATGTACCGCCTGATTATTGAGTCGCTGCTGGGGCTCACGCGGGTGAATGATCGGCTGTACCTCAAACCGTGTATCCCCAAAGATTGGGATGGTTTTACAATGCGCTACTGGTACCACGAAACCCTGTACCACCTCCAGGTCGTGCAAGGCGGCCCAACCCCAGGCATTGTGCTCGATGGCGTACCGCAAACACAGCAGTGGATCGATCTGGTCAATGATCAGCAAGAGCACGTGGTTGAAATAAGCTTGCCCATGGCGCATTAATCCGTTGGAGCGGCCTCCCTTGGTATACAAGCAGGGCCCGTCAATTCTGTTGAATCTATGACACAATAAAGCTCACCTACTCTTGAGGAGTAGATCAACAATGAATCTTGTTGAAATTTTGTCATGCTTGAAAGACCCATGGTAAGCCTCTGGCAAAAGATATTCTCTTGTCAGATGTCATTCATCTGTCTTGGTTTACTCTGTGGACCAACCAGCTATTGCGTGCCCAATGGTTTCGAGCGTTACCAGATGAACTGCACCAGCAAATGGGCTTTTATCCTGGCAGCCCCTCCTGCGCCACAGCAATGTAAACCAGACCGGATAGCCATACCTTATGCTGTGTGACAAGCTTTCTGGTCAGAAAGCGTTACATAGACTGCTCAGCGAGCCTTTCAGCGCAGCAGCGCCATCACAGAGTCGAGCAGCCGGGCTTCGCTGTCTTCACGCATCGGCCCCATCAGCATATGGTCGCCTAGGGCATGACCAGTGCCCGGATGTGGCACAATGCTGAGCCTGTGCCCGTCCGGGAGAGCCTGCAAGGCAGCCTGCTGGCGCGCCAGGCTGATCTGGGAATCGCGGTCCCCGAGATGGTTGATCACCGGCAATCCGCTGGCGTGAAACCATTCCGCCAGCGTAGGGCTCTCCCTGAAGAACATTTTCCACCAGGCCATCGAAGCCTGGATCGTGCCATTATTGCCAAAAGGGGCACTGTCTTCCGTCTGCAACGCCCGCTGTTTTTCTGCGTTGTACTGGGCCTGCAATACTTGTTTCAGGCTGTCCGCCGTCCAGTGCCCCTGCGGAGGCAAAAGGGCCTGCTGCGGATACATGGCCAGCAGATCGTTCTGGGGCTGATAGGTTTTCAGTTCCTCAGTGCTGACCTGGCCGTCACCATTGGTATCTGCCTGCAAAATCTGGGTCTGCAGACGCTCCACCATTTGCCATTCAATAACGTTTCCAGGGCTTTCGAAGAGCCCGCCCATCATCACCACCCCCTGGGGTGCAATGGCTTTTTCTTTCAGCAGCCAAGCCGTGTGCACAGAGCCTTCAGAGTGAAGCAGCACCACCACACGCTTGGGATCAATCTGCTTCTGGGCTGTCCCCCAACGGTAGGTTTGCAGAATATCGGTGCGCATATTGGCCGGAGTCACCCCCTGGCGCACGCCGTTGTCAAAGCAGTTTTCGACAAAAAACTTGCCGTGTTCCTGCGGTGTCTGGCAGCTTTCACAGACCGGCATGGCATTGATATGGCACACGCCCCGGTAATCATAACGCAGCGTAGCCACCCCACGCTGATTCAGTTGCGCACTGAGATGCCTGAAGAGAAAGCTGCGGGGATTGGCCGGGTCGCCAAAGTGCATGTCTCTGTCAAAGAGGCCGGAGCCAGGTACCATTACCACCAAGGGCACAGGGACACGGAGGTCCGGCGGGAGATCCAACTGGCCGTGGAGGGTCGTCTGGCCATCTGTTGTTGGCAAAACCATCGCCAGGCTCTGGCGATGGTCTTTGTCTACCGGCACAACGGCTGAATCTGTAGGTTCGGCCCCTGCTGGCAACATCAGACTCACACTCAAGCAGAGCCCCGTTAAGAATATAGATAAATGTTGCATGCAGTCCTCCAGAATACTGGATTATATCAGAACTGACCGGCCCTGATATGCAAGGGCGGCCATACTTGTTAGCGGCTTCGCACAGTTGCGTCACATCATCACACCTATCTTACAGATTGCCGATAACATACAGCCCCCAGAGGGACTCAAGATTTTGAGCCCCCGTCAATATCACCCCGGCATCAGCTCACCCGCGCCTGAGACTTCAGCAAGGCCAAGGCGCTGGCCACGTCCCCAGCGGCAACCATGGTGCCCTCATTGACAAAGAAAATCGCGTCGGCGTTTTCAATCGTATTGAGGCGATGGGCAATAATCACGCGGGTCGTGCTGGCCGGGAGCCGATCCAGCACGGTTTCCAAGAGCTGTTCTGTGACCGTATCAATATTGGCCGTGGCCTCGTCCAGAATCAGCAGTTGCGGGGCGCGCAGCACGGCCCGGATAAAGGCAATCAACTGCTTTTGCCCCAGCGAAATGCTGTCCTGGTCCGCGCGGATTGATGTGTTCAGCCCCTGGTCAAAGCGGGCCAGCAACACATCCAGGCCTTGCTCAGTCAGCACCTGCTGCAATTGCTCAGCCGTATATCCCGCGTAGTCGGGATGGCCATAGATCAGGTTCTCGTGCAGGGTCGCACTGAATAAAAACGGCTCCANNNNATAAAACCAATGGCGGCACTGCGCTCAGCCGAAGGCAGACTGCGCAGGTCTTGGCCCTGGAAACGAATGGTGCCCTGGGTGGGATCGTACAGGCGGGCCATGAGCGCGGCGGTGGTCGATTTTCCGCCCCCGGTCGGGCCGACAAAGGCATAGGTTTTGCCCCGCTCTAAGGCAAAGCTGACCCCATGCAAAATCGCTTTCTCCGGCTGGGTGGGATAGGCAAAAGAGACATTGTCAAAGGCCAAAAGCGGGGCCGCGGGCACGGGCGCTTCGGCAGGCAAAACGGGCAGGCTGTCGGTGGTGGTTAAAATGCCCTCAATCCGATCCCAGCTTGCCAGCGCCAGTTGGAACGAAGCCCACAGGGAAGCAATTTGGCGCAGGGGCTCATAAAAGCGGGCCAAATAAGTGAAATAGGCAATCAGCAGACCGACCGTTAAAGCACCTTGCGCAATCAGGGCAATGCCGTACAGCAGAACGCCCAGGCGTGCCACTTGATACACAAAGTCGTAAATGGGGGTAAAGAGTTGGTTGGCGATTCCGGCCTGACTGGCAGCCTGATAACTGGCCTGGTTGACCTCGGCAAAACGGGTGCGGAAATAGTCACGGCGGTTAAAGGCCACAATCACCTTAAAGTGTTCTAAACTCTCCTGGATATGGGCGCTGAGCTGCCCCAACTGCTGCAAACTGCGGGCGTTGGTGCGGCGCACCCAAGGCGTCAGAAAATAGGTAAAGGCCACCATCAGCAGTACGGGAACAAGGCCCACCAAGCCCAATTTCCAGTTCAAGGAGAGCATGAACACCACCGCCCCCACCATGACAAACACGCTGCCAAACAGACGGACCAGGGTTTCGGAAAAGAACTGGTTGAGTTTTTCGGTGTCGTTATTAATGCGCGAGATCAAATCGCCCGCTTTGTGGGCCTGGAAAAATCCCAGCGACAGGCTCTGAAGATGCTCAAAGACCCGTGCCCGCAAACGGTAGAGCACCCGCTGGCCCACTGCCCCCATTTGTAACACCTGCTGATAGGCGGCATAAGCCCCCACAATATTGACGCCCAGAATCAGCAGCCCCATCCA
>DLGM01000210.1:0-2228 GCA_002482705.1 Cyanobacteria bacterium UBA7694
AAGACATCGCGCAGGCGGTCGTAGGGCACCGTGTGGAGGTTGGCCCCGGCGGGGAAGGCATCAAAACAGTCATCAATCGAGAGGCGCACCCACTGGTGCTTGCTGTTGGCCTGAAAGGCCCACGCCAGCGACGATTTACCGGCACTGGAGGTGCCGTTGATAAGAAGAATAGTGGCAGTCATGGGCTTCATTATACCCCGAACTTTTCAGGGTGTGCGGATCACATCTCGGGCTTTTTTGCCTCAGGGGCACGTGGCCTGGCAGGCCTCTTGCAGGCCCTGAGCACAGGCCTGGCGGTAATCGGCCTGGGCCTTGGGGCACTGGTTGCGGCTGCGGTATAGCTCGCCGCGCTGGAAAA
This sequence comes from Cyanobacteria bacterium UBA7694, assembly GCA_002482705.1. GTDB lineage: Bacteria > Cyanobacteriota > Sericytochromatia > UBA7694 > UBA7694 > UBA7694. The sequence continues at coordinate 359 of DLGM01000210.1, forward strand.
AGCTGGTGGCGCGATCCTTGGGAAAAGCCGTGGCGCGGGTGAGATCTGCTTCCGCTTCGGCGATGCGCCCAAGGGCTCGGAAGCCCTGCGCGCGCTGCCAATAATAGGGCGCGTGGGTGGGCTTGGCGGCAATCAGGGCATTCAGATCGGCCATGGCGGTGCCCCAGTCATTCAGGGCGGCGGCGCTGATCGCCCGGTATTCCAGGGCCGTGACATACTTCGGCTGTTTATTCAGCACCCGCTTGAGATCCGTTAAGGCCTCCGCATGGCGGTGCATTTGCTGGAACAGGGCAATGCGCTTCATGCGCGCTTCCAGTTGCTCCGGGTTCAGGCGCAACACCTGGGTATAGTCATCCATCGCCTGCTCAGCCTCGCCCATCTGGCTAAACACATCCGCCCGCAATAAATAACCTTCCAGCATCTTGGGAAACAGCTCAATCATGGTGGTGAAGGCGTCGATCGCCTCTTCCGAGCGCTGCATCTGCTGGTACACCAGCCCTTTGCGCTTCCAGGCATCCACATAATTGGGGTTGTTGTTGATGATTTCATCATATTCGACAATCGCCTGCTCAAACTCCCCCAGCCGGGCCCAGGCATTGCCCAAAAACAGCCGCGCCTGCCAGTTGTCCGGGTTGGCTTCCAACTGCTGCTCATAGCGGGTAATTTCGGCCCGAATCTGGGCCTGGACCGGCCCTTCCTGCGCCAGCACCGGGCTACCCAAAAGCCCCAGTATCAGCACATATCGCCATAGTCGCATGTCATTCATCCTCGCTCGTTTCAGTGCTGTTGAGCATAACATATTCCAAGCAGCAAGCCTATCAACTCACAAAGCACCCCCACAGTCACCATCATCCACAAGACTGGGAACCCCCACAAGGAAAATGATCCGTTTATAATAACCCTGAGATTCCGTATCCTCGAAAAACTTATACGGATAAGACGGAGGTCAAGCACATGTTCGTTAATGCCATCAGTGAAAAAGACAAGCGTTTGATCGCTAAAGGGAAGGCCGAAGGGAAAGCTGAAGGGAAAGCTGAAGAGCAAGCCAAGAGTGAAAAAGCACTCAAACGGATGGCGCAACAAATGAAGACCGACGGCATTGCAATTGAAATTATCAGCAAATACACGGGCCTGAGCCCTCAGGAGCTTGAGGCACTTTAAGTCGTTAAGGCATCGTGTATCATAGAAACAGATACAGGAGTGCCCCATGCCCAAAATTACTGACGTCCGTTTTGATGACTGCCAAGACTCTCCCTATATCCGCCCCAAGCGCATGCACTTTCTGCAAGATGGGCAGCCCCGGGCCTGGGACATGGTCCACGTCCACGACACCGTCGCGATTTTGCTCTTTGACCGCACCCACGAAGAGCTGATTCTGGTGCGGCAGTTCCGCCCACCGGTGTATCTGCGCAATGACGACGGTTATACCTACGAACTGTGCGCCGGGCTGGTCGACAAAGACAAAAGCCTAGAAGCCATCATCCAGGATGAAGCCTGGGAAGAGTGCGGCTACCGCATCCCCCTGGCAGAGATCCACAAAATGAACTCCTTTTATACGTCGATTGGGTTTGCGGCCTCGCGGCAAACGATTTTTTACGCCTTTGTCGATCAGAGCATGCAGTACAGCGACGGGGGCGGCAATGCCCACGAGCGCGAGCAAATCGAGGTCGTGCGTCTGCCCATCCAGGAAGCCCGCGCCCTGATCTACAACGAGGCGATCGCCAAAACCTCGGGCCTGATGTACGCCTTTTATTGGTTCTTTGAGCAGTTTTACCCCCAGTTGCTCAGCGAGCCACAGCCCTGAGCCTGAAGCCGCAGCCCCGGAAACGCGCCGCCCTTGCGGTACTGGCCATGCTTTTGTATAACATCC
>DLGM01000210.1:2271-4203 GCA_002482705.1 Cyanobacteria bacterium UBA7694
GCTAACCCTACATTTGCAATAACGTGTTGGGCGGACTGGGTGGGCCGACACACATCTGTGCTCAGTTTGCGCGTCTGCTGCGGGTAAGTTGAGCCATTGGCCCGGATGCGGGTGCTGTACACGCCCATGAAGCTGGGGGCGGAGAGCAACACCTGAAAGGGGTGGCTCGGCCTGGTCGCGGAGTGATGCAGATCTGGATAACCCGTCAAACCGGCATATTGTAGGAATCTGTAGAATACACATTTCTTATATGTTATCTTGAAATTATATCCTGTTTTTCTGGATATTACACTGTTAATAAGACACAAAAGCAAGGTTTTTACATCTTTACTTCCTCGACTGGAGGGTTGGGTAATCAATGTGAGGACGAATCTGTTGATCTTATGTTGTCTTGGTGCGTGTTATGTTATGATGTATTCGATTTTAAGAAACTAGCGTTAAAAACAGATTTAGAACCTGTCTTTACAGCGCAAAACAGGTCGCAAAACGATGTTATGCAACGCTAGCGCCTGGAAAACGAAAAATACAGAAAGTATGGCAAGATCACCCCACGCTCACTCATACCCAAGTTTGATCGCAACGCACTGAATGTAAAAAAAATGGGAAAATAATTATGAAAAACATGAAATCCAGACTCCTTCTTCTCCCTGCATTGCTTCTGTTGTCTTTACCGACGACAGCATTTGGCCAAACTGTCATTGAACCGTGGCAATACCATGAGGGTAATGAGGGGATCATTGACCATCCCACCAATAATCCGCAGGAATTCATCGCTGCTTTTGCATTGGCAAAAATCCCCACTCAGGGCTGGAAGCCACTGACGCCTGCAAAAGATGGAACCGTCAATTTCATGCAGGGTTCTAAAATAACGCGCGGTAAACAGCAAGTCGACTTTACCTATTTTAAAACGGTTGTGAATGTGACGGGTAAAGTCAATGACTTCAAAGTCACGTTTGGGGAAGTCGATGACGCAGCTCGCATTTATATTAACGGTCAGTATGTTGAGGGCTCCGACATCATCGGCCGCAAGAGCGTGTTTAAAACCGTGGATCTCAAGAGTAAGTTACGGATGGGGCGGAACGAGATTGTGATCGTCCAGTATGATCAGCATCCTCCCGGCAATACCATTAAAAAAATTGGTCTTGAGATGAATGGCGAAGAGATCCTGGCTGCCCCTAAAGAAGCTGCGATTGCGCCGTGGACAGTCCACCAAGGAAACGAAACGAAGCTGGTTGATTTCGAGACAAAAACCCTGGATCAACGTAAAAATGCCTTTTCCAAAGCGACCATTCCTGCGGCGAATGACCCCGGATGGAAACCTGCGGAAATTCGCAAAGATGGCTCTGTGGTCTTCCGCATGCCTTCACAGATCATGAAAGCAGCCGGGCAATTGGACTTTACTTACTTCCAGACCACCGTCAATCTCCCCAATGGGAAGGCCAAGAAGTTCGAAGTGCAGTTTGAGCTGGTCGATGATGCTGCCCGCATCTATCTTTTCAACAAAAGATTCCCCGCAGGCTACTATGTGGATGCCTCAGATGTTTATCAGGCGCAACATAAACTCACAAAGGTTGATTTTGTGAATCAGCTTGCCGAAGGAGACAACCGTGTGGTGGTCGTCCAATTCGATCAGAGCCGCCCGGGTAACTCGCTCATGGGGCTTCGCCTGCAAGTAACCCCGTAATCTGAAAGGCATGTTGCGCGGTGAGGTTGTGATCGCTTAACAACCTCCCAGAATGGGTCGCATTTCCCCCCAGCCAGCCCCCCTCTCTTTGAATAAGGAGAGGGGGGCTGGCCGTGTCATTCTGGGTAGGCATAATGCATACTCAGACGGCCTCTTAGGCGCCCTTATGAGTTTTGATGCTGTTCGGGGCGTCCGCTGGGGGGAAATTGGGCCATTGGCCCGGATGCGGGGGGATGTACACGCCCATG
>DLGM01000456.1 GCA_002482705.1 Cyanobacteria bacterium UBA7694
CTATTTAAAAGGCGTGCCGATTTTGAGCGCCTTTACAGGGGCTCACAGCGATTACCATACTCCCCGGGATACGGCTGACAAGCTCAATTATGCGGGAACCCAGCGGGTGGTGACTCTGATGGCCCGCTTAACCCGTGCCTTGGCTCTGCGCGAACAAAAGCCTGATTACGTGGCAGAAGAAAAGCCCAAAGAACAAGCAGGACGGGGGTTGCGGGTTTATCTCGGCACAATTCCCGATTATGCCACTGGGGATATCAAAGGCATGAGACTGTCCGGTGTCACCAAAGGGGGGCCTGCTGAAGCGGCTGGACTACAAGCGGGAGATATCATCACTGCTTTGGGAGGGCGGAAGATTGAAAATATCTACGACTATACCTATGCCTTGGATGCGCTCAAAATTGGTGTATCCACAGAAGTTGAAGTGATGAGAGCAGGTAAAGCCTTGCGCTTGCAGGTTACCCCAGGTTCGCGGGAGTAGGCAGATGCAGCAAGACATTGTGATTGTAGGGGCCGGTCTGTCGGGGTTGGCCTGTGCCCGGACCCTGCAACAGGCTGGTGTGATGCCTCGCTTGGTAGAAGCGCAGCCTCAGGTAGGAGGACGCGTACAGACCGATGTAGTGGAGGGCTTTTTACTTGATCGGGGGTTTCAGATCTATTTATCCGCTTATCCCGAGGGGAAAAATTTCTTAGATTATGCGGCTCTGGATCTGCGAGCCTTTCATCCCGGTGCACTGATCCGCCACCATAAACAATGGGCCCGGATCGGTGATCCCTTACGGGCTCCCGCTGACTTACTGCCTACCCTCCGGGCCAAAATTGGCAGTTGGGAAGATAAATTACGTATTTTACGCTTGCGTCAGTTTTTGGCTGGATGCAGTCGCAAACAAATCTATGCTTCTGAGGAAATGACAACGGCTCTCTGGTTACAGCGTTTTGGCTTTTCCAATGCGATGTTAGAGGACTTTTTCCGCCCCTTTTTACGGGGCGTCTTTTTTGACCCTGAATTGGTCACCAGTGCCCGTCAATTCCAGTTTGTGTTTCAACAATTTGGAGCGGGTCGTGCGATGGTCCCAGCCCAAGGAATGGGGCAAATCGCTCAGCAGCTTCAGCGTTTATTGCCCGCTGATGCTGTGCGTTTAGCTTCTCCCGTTGAGGCGGTGTCTCCCGGCGAGGTGTTGCTGGCCACTGGCGAGCGTCTGCGTGCAAAAGCCGTTGTGGTGGCTACGGAAGGGCCTGCTGCTGCGCGGCTTTTACCTCAGCTTCCTCCCCGCCAAGGACGCGCTTCCCGTACGCTGTGGTTCACCTGTGTTGCCCCGCCGTTTAAGGCACCCATTTTGGTGCTCAATGGGGATGAGGACGGACCTGTCAATAATCTCGCGGTGATGAGCAATGTGTCCCCGGCTTATGCGCCATCAGGCTCAGCCCTTGTGGCCGTTGTGGTTTTGGCTCCCTGGACGGAAATGCCCCTGCCGCAATTGGAACATAAAGTGCGGCAGCAACTGTTGAGTTGGTATGGCGAGCAAGTTCAAGCTTGGCATCTGCTGCAAGATCAGGTGATTCCCTACTCTCTTCCTGACCAGCAACCGCCTTTTCTCGATCCGCCTTCGCGGACTCGTCGCCTTGAAAAAGGCCTCTATTTATGTGGGGATCACTGTGAGAATGGCTCTATTGACGGGGCCTTGCGTTCCGGACGCTTGGTCGCTGAGCAACTGTTGCGCGATTTGCGGATTACGCAGGTGGGCTGAGCTGCCTCTTATTTGTTGTGGTGCTTGTACTGATCTGCTTAAACACCATCTGCATAGAGGCTTTGCATCTATCGCCGATCAATTTTTAGTGATCTCGGTGGGTTTTGTACCGAGTTTTGGTCATTGCCTTTGCTGTTACTGGGTTTCTGGTTATGGCGTTTGCTTCAGGGAATGTCAAGAAATTTGCCAGCGGTGTTATAATGGCACCTATCACACAGTAAACGGGAAACGAATGCAGTGTTAGGGGATAAATTTAAAGATCTGTTCCAGCGCTTTTGGCCAGTCACACCCAATGAACCGGTAGAACCGAATCGCCTTGGGCAGATTCTCTTGCGTATGTCAGCACTGACAGAAGCTGAGCTGACACAGGCTCTGCGTATCAAAGAGCAGTATCCACATAAACTTTTGGGGCAAATCTTAATTGCCGAAAATATTTGTTCACGGGAGCAGGTTTCTCGCGCTATTCAGCAACAGCAGGAAGAAACGCGCCTTGGCCAAGTCTTATTGCGCAACCAGGTGCTTACGGCTGAACAATTACAAAGTGCTTTAGCAGAGCAACGACGCACCGGGAAGCTCTTGGGTTTTATTTTGGTTGAGCGCAATCTTTGTAGTGCTGATGAACTTCAAGAGGCCTTACGGGCCCAACGTCATGATAACCGCTTGGGCGCTTTGTTGCTCCGCGAAGGCAAACTGACGGAGAAACAACTCGAGAAAGCCTTGGCTTTGCAAAGTGAATCGCGGGTGCTCTTAGGGGAGATTTTAGTACAACTTGGTTATATCAGTGCTGAGGATTTAGAGCGTGTGCTGCAAAAACAAGAGTCGATCATGATGCGCTTGCCGATGCCAAACTCTTCCCCTCCGAACCAGTAATTGTTACAATGCACATGTGTCGGGCATTTAGCTCAGTTGGTAGAGCGCTTCCTTCACACGGAAGAGGTTTCACTGGTTCGAGTCCAGTAATGCCCACTTTTCTCATTTTTTGAGGTCTCGTAATGCGCCGACTCCTCTTTCCCCTTCTCTTTTGCTTGTTGCTCACAGGTTGTGCCAATAAGGTAGTTCGTGGCAATCAGGCCTTTAATAAGCGCGTTCTGTTTCAGTTTACGGTGCAGGGGCGATTGGCTTTAAACAACCCCAATGTCACCTATTACATTGTGCTCAATGCCCCAAGTGGCAGACCAGATAGCACGATTGATCCCACCCTAGAAGGGCCACGGGTGAATGGCGTTTCTTTGAACAATGGCGCTGAGTTTTTACTGGGTCGTTTACCTTTTGTTGGGCTTTTGCCCGGTGACATTGAATCCAAATGGACCGACTTTTATTATCTCCAAGGTTCAGCCAGCGGTACTGGGGTGATGGGGCGGGGCCGTTTGGTCAATGGGGTTCCCGAAATTTTAGTCCGCAATTATCCTAACTCTTTGTGGCGGGTGTTAAATGACAGCAGCTTTGAGGTGCAGATACTTTTTTCTGATCTCACCAGTGCTGTGGCGGCCGCTGACGCGGCGACGCCAGGGGCTGTCACTGCAACTCCACCGCCCCCCCCGCTGAACTTTACAGCCAATTTGGCAACGGGTGACAATATTGAAGTTGGCGGGCAAGGTTTCCTCTTCGATCGCTGGCGTGCGAATGTTCCATTCGCGATTCGCACAGATGTGGGCACTCCCTTTGAAGATCTGGACCCTGATACCCAACTGGTGATGCGTCAAATTCCCGGCAAGATTATTCCCCAATTGCCGCCAGGGGTTAATGCCGCTGATGTCAATATCTCAGCCTATCGTTATCAAATCATTCAATAATGGCGATCATTCCTGCTGACCAATCTGCTCCGCTTCCCAAGCGCCCCAAGGGAGATACGCCGGCTCGATTGATTCAAGGCGAGGCTGGGCGTGATGACACGCTTGAAAATAATCTGCGTCCCAAGAACTTGGGTGAATATCTTGGACAAGAGGAATTAAAACAGAGTCTCGGGATTGCAATTGCGGCTGCCCGTTTGCGTCAAGAACCCCTGGACCATTTGCTCTTTTATGGGCCACCAGGATTGGGTAAAACTACCATTTCAATGTTGATTGCCGCTGAGATGGGGTCCCAAATACGTAT
>DLGM01000234.1:0-1165 GCA_002482705.1 Cyanobacteria bacterium UBA7694
CAAAGCCCATTTAGACCCACAACAAGCGGAGTTTGCTTGGCAACGGGCCTGCCAAGCGGCCCCCCAAACTGCCTGGTATTGGTACCAACTGGGGTTGTGGTACGAACAACAGACGGAATACTCCAAAGCCCTGAAAGCCTACCAGCGGTGTATGGGGCTTTATCCGCGCTTTTATGCGATCTATGAGCGGCTTGGCACTTTGCTTGGCCACATGGGCAAACAGGAAATGGCCATCACCTGTTATATGCAGGCTATTTTGCGCAGCCCGCGCAGCAGCCATCTGTATCTGGCTTTAGCTGATGCCTTGCGCGAACAGGGAGATATTCCCCTCGCCACGGAAACGCTGATGGCGCTGATGCGTGCCATCCCGGAAATGCAGGCCCTGTTCTCTTTTTATTTGGGGTATTTATTAGAGCGCTCTGGTGATGCCGAAAGTGCACGGTATTGTTACGAACAGGCCTTGGCGCGAGAGAACCGGGCTGAGTGGCGTTTAAAACGCGATTTGGTCTATCCGCTGATTCCGCCCAATACGGCGACATTACAAGGGTTAAACGATCAGTTACGCAGTGCTTTGCGGCGCTACCAGCGCCACTTGCAGCAGTACCCACCCACCACCCTTGAGAACCAAAAGCTCAGCCTCTTTTTTGTGCAGTTGGCCACTACCAATTTTAGCCATTTGCCCTATCTGGATTTGCCGGTACGGGCGCTGCGCGAACAGTATGGCAAAATCCTGGAGCGGCTGTTACAACCCGCCCCAGCCCTGATGCCCCCTCGCACGGTCAACGAACCGCTCCACCTTTTGACCTATATCACCAGCAGCAGCGAAAAATTGGCACGGGTGTATGTCAGCCCCATTTTAAAGCGCTTGGATCCACACCGTTTCCGGGTCACCATTGCCAGTGAATCCGGGCGTATTCGCGCCCTCTTTGATGGGGATCCGATCAGTGTTCTCGATGCCGAGCAGGTACATTGGAAAGTGGTGCCCGAAAACCCCCATGCGGCCATTGACGCTCTGCGGGCAGAGCAGCCTGATGCCCTGTATCTGACTGAACCGGGTTGGGACTCACAGCAAGCCCTGCTGGGCTGTGCCCGCATTGCCCCCCTGCAATTTACCTCGTGGATGACGCCCGGCAGCACCGGACTGCCCCATCTGGATGCATTTATT
>DLGM01000234.1:1171-6557 GCA_002482705.1 Cyanobacteria bacterium UBA7694
GCTGGCTCGAACCACCAGATGGGGCGAGTCACTACAGCGAACAACTGGTAGCCTGGGAACACCTGCCTGTTTGGATGGAGCCACCGCGTTTATCCGAACCGCTGATGCAGCGCAGTGATTTTGGTTTACCAGACGCTCACTGGTATGTGTGCGCTCAGAATCCGCTCAAGTTTCACCCGGCCTTTGACGCCATTTTGGCTGCCATTCTCACCCAAGATCCCCTCGGGCAATTATTAATGGTCTGCCCTGCTGCGCTGACCCCCTTGCGCGACCTTCTCCTGGCCCGCTTCCGGCGCACCATGCCCGAACTCATGGCGCGGATTTGGGTATTGCCCCCCCTCACCCCCGAACAGTTTAACCACCTCCTGGCCCTGGGTGACGTGATTCTCGACCCGCTGGCCTATGGGGGAGGAACCACCGCTTACCAAGCGCTGGGATTGGGAAAACCGGTGGTCACCTTACCAGGCAAGTTTATGGTCGGGCGCATTACCCAAGCCTGTTACCAGCAGATGGGCATTGCAGGCCCAGTGGCCCACAGCGCAGCCGAATATGTGCGTTTAGCGGTCGCGCTTGGCACAGACCCGGCTTATAATCAGCAAATATGCCAACAGATTTTGGCACATCACGGGCAAATTTTCCGCGATCAACGGGTCATCACGTCTTTTGCTAACTTTTTACAGCAGGGCCGCCAAGGTTAAGATTCACCCTTCACTTGATGCAACGCATACAAAAAAGACCGACCGTGCTTTATAATACGATCAGAATCTTTAATCGTGTGAAAGGCAAATTGCATGTCCACAGCCAAAAACGGTTTCCTGCGTAATCTCTTCCTGGGAGATATCCACGAAGACAAAATTTTCCCCGTACCGGTCATGAGCGCCGATGAACAAGAAACCATCGACATGATTGGTGACAGCATCCGCAGCTTTGGCAAAAGTGTCGATCAGGACAAAATCGACAAGGAAGAAAAGCTGCCCCCAGCACTGCTCAATAAAATGAAGGAGCTGGGCCTGTTTGGGCTGGTGATCCCGGAAGAATATGACGGCATTGGTTTGACCGTTTCTGGCTACGCTCGCGTCCTGGAAGATCTGGCTGTGCTCGGCAGTGCCGTTGCCGCCACCGTGGGCGCACACCAAAGTATTGGCATGAAAGGGCTGTTGCTGTTTGGCAACGAAGCCCAAAAACAGAAATACCTGCCCGATCTGGCCAGCGGCGAGCTGATCGCCGGGTTTTGTTTGACCGAGCCCAACTCCGGCTCTGATGCCGCCAGCATTCGCACCCGTGCAGTGCTCAGCGAAGACAAAACCCACTACCTCCTCAACGGCGAAAAACAGTTTATTACCAACGGCGGAATTGCCGACTTCTATACCGTTTTTGCCCAAACACCCGTCACTGAAAATGGCGAAACCAAAGACAAAATCACCGCCTTTATGGTCACCCGCGACATGGGGGGCGTCAGCAGCGGCCCCGAAGAGCAAAAAATGGGCTGGAAGGGTTCTTCCACCACCATGGTCTACTTCGAAAATGTCAAAGTGCCCGTCGAGAACGTGCTCTGGGAAGTGGGCAAAGGCTTCAAAATCGCGATGGAGATTCTCAACAATGGCCGCTTGAGCACTTCGACCGCTTCTCTGGGAGTCGCCCGTCACCTGATCAATATGAGCATTAAATACGCCAATGAGCGCAAACAATTTGGCCAAAATATTGGCCGCTTTGAAATCATCAAAGAAAAAATTGCCCACATGGCAATGCTCGCTTATGGCATGCAATGCGTGGGTTATCTGACCGCCGGTTTGGTGGATGGCGGCGAAGAAGACTACGCCATTGAAGCCGCTGTCGCCAAAGTGTACAGCACCGAAGCCCTGTGGAAAATCTGTGATGAAGCCCTGCAAATTCATGGGGGTATGGGTTATTGCCGCGAACTGGGCATTGAGCGCTTTATGCGTGACGCCCGCTTAGGCCTGATTGTCGAAGGCACCAGCGAAATTTCCCGCGCCATGATTGCCCTAGAAGGCTTAAAAACCCTGGGTCAGTTCCTGAAAAAAGCCGGTCTCAAGGGTTACGCCCAGAAAAAGCTCAGCAGCGCCAAGCTTACCAAAGCCCATCCCCTGCTGGCCACGGAAGCCCAACTCTTCAGCAAAGGGGTTGATAAGCTCAGTGCCTATGCCATGGACCTGATTCGGGTTCACAAAAAAGGCGTTATTACCCAGCAACTGCACCAAAAACGGATTGCCGAAAGTGTGATGGATCTGTATGTCATGGCCGCCATGATTGCCAGCACCACCACCCTGCTCAACCAAGGCAAAACCAAAGAACAGGCCCTGACAGAACTTTACATGACCCGTTCTTTCTGCCGCATGGGGTATGACCGCATCAGCAACCACATGAGCCAATTCGATCTCAACCACGATCCTTATATCAACCGTTTGGCCGAGAAGCTCTACGCTGATGGGAGTTTTGTGCCACAAATCTCTGATTTAGGTACTGCCGAGGCTCGCCAGGCCGAACCAGAGTTGGCAACCATGGCCTCCTAAGCCCCATCGGCTTTTAGTCCCTCTGGTGGATTCACCGGAGGGACTTTTGTTAGGTTAAAAGGCCATAAGGCGGTGCTGTGCCCACTGGCACAGATTTGGTATACTTCAAGCAGGATCCCCGCCACCCTCAGGAGCGGGCGCGCCCAGGCGCAAAGGGAGCTTTCGCGTGAATTTGGTACATATTTTGTTGGTTATTTTTGTTTTGGCGCTGCTGATCGCCATTCACGAGTTCGGACACTTTATCTGCGCTAAAAGCCTGGGTGTTCCGGTCAAGATTTTTTCGATTGGTTTTCCCCTGGGAAGTAAACCCCTGTTTGGTTTCCGCTGGGGTGAAACCGATGTCCAGCTCAACCCGTTGCCCTTGGGCGGGTTTTGCGCGTTTATGGACGATGAAAACAGCGCCGAAGGTGAAGCTGAATTCGCGCCAGGAGACAAGCGTTTCCTCAAAAATCGGGCCATCTGGGAACGGGCCATTATTATCTCCGGTGGAGTGATAGCCAACATTATTGTGGCTTATATTATTTTGGTGGGGCTGGTATTTGGCACAGGTATCCCCGATGGCGAGGCCAATGGCGTCATGGTCGGCCAAGTCATGGAGAAATCCCCGGCCGCTGCCGCCGGGTTTGCCATGGGAGATAAAATCCTGAGCATCAATGGGCAAGTCGTCAAGAAGCCCGAAGACATGCAAGAAAAAGTCAAATCCTTGGTGGGTCAAAAAATTGAGGTTCAGGTTGAACGCCAAAATAAACAGTTGACGCTCACGCCCCAACCCGCCGCCAACGGTACAATTGGCGTACAAATTGGTACCCTGGCCAAGCGACGCCCGGCTGCCAATGCGATCGAACCCTTTACCCAAGGGGCCAAAGACATGGTCGGCATGAGTAGCATGTTGGTCGGGGCGCTGGGTAAACTCGTCAGCGGAGCCTTGCCCCTGAATCAGGTAGGGGGCTTGGTAGAAGTCGTACACATGGGCTCCAAAGTTTCCCAAACCGGGTTTACCCAACTGCTGTACTTCGCCGCTTTAATCAGCATTGAGCTGGCCATTCTCAACATTCTGCCCATTCCGGCCCTCGACGGAGGACACCTCTTTCTGCTGCTGATTGAAGGCCTGCGGGGGCGACCACTGCCACGCCGCATCGAAGAAAACATGCACTATGCCGGGTTTATTCTCCTGATTGGCCTAGGTGTCCTGCTCATTTTTAAAGACGTTTGGAGTATCGCCAGAGGAGGGGGTTAAGAGATGGCCCTTCGTATTATCCGTAAATCTGCATCCCAGAGCCATATCGAAATTATTAAAGGCAGCGCCACTCAAGCGCCCCGTCTGACCCTCACGGCCTACGCCGCCACCTTGTCAGAAGCTGAACATATTCTCAATTGGCGGGCTTCAGCTCCGAGTTGGCTGCGCCTTGAGTGTGAATGGATCTTGGTACGCGGCCCCCAGCTCAAAGAAGTCCCCCGCCCGACCTTACAACCGAACGAACAGAGCCTTAAAATTCTGAGCGCAGGTGAAAACAATACGCCCGCCAAGCAGCTACACATCATGCTCAAAGAGGCCAGCAGCCCATTCAGCCTCGTCATGGTTCACCAACCTCCAGCCCTGGGCACCTGGCTCGAAAACACCCTCAAACACCTTGAAACCCATCCCGACTGTGGGGCCGCTGGCCCCGTCTTAATGGGGCAGGCGGGTATTAGCGCAGCCGGTTGGGCTCCCTTGGACGCTTCGGCCCCCCCTCATGAAATTATCTGGGAGCAACAGAGCTACCCAACCCAGGCTGAGCCCGGATGGCACCCGCTGTTACAAGGGCTACCCGTCAGTGTCTTTAAACAATTATCCCCCTTTCGCTCAGTGCCCGCCCTGAGTGAAGGCTGTATTCTGCGCAATTCGGCAGTGCTGGCGCTGCCAGAAAGCTGCTGGGATAAGCTCCCTGAGACCGCACTGGTTCGCGCACTTTGCCTCGACCTACGCAAGGCCCAATACTGGGTCCATGTAGTCGCAACTCTGCTGGAAGCACCGGCCCATGTCAGCCCAACCACCTTGCCACCGCTGTCGCTCACCAGCGTTTACCAGGCCTTGGGATTTGTAGCCGTAGCCCGAGGCACCTATGCCCCGGAGCCCTCGCCCCCCCCTGAAATGGAGATTGAAGCCTACCTAGCCCACAAGGATTTACCATGAAGCTAAGTGTCATTGCCTACCTTCCCGCCCAGTCCCCGCGCGTCAATCGCCACCTGATCCACAGCCTAATTCACCAAAGCATTGCCATTGAAGTCATCGTAGTCCATGATGGGGCTGTCCCCGAAACGGTTCCCAGCTCCTGGAAAGTATTGCCCCTACCTGCAGGCCAAGGGCGCATGGAAGCTTGGCAACAGGGTTTGGCCCATGCCAGCGGGGAAGCGATTATTTTTGCCCATCCAGAAGTGAGCTACCATCCTCGCCACAGCGAGGTTATGCTCAAAGCATTGTCACAGCCAAAAGCCTGGGCAGCCGCCAGCCAGGTACAATATATCGACACCGAGCTCAACCCTCTGCCCACCCCGGCATTTTTACCCCAGAGTGTCGGCGACTGGCGCGGCCCTCTGTTACGCAATCAGTGGCCTTTACCGATGGGAGCCCTGGCTTTTCAACGCAAAGCCCTGTCCCATCCCTCTGAGAGTCAGTTTGGGGATTGGCAAGAGGTTGCCTTTTTAGGAGGCCTCCTCAGCCAAGGGTTGCCCGCCATTTTACCCTTTGCGACCGTTACAGCTATTCCTGAAGCACCCGTTGTCCATCAACCGGACGGCTTCTTAAAATTATTTGACCACTGGATACGCACCTATTCGCCCCATCAGTTGGCCCCTGAAAATGCCTGCCCGGCTGA
>DLGM01000234.1:6608-11642 GCA_002482705.1 Cyanobacteria bacterium UBA7694
ATCCAGCACGCTTGGAAGATCTACACCGTTATCTCTTACAAACCCTCTACCATCTGGGTCTGAACCAACGGGCCAATCAATACCGCAGCGATTTGCGTCAGAAATTATTGCCCGGCAAGCAACAGACGATCTTGGTACTGGCCAATCAAACCTTGCCCGAAACGCTGCAAACCCACTTGAGTAGCCTCAGTAGTCAGGGATTTTACCCGACTATTTTACAGCTCGAAAGCACCGCCGATAGCGCTCAGCCCCGTCTGGAAAGCGACCACCGCGACGGCATCACCCGTCTCACCCTCTCCGGCCCCCTGACCTCCCCATCGCCTCTCGAAATGCCCGCTGCGCTCATCGAATTGCTCACCCACGTGCTCAATCGTTACCAGCCAGATCGGGTGCATATCACTTCTTTGCGGCATTTTTCATTCCAACTGCCAAGTTGGCTCCACCAACACAACCTGCCCCTGCTCTATTCCGCTTATGACCCTTACGCCCTACAGTTCCAAGACTGGTTACTCAATCCTGAAGGCCCATTGCCTGACGATCTCAACCGCAACCAAGTCGAGCAATGTAACCAGCGTTTCTGGGAAATGATTGAAAGTTATGGCTGTGTGGTACTGGCCCATGATGCCACCACGGAAAATCGTTTCGCCAGCCTTCAACCCGCACAGTTGCAGCGCATCGCGACGGCTCAAGATCTGGCACGGGCCTACCAATACCCGGTTACCAGTCATGTATTACCCCACACTGTCAGTAGCCAGGCACAGTTTTTCGACGGGCGTTATGGTTCCCCAGAACAACAACAAAGCTTACAGTTGCTGGCCCATCGCAGTCAGGTCTTGGATCTACAAGCGGGCCCAGGAACATTGGTACAGGCTCTCAATCAACAACAGATCCCGGCCTTAGGGTTGGATACCGATCCTGAGAATATAGAGTCAGCCTCCCGCTTAGGGGTTCAGGTTTTACCTCACGCACCCAACTATCTGCGCCATTACATTCGTGCCTTTGATGGGATTCATGGCAACGGTATCCTTGAGCAAATGCCCCAAGGCCAGCTTTTACAGTTTTTACAGGGCTGTGCGTTGGCGATGAAGCCCGGAGGCGTTTTAATTCTGCGCACGGCCAATTGGCAGTCCCCCCACCTGCGTCAGCATTTCTGGTTGCATGAGCAACACCAACGCCCCTATCCACCCGCCCTGATCGAAACCCTCCTCAAACATTTTGGCTTCC
This sequence comes from Cyanobacteria bacterium UBA7694, assembly GCA_002482705.1. Classification (GTDB taxonomy): domain Bacteria; phylum Cyanobacteriota; class Sericytochromatia; order UBA7694; family UBA7694; genus UBA7694. The sequence goes on from DLGM01000234.1 coordinate 7,833, forward strand.
AAATCCGCTCCATTGAAGCCCAGAGTGAACCCTGGCAAGACAACTTGGTCGTCGCTGAATACCGCAGTCAAAACCTACCGTTGGTCAATGTGCCGATTGCCAGCGAAGGTTGGAGCACCTTCTGGAAACAGCGCGCCCTGCCCGATCCCGTTGAGGAGGAAGACCGCGTGCTGGTGATTGGACCAGAAGTGTATGCATTGTGGCAACAATACCGCGGCCTGTGCCAAGAAGCCCATGGCCTGACCTTTAGCCTGAGCGAAGCGCTGCAAGTGCCCCACAACCACAAAGCGCGCCGCTTCCGTTACACCGCCCATCTCAATCAGACCTTGGCCCGGCACCAGCACCCCTTTGATATGATCGTATTACAAGGGGCCATTGAAACGCTCCATCCTCAGGATCTCAAAACCTGCCTAGAGCACTGTCAACGCCTGTTAAAACCCAATGGACGCCTCTGGATCCGCACCTTTGCACCGCAGGATGAAGCCCAAGCCGAATTGTTCTGGGAATGCCGCCTCAACCAACGTCCTTATCCCGCCTTACAAGAACTGTTGGAAGGTTTCGGTTATCAAGTCAAAACGGAGAAGTCTGGAGCTTTTCTGACCTATCTGTGCAAACCCCTCAAAGAACTGACCGCCAGCTTGGTCGACGAAAGTAATGCGGCTCCACCGCTGCCCCTACTTGCCAACTGGATCTTGCAGCGCAGCCCCAAACTCACCGTCATCAACCATCCTCAGAGCCTTGAAGAGGCTCCCGCGTTGCCAGCCGGTTGTGTCCATCTGGAGCACGTCATTGAACAGTTGCCTGCCGCAGAAGTCGCCCATTATCTGCGCACCCTCTTTGCCAAAATGCCCCTTGGGGGGGAGCTGTTTGTACAACATGTCCAAACCGAACAAAAGGTCTGGGAGGCGTCCGAACTACCCCGACCCATTCCCCCCGCCTTATTGGATAAACTGCTCCAAGAGGCAGGTTTTGCACGGCAGTGGTTTGACCATTCGACCCATTACACCTTGTGGTACGGGAAAAAACTCAAAGATTATCATGCTCCCACTCCCACTTTGCATGTCCAATGGCAGGGGGATGTCTTTGAACACCACAGCTTTGCCATGGTCAACCGCGAACTCCTCGCCCGCCTGCAACCCCTGGGCGTGACTCTCGACATTTGTAGTCAACGCCCCCAATTGTTTTCCCCCGAACCGGGCACCCCTTGGCACCGTTTAGCCGCCAGCCTGTATCATCCCCATGTCGCCAACCCAGATGTGGTGGTGCGCCACAGTTGGCCCCCCAATTTTGATCCGCCCGCAGGGCATTCCCACTGGGTCATGATTCAGCCCTGGGAATTTGGTTCCCTGCCAGAGCGGTGGATTTACCAGATGAACCGCTATGTCGATCAGGTCTGGGTGCCCACCCAATTTGTACGCGACTGTTATATCGAAAGTGGTTTATTGCCCGAAAAGGTGCGTGTGGTACCCAACGGTGTGGACACCCAAGCCTTCCACCCCCAAGCACCGCCAATCGCGCTGGCCACACAAAAGAAGTTCCGCTTTCTGTTTGTCGGGGGCAGCATTTCCCGCAAAGGCGTAGACGTCTTATTAAATGCTTATACCGCTAGCTTCACCGCAGCCGATGATGTCTGTCTGGTCATCAAAGACTACGGTGCCGGTAAAATTTACAATGCCATTGATATTGCCGATTGGATTCGTGAATATCAGCAACAGAACCCCCATATGCCAGAAATATTGCACCTCACAGAAGACTTGCCTCAAGCGGATATGCCCGGCTTATACACCGCGTGCCAAGCTTTGGTACACCCTTATCGCGGAGAAGGCTTTGGGCTCCCCATTGCTGAAGCCATGGCCTGTGGTCTGCCGGTCATTGTCACTCAATACGGAGCCTGTCTCGATTTCTGTAGCGAAGAAACGGCTTATTTCATTCCCGCCACCGTCCACAAAGACAGCGAAAAACACGTGGACAACGTGTATGTCACGGTCGATTACCCCTTCTGGGCCGAGCCCAGTACCGACGTGTTGGTACAGCATTTACAAGCCGTCGTAGCCAATCCCACCGCAGCCCAGGCCAAAGGCCAGAAAGGGGCCGAAGTCATTCGCGCCCACTGGACTTGGGAACAGGCCGCTGACAAGGCCATGGCAAACTTGAAGGCCCTCCAACAGCGCCCCCCGTTCCGTCATCATGCCGCCCAATACATGGGTGAATTATTGGGCTACGGTTTCCAGGAAATGACGGAAGGCCTCTTCAGCCGGGCCGCCGAACGCTTTGAGCAGGTCTTACACATTGACCCCTATCAACCCAGTGTCCGTTATAATCTGGGGCTGGCCTACATGATGAACAATCGCTACCCTGAAGCCTTAGAAGCATTACAGCGCAGCCTGCGCGAAGGAGAGTGCACGGCAGATCTGTGTTTCGCCCTTGGTACGACCTTGCGTCATTTGGGCGATCAGGCCACTGCGGAAGCCTTCTACCGCAAGGCTCGGGAGCTTGACCCGGAACTGTTTGCTAACGCATCCTAAGCCTGTATGTGACGAGTTCACTCCCCCGATGGGAAGCAGCTTCCCATCGGTTGAGCAACAAAAGAGGCCCCTATAGGGGCCTCTGCTGTGGCAAATGCCAAAGGTTTAGAAAGTTGCCAGACGACGACTGTAACCGAAGCCGTTTTCGTAAGCGACAAACTGGTTGTTTTCTACGAAGCTAGCCAGACCAGCCATTTTTTCCTGCATTTCAGCAGCTAATTTCATCCGATCTTCCAGGGAAGCCATTCCAGTTTTGGATTGGTTGAGCATGTAAGCGTCAATGACGTTCCAAACCCAGATAGCACCGACCAGTACGTAAACGATCAGGCTGACCGTACCAAGCCAACCGATGGCACCTACACCACCACCAGCAATAGCGCCTGCAGTGATGAAGCCAGCGATTACGCTCCAAGCAATCCCAACAATAACGGGTGCAAGGAAGAACAGCAGGCCGCGCATGGTTTCACCCATCAGGAATTGACCCAAACCAGAAATGGGGATGGACAGAATCCAGAACCAAGGTTCAATTTTCATGCCGCTAAAACCAGTTCCGCCCCCTTGGGCAATTTGGAACTCGTTCAGGGCTTCCAATTGAGAGTTTTCCTCAAGGCGGATCACTTGTTCAGCTTGGGTGCTGACGACATCTTCGGCATGCACGGCTGCGGCCCAAACGTTGGTTTGGAAGGCAAATACCATGGTTAATAACACCATGAATGCTGCAATTTTCTTGAGCATGTGCTTACTCCTTCTATTGTGTTTGTGCAGAAGGACGGCAATTGGGTTGAAGCCCAACAGCCCTCACTTTTGCGTTGTATCTACTCTATAACACAATACCTTCTTTGTCCATGGCGGTAACCCAGCACACAAAGATCGATTATTATGAGAGCAAGAGCCCTTTTTTGAAACTTCCCACGCATCTTTTCGAGAGAAAGTGCTATAAGAATATTAAAGACTCATTAAGAGAGCTTCACTTGTTATAGAAAGGTGGCCGCGCCATGACGAACATTCCTTCGTCCAACGTTTCCTTTTCGCCCCTCCAGGGCTCCGTAGCGGACTACGTCCTCAATCACCCTACCGCCAGTCCGTTTAAAAAGCACAATATTTCCTTTCATATTGGCGGGAACTACCTCAATGACTTTAGCGATAAAGGCATCAAACAGTTTGTCAAACAACACGACAGCAAGCTCTCCTTCCAAGAAGTAGGTACTTTTATTCAAACGGCTGCCGCCAATGCCCCTAAACTGGCCGGAGCCACCTTCAACTTGGCTGACCCCGAACTGGGTCT
>DLGM01000234.1:11680-13414 GCA_002482705.1 Cyanobacteria bacterium UBA7694
CAAAAAAGACGATATCAAACAAGAGCACATCCGTACTGGATTCACCCTCGAAACCAAGTCCGGCACCTTACCCGCTAAAGACGTTGTTTTCTTTGACGCGACCAAAGCCAGCTTCCCCTTACAAGACGCTGAAAAGGCCGTTAAAGAAGCTGAACAAAAAGTCAAAGGCTTAGAGCGCGAACTGAACAAAGCCCAAGGCAATGTGGAAGACGCACAATATTTGCGTCAGCGCCTGGTCGATTTCTTAGGCAAAGATTCACCCAAGGATTTGGCCGAAAAACAGTCCGTGGTACAGTCCATGGAAAGCAAAATCACCGAACTCAAGACGGATCGGGGCAACTACGAAACCTACCTCAAACAACTTGAGGAAGAGCACAATAGTCAAACCCCCAATCCCCCCTCAGGGCTGGATCAAAACACCCGCTGGCAGCGTATTGGCCAAATGAAACACGCTATTCGTGGCCTTGACCTCGAAATCAAAGATTCCGAAAAAGCGCTGTCGGATGCAAAAAAATCCATCTCAGCCAAACAAGGCCCCCTGAGCTTTATGGGTGTGGGCAACAGCCTCTCTGAGCTGCATGAGCGCAATCAAAACTTGAACAAAGCCCAGACCCAACTGGGTCAAGTGCGCACCCAGCTTGATGCCGCCCGCACCACTCTCAAGGATGCCCAAGACCTGCGTGCACGCATTCTGCGCGGCGAAAGCATTACCCAGCCGCAACAACCCGCTCAGCCGCCCCAAGCACCTGTTGAGCCCCCTAAACCGGAAGCACCTGCTAAGCCGCCTGTAGCGCAAGAGCCGATTGCTCCGACCCAGCCGCCCGTGCTGGACACCAATCCCGAGCCGGTAGTCATCGCCCCCACCCCTGAAAAACCCGTAGCCGAGCCCAGCCCGGCGCAACCGGTTCCGGCCCAACCAGCCCCCGTGGCTGAGCAGCCTGCCGCACCGGCTCAGCCGCCGGTGGCTCAGGAGCCTGTTGTGCCCACCCCACCCTCAGGCCCTTATGTGTCTGAGCCCTTTATCCCGGGTCATCAAACCAACGCTCCCTTTACCGAACGTCCGGTGGGTGAGGCTCCGACCCCAGTGGTTCAGCCGCCCGTCAGTGCACCTGTAGCTCAGCCCACCACACCGCCCCCAAGCAGCGTGGTCGCTGAACCGATTGCACCGAGCCAACCCACAGCGCCCTCCACCCCCGTGGGTGGTGTGACCCTAAATCCGGATGTCATGAAAAAGTACACCGTGAAAAAAGGGGATACCCTCAGCTCGATCGCCAAGCAAGAGCTGGGTGACTGGAAACGCTGGCCCGATATTGCCAACGCCAATAAACAGGTCATTGGCAATAACAATACCCACTGGATCTACCCTGGTCAGGTATTAAGCTTGCCACCTCTGCAAGTGCGTCAACCGGCCAACTAATCCAAGCAGCTAAAGCGGGCCGCTCGTAAGAGCGGCCCGCTTTAGTATGTAAGCTAGACCACGTCCGACAGTGATGGTGGCACCTACCGCAACCAAGCCCCAGGTCAGAACACGCCCAATATTGCCCACAGCCCCGCTATAGACATAACCTTGTTGCCAGCGCCAAGCCACCACAGCCAACAATATCGCCCCTGTGGCCAGCAAAACCCAGCGCATTTTTGCCGATGGTAATCGGGCTGAAGGAGCGGCAATCCATCCTTCAGAAAGCAGAATAATCGGGGCCAGAACAATGCCCGGACGCAAATATTCAGCAAACA
>DLGM01000354.1 GCA_002482705.1 Cyanobacteria bacterium UBA7694
CTATTATCGCGACGCTTATGACCAAGCCGCTGAGCTTCCCGCCGACGTCGCGCTGATCTGCCCACCGGGACAACAGGGCTTCCGCAACAGCAGCCGCCGTACCGAGCTGGCCGAATGCTGGACCCGCCGAGTGGCCCAAATCAACCTCGAAAACGTGATCAAAACGGATGACGAACCCAAACTGGGGCAGACCTTCAGTGACCCCAAAGAGTATAAGCGCGCCCTCCAACGTTTTCTCGACGTGTGCAAAGGCAACCGCCTCTGGCTGGTACTTCACCACGAACGTCTGGGTATTTCACTGACCGATCTCGAAAGCCAAATCAGCCAACGGCGCACCATCTGGAAAAAGGCCTCCCTAGAAGTGCCCTACCCTTCAGCGGACAGCACCGAAACCAGCACCGAAACCTTAATCATTGCGGTAGCGGAATGAAATTCAGTGGACGCCTAGCCGATTTCAGCCTGCCCGATGTGCTGCGGATTTTAATCCAAAGCCAAAAGGTGGGCTACCTCCTGATTACTCTGCGCAACGAAGAAAATTTTATCTACGTCAACCAGGGCAATCTCCATCACGCGGACAGTGATGGTCTTCAGGGCGACCGGGCCGTCTACCACCTCCTCACCTATGATCCTGCGGCTGAGTTTGAATTCGTTGAAAGCGAAACCTTACCCGAGCGCACCATTCAGAGCGATCTTGACACCCTGATCCAAAACGGAATTGACTATCTCGAAAACTGGCGCAAGCTCGAACGTCAATTNNNNACTGCGAAGTGCAGGCCGTTCCCGGTGCTCAAGCTGATAATTCAGCCAGCGAGCATATTTTAAGACTCTTGCCCCCCGAGGGTCTGCGTCTACAGCAGCTCGCCGAGCGGGTTCCTGAAGACCTCTTGACTCTGGCTGATACCCTCAACCAGATGGAGCAAGCCGGGCAGTTGCTCGTCATTGGTGAAGAACGCCTCGAATTGCGACGCTTCTTCCTGGAAATGGCCAACACCCTCTACAGTGAGTTCGAATCCATTAGCGGCCTGAAGCTCAAACAGGACATTGCCGGACGGCTGCACAAACTTGCCGAAGAAAAAAATTGGAACATCGATCTCCATAATGGTAGAATTGTGGGTGATAAAATTTATACTGATACCATCGAAGCCCAGAAACTTCAGTATGGTGAGTATTTGAGGCAGATGATCGGCCTGATCTCCCCGATCTATGGCACGACTTTTATCCAGCAAGTGCTGGCAAAAGTAGAAAAAAGGTTGACTGGCCCAGTAGATCATTGGGTAGAAGAGCTCAAATTAGAAGTTTAGGTTGGTAAACGATGCTAAACCCGCAGCTTAGTAGTCTGATAGTTACCACTGAAGGACTGACCAAAATCCAGGCCCTTTTGGATGAATTGCGGTCAGAAACCAATGCACGATGTGTGTTATTGGTTGAGAAGAGTGGGCAACATTTAGCCAAATCTGGCGTGCTTGTTGATGATATGCAGGATCAAATGTTAGTCATGGCCATGTCAGCTCTGGTGGTCGGTGCATTTTCCTCGACCCGTGAAATCGCCCGGTTCTTAGGCGAAACTGAATTCAAGACCATGTTCCAGCAGGGCAGCAACTTGAATATTTTCATCTGCCTGCTCGATACGCAAGATATTGTAACCGTCATTTTTGACGAACAAACCACGCTCGGCATGATTAAACTCAAGAGCCAGCAAATGACCAAACGTATAGGTGAGGAGATCAAAACGATGGCTGAGTCAGGCGCAAAAGGACAAAAGCCATGGCACTGATCAATTACGCAAGTCGGGAAATTCACTGTAAACTCGTTTTTTATGGCACGGGCATGGGGGGTAAAACCACCAACCTGGAATATCTGCACAAACAACTGAGTCCCACCATCCGGGGGGAAATGGTGTCGCTCAACACCGCCAACGAGCGCACCCTGTTCTTCGACTTCTTGCCCCTCGATTTGGGCAGCGTTCAGGGCTTTAAAACCAAGTTCAGCCTGTATACGGTTCCCGGTCAGGTCGAATACAACGCCAGCCGCCGCTTGGTGCTCAACGGGGCCGACGGCATTGTCTTTGTGGCCGACTCGCAACGTTCTAAGCTCGAAGAGAATATCGAAAGCAAAAAGAACATGATCGAGAACTTGGCCTCTTATGGCTTGGTGCTGGGCAAGATTCCCTGGGTCATTCAGTACAATAAGCGCGATATGCCCGATTCCATGTCGATTGAAGAACTAGAGTCGGCCATGAACCCGGAGCGTGTCCCTTATTTTGAAGCCGTTGCCGTCAACGGCCAAGGGGTCTTTGCCACCCTCAAGGCCATTTCCAAAGCGGTATTAAACGGCCTCAGCTAAACATACACGCCTAGCAAAAAGCCTCCCCAAATGGGGAGGCTTTTCATTTTGCCCGTCATGGACACGAAAGATCTGGTCGCTTACAGGGGATAAGACGATTATGCCCCCAGAGGAGACTGCCCTGTGACACAAATTGGCGCCAACTCAACCCCAGCCACATTACAAGCCTATTTATCCCAAGTAGGCGACAAACCCCTCAACGCCCAACAGTTTGAGGAGGCCAAAACCATTGCCCTCCAAGACAAAAAACTGGATCGGGATGAAGCCAAGCTCCTCATGGATAGACTGGCCACCAATGGCTTTGAACCAGCCGTCATCCCCTCCGTCACGCACTTGGTGGCCAATGGTTTTCAAAGTGTCGAACACCGCACCCCCCCTGCTTATATCGGGCGCAGCCAACTGACCAATATTCACGAAGTCGACAGCTCTTTTACCTTAGAAACAGCCAAATCGATCACCGATAAAAATGGCATTGACGAAGTGTACTTCAAAGATGACAAGGGCAAACTGTATGTCGCTTATGGCAGCCAAGAAACCCGGGGAGCCATCAACCTGGATGGGGTCAAGGTCAACTACGTCGGGCGCTTTGGCGACAAAAAAGTCACGGTGGTGCACCTCAATAACGAAACCAATACCACCTGGGAAGGGGTCAAAGCCCCTTGGTCAAACACCCTCGACACCATGAGAACCGCCGGGCAAAGCGGTGTGGTCAAAGGCATCAGCGAAATGGCCACGGCTCTGACCGCGATGTTTATTGGTAAAACCGTGCTCGACAATGGCATTAAGGCCGTAGCCTCCAAACCCGCCGAACAAGTGGCAGCCCAAGTGCTCACCACGGGTGCCACCACCGTAGCACCGGTTGCAGCAGAAGCCGTTGGCAGAGCCCTCCCGCCCGCTTTAGAAGGGGCTAAACAGTTTGGCAGCAGCATTGGCCAAACCATCAAATCGAGCCTCAAAACGGTCGCCGCTGGGGCAGCTGTAGCCGGAGTCGTGGTCGGCACAGTGGTCGTTGTCGGTTCAGGGGTGGGGGCCGTTAAAAGTCGCTTGAATACCCGCGACTACACTACCATCGACATGGTCACGGGCAAGTTTTAAACACGCACCTGGCGGCACAAAGTTGCCTCAAGGGTATAAGCCAAACCCCACACAAGCAGTGCTGGCAGCAATAACCAGATCATGAGTTCGGTATAACGGGTGCTTCGCCGTACTTCAAAATCGCTCTTTTCCATTTGGGCAATGCGCCGATAAATCTCGACCAGCTTTTGTTTGTTATCAGCTTTGAAATACAAGCCCCCCGTCGCTTGGGCAATGGCTTTTAAATCTTCTTCATTGATACGCGTTAAAAAGAAATTGCCGTACCGATCGCGCACGTAGGTGCGTTGCCCGGTTTGGCGATCAAAGAAAGGGATAGGTGCCCCACCGGGTTTCCCCATACCAATGGTATAAATTTTGACATTGCGCTGACGGGCAAACTGGGCAGCTATCAGCGGCTGAATATTGCCCGCATTGTTTTCGCCATCGGTGAGCAGAATGAGCACCCGGCTCTTGGTATTGTCCTTGTTAAAGCGGTAAAGGGCATTGGCAATCGCGTCACCAATCGCAGTGCCATCCACAGCCACCATGTCGGCGGTAATATCGCCTAGGGATTCGGCCACCAAATTTTGATCCGTGGTCAGTGGCAACAGGGTAAAAGAGCGTCCGGCAAACACCACAATGCCAAGACGATTGCCCTCTTGTTCAGTGACAAAATCTTGCAAAACCTGCTTGGCCACTTCAAGGCGGTTGGGGGTGAAGTCTTCGGCCAACATACTGCCGGAGGTATCCACAGCCAGCATGACATCAACCCCTTGTTGGGTTTGCTTAACGACCTCACGGCCACTTTGAGGGCGGGCCAAGGCCCCAACAACCAGCACAAACCCTAACAAATACAAGATACCCGGCAGCCATATCCGCCACTCCCAACGGCGCACAGGCATTAAAAAGCGATAAGTGGCCAGCGGCAAACCGGAGCGCTGAGAACGCATACGCCACACCAGCCCCATATATACAGGCCACAAAAGGAGCAGCAAAAACGCTTCGGGAGAGGCAAATTTCACACGCAATTCCTTTCAAGTCCTATCATTATAGGCGCGTCTCAGCCTGATTGTGCAAGGCAACAGCCCCCAGCGAGTACATTTGCTCCCTATTCCCAACCCGAGGTCGTTAAGATGAGTGCGCCANNGTTCCAATTGTGCCTGTGCTTCCTGGGGGGTCTGCTGGCCCTGGGCCACGGTGTCTAAGGCAGCCGGGGCAGAACGGAGTGCAAAGGTCATGAGTTGGATCACCTGCACCAACTGGGCCGGACCCATCGCCTCATGCCAGGGCAAACGGTAAACAAAATGGACACCATTCGCTTCGTTCAAGCCAAAACTGCCCAAGGGCAACGTCTGATTGACGCGCACCAGCATTTGCGCCAGGGCCAAGACATGCTCTTCCGCCGGGATCAATGGCAAGAGCACATAAAAGTGCAACCAAGGGGCCGTGGGTAAATCGTCAGGCAATTGTAACCACTCGTCGATACAACTCAGTTGCAAGGTGTAGGTGTGTTCATCAAGAGGCAGATTGAGCAGCAGCAAATGCCCTGTCCGCTCAGCATCGGGCGGCAGCCACAGCGGCGTTCGGCCCATGGTTTCAAGCAAAGTACAAGTGGCTTTGAGCACCTCCAAAACACGCTGCATTAGGCCACCTCCACGGGGTCGGACTGAAGATCCGCAAGCGTTTCCATCAAGCCTTTTTGGCCAGCGACCCACGCCTGTAACAGCGGCCCCTGCTGCTGGTAACTCCAGAATAGTTTCTCTAAGAGTTCGACCACCACTGGGCCTGGTAGCTTGCCTGTCGGCCCGGCCAGAGTATATTCCAAATACACCCCGTCGGCATCATTCATGCTCCAAGTCCCCATAACCAGATTGCGCGAGGCACTCAGCAGCACCAGCGGCATAACCCGTGCCTGCTCAGGGGAAAGGCGCATGGGCAGACGTAAAATAAAGCGCAATAATCCGGCTCCGCCCGGTTCAAGGGAAACCTTGGCCTGCCGGGCGGCAGCCTGTGTCAGTTCCTGTAAGAGGAGCATTTCGACAGGCTGCTCACAGTCTTCCACGGACACCAATAAACGGGTATACGGATGTTTGGGGTGTTCTTTGGGGGACACCAACAGGGGATAAAAACCCACATGTTTGAGCAGGGGTAATAATTCCTGCAAGGGGTGTTTGGGGGGGGCAGGTTTGATCATGGTTTAAAGATACGCCAATCCTAAATGTTTGCGTAATACTTCGGCAACAACAGCAGGCTCGCCATGTAAAACGTCGATATTTCCACCAGGAGCAATTCCCAGTAACTCACGCCCCAACGCTTCCGCTGCGGCCTGGGCTTCTGGGCCTTTATTGCCCTGCAAGGCATTCACCAACGTCTTTAAAGCGGCGCTGGGAGACAACTGCCGCAGGCTCATTTTGACTTCTGCGCGTACATCTTCAAGGTATTGATATTCTTGATCTTTACCAATGATGCGGGCTTGAACCTGCGCAGACTGCTGTGTCACTTGCTGCAACTGAACATCAAGCTGATCATGCTGAATCTGTATGGGCTGAATTTGGAATTGTAGCTGTTGATGGGCATGTTGATCTTGCTGAATGGTTTGCTGCAATGCCTGGTGGGTTTGTCCTTGCTCTTGAAGCGTCTCCTGCAATTGAACTTGTGCTTCTTGATCTTGCTGAATGGTTTGCTCCAACGCCTGCCGGGTTTGCCCTTGCTCTTGAAGCGTTTCCTGCAATTGAACTTGTGCTTCTTGATCTTGCTGAATGGTTTGCTGCAACGCCTGTCGGGTTTGCCCTTGCTCCTGAAGCGTTTCCTGCAATTGAACTTGTGCTTCTTGATCTTGCTGAATGGTTTGTTGCAAGTGCTGTTGGGTTTGCTGTAACGGCAGAACATCCTTCTTTTGTTGTAATAACTGCTGAATTTCGGTTGTGAGAATTAAGACCTGCTGCTGGTTATCTTGAATACGCTGAGTGATTTGTTGAACAGTCCGTTGATTGGTACTTATCACCCCCCCCAAATCTTGCACCACCTGCTGGTTATCTTGAATACGCTGAGTGATTTGTTGAACAGTCTGTTGGTTGGCACTTATCACCCCCTGCAAATCTTGTACCACCTGCTGATTACCTTGAATACGCTGAGCTATTTGTTGAACAGTCTGTTGATTGGCGATTATCACTCCCCCCAGTTGCTGTTCTAGTAACTGGTTCGCTTGGAGGCCCTCGGTTATCTGTTGAGCCTGAGCCTGAAGGGGTTGTAACAAGTCCGCTTGTGCTTGTACTTGGGGAGTAAGTTGATTAATTTGTTCCTGGAACTGTTGATCCTGTTGATGAAAGTGAATGAGTTCTTGCCTCACAGCCGTACGCTGTGCCTTAAGCCGTTCGTTTTGTTGTTCCAGTTGCGCAATCTGTTTTGTTTGACTGCGCTTTTGATAGAGTTTGTAACAGCCAACGCCAATACCGCCCACCAAGGCACAGCCCCCTAAGGCCCAACCTACAGGCGTAGCGGCTAATACAGCAGCCCCCCCAATCGCTCCTACCGTGAGTGAGATGCCAGCCCCCGCCATCAGGGTGCTTTTAACTGCCGTCATCACCTTAAACATCCGTCGTTCTTGGTTTTCGCGTTTAATGAGCTGGGCTGTGTCCTTGATTTTTTTTACTCCTTCATGGTTCCCAAAGGCGGGATCCTGAATAAAGTCATTTGCTTTGGCAATACGCTGTGTTGATTTGTGGGCTTCCACAGAAGATTTAATGGCTCCGTAGGTGCCCGTAATTGCAGCCATACCGCCGCCAATCGCTTGCGTAGCAATCAGCGTATTGGCAATCAGGTTTCCTGCGGTTTCACCCGTGGGCACCCCAATCGAAACTCCTGTAAAAATCGCATTAATGAGGCCATTGCCGCTGGCAACCAAACCCATGGCAGCTTCAAAAGAATCGACTCCACCCCGTACTTTCTTAATGTGAGCGAGCTTATCAAGGGCAGCCGCTTCTTGGTTAAATTGCTGGGCAATCTGGGCTAGGTTGTCAGCTTCCGGGGGAGCTTCTTCATCTCCTAGCGCACCTAACCGTTGCTGGAGTTCCCCCTGACGCAATCGCAGCAGTGCAGCCTCATTCCGAAACTGTTCATCTTCTGGGTTATTTCCAGCCCGTTGTTCAAGTTGTTGAGCCCGTTGATCAATTGCTTGAATATCTTGATCCAAGGTTTGACGTGCCAAAGCTAAATTGGGTTCACCCGGAGGATCGGGAACAAGCAGATTGTGTAAATTCCTGAGTTGGGCCGCATAATTGGCATCTGCCGAGCCCAAATTAAACGTTTGTATCCCATGTTTAAGGGCTTTACCACTGAGAATGAGGCCAGCTAACGAAGTCAGCCCCCCCAAGGTTACGCCAGTAGGGTTACTGCCCCCACTGAGGGCTTTATCAGTACCCCATTTTTCGATGCCAGCCTCTGTGGTTGAAACCGTGGGGTCCACGCTTCCATTCAGAGAAATATCGACCAATCCCCCCGGTGTATTGGCTGCATAACCGCCACTGAGGCCCGCTAGGCCATGCACTTCAGCCGTAGTGGTACCTTTGCCTAGAGCAGCATTACTGGTCAGATTGGCAGCCTTAGCCACAAAGTTGACAAAGCGCTGTCGCCACGTCGCGTCGGGGTGCTGAAGATCAGGGACCTGCAATTGATCCAAACGTGTTTCAAACTGCTGAATAGCCGCAGAACTGGTGAGCAGTTGGGTATTATTGGGATTGTGCTGTGCCCGCTTTTGCTGTTGACTGGCCTCGGCAGTTTGACGCTGAGCCTGGGTTTTAGCTGGTGGAGCAATCGCAGGCTGAGGCCGTACCTTGGTATAGGGGTTAACCGGGGATAACTGATCGCGAAGATGAATCGCACCTGTGGGCATATCTACAACCTCCCTACTTGTTTTTAAAGGTTAACGGGCATTTGCAGCCAGTTCATCAATCCGTTCGGCGTATGTTTCGAGTTGTTGAACCACAAATTCGTAATCAGGGGTGAGCCCACCAATGGCATAACCCTGATTGTCAAAGGTATCTAGCTGATCCGCAATCCGATCACACCGGTCATAAAAGCCATCGATCTGCAGTTCCCGGTCTTGGGCAACCATCATCCCCAATTCGCCAAAGCTGTGCGAAACAGCTTGTGAAAGCATTTTGATTTCACGAGCCAGTACCTGAAAACGCAGCGAAATATCCAAATGGGTACGCGCCAATCGCAAAAGCCCATCGAGCCCCTGAAATTGCCGACGCAAACTGGATATATCCAATTCTTGTTCTAGGTCATCCATTTGTGTTGCCAATAGCGTCTGAAAAGCCAAACGTTCTTGATATAACTTTTGGTAAGTACTGAGCTCAGCAAAATCAAGACAGGGAACAGGCATACTTTGCAAAACCAGCAGGTGTTGGTGTTGCGAAGTATGCCTGTTCCCTGTCTTGATTTTGCTGAGCTCAGT
>DLGM01000077.1 GCA_002482705.1 Cyanobacteria bacterium UBA7694
CAATGCCCAGCTCATCATGAGATTTGGGTGCAAAATCAAAGGCGGTAGGGGTGCCCCAACGGCGCACTTCAATGTTGTCATCTTCCGTTTTACCTGGGGGCACACTCTTGTCGAGCAGGTTCGGAATCTTGAGCATAATCTCGCGGCGCTCTTCTTCATGACTGGCCATATCCACTTCCAGGGCGGCAATCTGATCGCCAATACCACGCACCGTCTCCATCAGCGCCGAAGCGTCTTGGCCCGATTTTTTGAGCTGGCCCACTTCTTTGGATTTGCTATTGCGTTCAGCCCGCAAATTGTCGAGCTGCCCCTGGCACTGGCGATGTAATTCATCGAGTTGCAACAGACGATCAATGGTTTCGGTACCTGCCCCGCGACGCTGGAGCGACTCGCGGACCGGGCCCGCATCTTGACGAATAGCTTTGAGATCTAACATGGGTGGATTCTTTCTGATGGGATGTTTTAGGCTGATAGGGCAATATACGCCGATAGGGGCAGGTCAATGACCTGCCCCTACCATATTAACAAAACTGGGTTTAGATGCAGTGCTCTAAAAGGGCCTCGCGGTCGATGATTTCGATCTGCTGGTGGCTGATGGCAATATGGCCTTCGGTTTGCAGGCGGTTGAGTGCCCGAGTCACGGTTTCCCGAGATGATCCGACCATATTGGCCAGATCTTGGTGGGTCATACGCAGGCAGTTGAGCTTGCGACCACGGGTTTTTTCTTCGGTTTCGAGCAGTTGGTGCAGGGTACTGGCCACACGACCATGCACATCTTTAAAGGCCAAGTCTTCCACTTGCTGGTTGATCTGACGGATACGGCGGGTCAGGTCTTGCATAATGCGCAGAGCAATTGAAGGATACTCGTGGATAATGCGCTCAAAATCACCTTTACTGATCGTAAACAGATGCACATCGTTGTCAATCGCTTCAGCGGTAGCGGAGCGGGGCTGATTGTCAAAAATAGCCATTTCACCAAAGAAGTCGCCCGATTGCAGGATGCACAGGGTTTTTTCACGGCCATCAATCGCCACTTTGGCAATTTTAATACGGCCAGCCTTGATGATATACAGGGTGTCGCCATGATCGCCTTCATGGAACACGATGCTCTTGCGGGAATACACCTTTTCGCTGGTGATGGTGGCAACGCGGTGCAGGCTCTCATCATTGAGGCCATTAAAGATGGGCACGCGCTTCAGAAATTGCATCTTAGATTCAAGGTCGGTTTTTTTACGGCTCACATCCAACACCATAGGGCTTGCTCCTGAGTTTATCTAAGTCATGTTAAAAGGGGGTAAAGAGGTTGTGTGATTGCTCACAAGCTTATTGTATACCGATTGCAGCAACCAACCTCGTGATCATCGTAACCAAATTTTAAGCAAGGGTTAGGTGCAAAAAGCACAACTCTTTAGAAAAGTTTACATTTTTTTTGCAGATTGGCCAAGGTAATCGCGACCCCGGTCACAGCCAAATAGATCTTTGACGCAGGTCAATAAAAGGCGCTATAGCTGACCACAAAAGGGATTGACCAACCTGAATTCACCTATACAGCGGGGTTTCTGATCGGGTACAACAAAGAAGAGGCCTTATATTATGAATCTAATCTATGTTGCGCTTATTTTTGCATCCTTATTTCTCATTTTCTGGGTCCAACGCACCCAAATGGCAACACGTCCGATCCGCTGGGGCGTTTCGCTATTGGCGCTCGGGGCAGCTGGTTTTCTGGCGTCTCAATTTGTGGCCGCTCAACCCACCAGCCAACGCGTCAATCTCGAACAATTTGCAACCGCCAACACCTCCCGCATTAAAGTCACCCAATCCCAGTTGGGCGACTTATGGCCTCTGCTTGCCACCGAAGCCGAAGTAGAATGTGTCCAACCCGGCATGGCCCTGATCCTGCACACCCCCGACGGTAAAAGTTACGCCCTCAACGGCATGGCCCGTGAAAGAGGCCTGCCAACCATGGAAACGGTCACCGCACGCGACCGCCATATTCCCGCCGCGCGCATGAATCTACAGCCTTTAATGGACATTGGTTTCCGTTTGTGTAAATAACTAGCGGTCGTTGCGAACGGTCACGTAACTGCTGTTAAAGGGCCGCTCAATCCGCTGTAACGAGCGACTCATCTGATCGAGATGGCGGTTGGTTTGTTTTAACTCAGCGCTGATGCGCTCTAACTCGCGGTCGGTCTGGGTCGTTGCTCCCATCAGCAGATGCAGCGAAAAGCCGATTAAGATTCCCAAAGCTAACTGTCGCATGGTTTCTCCTTTGACTATTACAGCCCCATTGTGTAGTGTAAATAGAGTGTACGCTTGCAGCACACCCCTGCTGATTAAATAGGAAATGGAAAAAAAGATCAACCCATGTCGGACCTGAGCAAACTGCCGCCGATTGTAAACCTGAAAGACATTGAGTTTACCCTTCAGCAAAAAGGCGACGACTTTGAAGCCCAATTTGCGAAACTCAATCCCAAGCTGGGTTCCCGCAAGCTCGGCTCCCAATTGGTAATTGTGCCCCCAGGTAAAAAAGCCTGGCCTTACCATGCCCACTACGTCAATGAAGAACTCTTCATTATCCTGGCGGGCGAAGGCATGCTGCGCATGGGCACCAAAGAGTACCTGCTCACCTCTGGCGATCTGATCTCGATTCCACCCGGACCCGAATATGCCCACCAATTGACCAACACCTCCGAAGTCGAAGATCTCACCTATTTGGCGATCAGCACCATGCAAGAGCCCGACATTATTGTTTTCCCCGATTCCAACAAAATTTCGGTGATTGCCGGAGAACCCCCAGGTGGTGACGAAAAAAACCGCACTCTGCACTTCATTACCAGCCTCGACAATCGCCTCGACTATTGGGCCGGAGAACTTGATGACTCAGATCAAAGCCCAGCGTGAAGCGGCCCGCCGTTATGCCCAGGTCATGATCGAAACGGCCTCGCAAGGGGCCTTGATGCGCCTGTATTACGAACGCCTCTTATTAAACCTGCGCCAAGCCCAGCAACATTTGCCCCATCAGCGCACCACCGCCCACCACCACCTGCGTCAAGCGGAACGTATCTTACACAGCCTTCAAGAGCAGTTTCGCACCTCATCAAGCCCCGAAGCCCAACTTTTGTACCACAGCCACAGCGAACTCAAGAGCAGCTTGCAACATCTGTTTCTTCAGTTGCACGACAATGGGGAACGCTTTAAAACCCTGTTGAACGTGATTACCATGTACCATACAGCCTGGCTTCGCCCCACTTGGGAGCTCTCCGATCCGAGCGAAGAGCCCCCCGCCGCTCTAGAGGCTTAACTGAGCAGACTGCCAAACAGGATATCCACCACCCCAGCGCGACTGATATTGTTACGGCTTAAAGCAAAAGCCCCGGCTTGAGCGGTAATCTGTGCTTGAGTCAAACGGCTGATTTCGGTCGCCGCATCCGCATCTTGAATACGGGAACGGGCCTGAATGGCATTGTCTCTTTGCACCGTATTCAAGGACAAACGGCTATCGAGAATGTTTTGGGTGCTGCCTGCCTGGCCCAGCACATTGAGCACATCCTCCAAAGCCCGTTCGAGAATGCGCAGGGTGGTATTCCCGCGCAGACGAGTCTGCAAACCCGATTCACCTTCGCGGTAAAGGCTGATATCCTCCAGACGCAGGCGATCCGCCGTCAGATCTCCCAAACTCAGGCGCAAACTCCCACCACTTTCCGGGGTCACCTGAAAACTCAAGGAATCATCACTGCCCTTCGGGGCCACCCGCGCCTTGACATGAATTTCCGCCACAATACCATCTGCCGGAATCACCGCCTCATCAATCGCAGACGTATCAAAACCCAGCCGTTGGGTGCTGGTTACCGACGACGAAGCCTGAAAAGTACGGCGCTGCACTCCCGTGAGGTTGTAAGTATTGT
>DLGM01000175.1 GCA_002482705.1 Cyanobacteria bacterium UBA7694
GCACGCTTGACGTCTTTGACCGGATAACCGGCCAAGACGCCCATGAGGACCGCACTGGCGGTTTTACCTCGGCCCGGCCCTCCAATCAGCAAGCACTTGCGCCGCACGGCAAAATTGAGCAGCGGCAGCAGCACAAAGCTCGAATAACTTTGGGCTGAGGGCAGGGTCAGGTGAATATTGTCGCCAATCGTCACCGGGGGCTGTGTGCCTTCATGGTATTCAATGTCGTAATAAGGGCTAATGATCGCGTGGTTGACAATCCAGAAATAGGCCTGACGGAGTTTTTCATCCAGAGCCATTTCCCCGGCTGCGACCCCCTCCGCTGGGCCTTGGTACAGCTCGCCAAGATCATAACGGCGGGGCTGCAAGGCATGCGGGTTGGTGGGCGACTGGGAGATCTTTTGAAAAGGACGAAACTTGCTCATGTCAGGCTGAGTCAGTTAGAGCACGCTGCTGAGGTTTTGCACCTTGCCTGAGAGCAGGTTGTAGTGCAGCTCTAGGTAGTCTGGGGCTTTGGCAATGACGCCGCCAGGGCCGACTTCCGGGGGCTTAATGCCAAAGGCTGTGAACTTGGTGTAGATTGCGCCGTAAATCTCAATTTGGCCGCCATTGCTGCGCACTTTGGCAGTTGAGCTCAGGGGGTAGTTCTTGCCACCGATTTTGAGGGTGCCCCGAATTAAGCCCGAACCTTTTTGCAGCATACTCTCCCATTGGGCACGGGAGAGATTTTGGGTGCGAAAGACCATCACGGGTTGTTTATCGGCCATCAGCCACTTGCTGACCTCTTTGTCGCGATCGGGTTCTTTGCTATTAAAGCTGGCAATGGGGATGCCGACTTCGACGGCCAGCATGCCTGCACTGTCTTTGATGGCCTTAGTGGTCACATTACAATTGCGTCCCACCACTTCATCAGAGCTGACCAATGCCAGGGTTTTGGTGGTGCGGTAGGCGACACAGTGGCTTCCCCGGCTCAGGGGCTCACCGCTGATTTTGCCTTGGGCCCAGGCGGTACCGGTATACAACAACATCGATGCCAACAATACATAACGCATAAAGGCACTCCTTGAATCAAGTGGGCTTATTATAACACCTGCTCACAGCCCCTTGCGCTTCATCTCTCCCCATTTTGCCTGACTGCCGCTCAGCCATTGCCAAATCCCCTGAACGCGCCACAGGGTATTGAGTTGGCGATAACCCAAGTTTTCGATCAGGGCCATGCCCATTAACCCAAATAAGTGGCGCACACTTGGGTAGAGATGGAAGGTTAACTCTTCGAGCAACAGGGAGCTGGCAGATAAAAAGGTTCCCAAACCAATTGAGATGGCNNGGCGGTGAACACCAGCAGCGCCTCGTAAGAAATCAGCCCAAAGATAAACCCGAAGATCATAAACAGGTAACCACTCAGCTCAATCAGTGGGCCCAAGGCATCAAAGAGTAAGAAAAAGGGGAAGGCCACCCAACTGACGGCCCCGCCTTTGCGGTGGAGAAAGAGTTCTCGGTTTAACCACATACTTTCCAAGAGGCCGCGTTGCCAGCGAATGCGCTGATTTTTCAACGTTTTGAGATCTTCAGGGGCTTCGGTCCAACAGACGGGGTTTGAAATAAACGAAATGCGGTAGTCTTTGCCTTGCAGGCGGAATAAGCGGTGCATCCGCACAATCAGTTCCATATCTTCGCCAATGGTGCTGGTGCGGTAACCCCCGGCTTCGATCATGGCCTGTTTGCGGAAGAGGCCAAAGGCCCCAGAAATAATTAAGAGCGCATTCAAGGGCTCCCAGCCTTGGCGTCCGAACAGAAAAGCACGCAGGTATTCGACAATTTGAAAACGGGCCAGCAGATTCTTGGGCAGATCGACCTTTTCGAGATACCCATTTTTGATCGTGGCCCCATTGGCGATCCGAATGGTCCCGCCGCAGGCCACCAGTTTATCGTTGTTCAGAAAGGGCTGGATAATTTCTTGCAGGCTGTTGCGCTGCAAGATGGAGTCAGCGTCCAGACAGCACAGCAGGGGATAAATGGAATAGTTCACGCCTGTATTCAGGCTGTCGGCTTTGCCCCCATTGTCTTTGTCGATCACTTTGAGCTTGGGATAGTCAGGAGAGCGGTAAACGCCCCGCACATGTTGGGTTGGCAGATAGTTTTGGGAGGGCTCGGGGAATAATTGGAGGTGAAAGGCCGTCTGTAAGACTTCGAGGGTGCGGTCTTTGGCGCCGTCATTGATGACAATCACTTCGTATTCGTGGTAATTGAGTTGCAGCACCGAGCGCACCGAATCGACAATGGTTGACTCTTCGTTATAAGCGGGGATCAGCACGCTGATCGGGGGTTCAAACTTGCCATAATCAATCGGCAGTTTTTCAAGGATCAGGCTGTCCATATAACGCATCAAAGTGGCAAAGGCGATGATATTGAGAGCCAAATAACCGCCATTGAGGACTAAAAAATAGATCAGATAAAAATTTTGGACGCTATCGATCAGCAATGACCCCATGTTCATGCGGCGATTTCCTGTCGGCCCATGACAAAGTCGATCATTTGTTCGGCTTCAGGAGCGGGAATAATGCCGCGCAGCCCCAATAAGCGCGCCGAGGTCATGCCCGGCAAATTGCCCAGCGCCAAGGCGGCCCGGTAGCGCACCCACCAGGATGAATCCTGCAAACACCCGGTTAACAGGGCAATATCGTCATCCAAACCCACTTTACCCAATGCTTGGACGGCCTGAAGGCGGACGACCCACTCCGGGTGCGTGCAATAACTGCGAATCATGTCGAGGCTGTAAAAATCGTTCAGATCGCCCAGCACGCTCAAACAGGCGGCTTGCAGTTCGGTGCTGTGGGCCAGCCCTAAAAGAATGCGCAGCTTGGGCAGAGCCCCGACCCCGTGGATCACCCCGATATACCGCACCAATTCAGCGGCAACGGGCTCAGGGCTTTTGAGCGCCTCTTCAATCAGGGCGTCGGCCAATTGCCCGCTATTGCCCACTTTGCTCAGGGTTCCAGAGAGTTTGGCCCGTGACCAGTTGGCTTTGCCTTCGCGCAGATGATCTCCGAGGAGGGGCAGAGCGGCTAAAGGGCTGATGTGCATCATGGCGCGAAAGGCAGAAAAAGACAAAACGGGAGAGTCTTCCAAAGCCATTTGTACCAATTGATCCCAAGCCGGACGCCAGGCCAAATTGCCCAGGGTGTGGATGGCGATTAACTTTTCTCGCATACGTCCCCGGCTCAGCATGTGTTGAGCCTGTTCGGGGATATGCAGGGAAAAAGCCAGTTGGTTGAGCTGTTCGATGGCGTTGCCCCGCAACGAATCATGGAGGTAATTCCACAGGTTCAGAAAGGCGATCAGATCCTGGGGATGGAGCGGGGGTAAGGGGGTGCTCAGGCCTTCTAGGGCTTGTTGCATTAAAAGGGGACGCCAGGTGTTGAGAAACGCCAGGTGATTGCGATTTCGGTGCCAGAGTCGCCAGCGCAAGAGGCCAACGCCCAAAACGGTCAGAATGTTGAGCCCTAAAATCCCGAAGGCAATCCCAATGATCAGAGGCAGCATGACTTATTGCAGAAGCCGTTGGACCCGGCTGACAAATTCAGCGGGCTGGAAGGGTTTACAGACGTAATCATTGGCACCCGTTTCCAGGGCTTTGCCGATCGTGTGCTCATCGGATTTTGAGGTCAGCATAATGACGGGTACTTTTTCCCAGCCGGGCGTTTTGCGAATATGTTGTAATACCTGCACACCATCGATATAGGGCAACATAATGTCGAGGGAAATGAGTGCCGGTGGGGGAAGATAGGTCAGCAGGTCGAGCATTTTTTGGCCATTGTCAACGTGAATGACTTCAAAGGCCTGGCGCTTGAGCATAAATTCGAGCAGATAGATCAGCTCGGGATCATCTTCGGCAATCAGGATTTGGCGGACCCCAGGACGTACGGGCGTGATATCTACAAGGGGGGGGCTGTAAGCTTGTTGCACTTGTTCAAGCTCACGGTAGCCCAGTAACTCACGCAGTTGACGCTCAATGTGTTGAATCTCGATTTTTTCAGCCGGGGTTAGCTCAGCGGGGGGCTTTTGCTGTAAAAATCCGAGTTGTGCCTCCAACTGGTTTTTTTCTAGACGCGCTTTGCTGCCAGGTTGCTCAGCAGGGGTATCAGTGAGGGCATACTCAGGCGGAAGGGGCGCTGGGGGTGGCGAAGGCTCGTTCTTTTTTCCAAATAGCCAAGACAACACGGTTTTCTCTGCTTTATATCGAATAATTAGGCGGAAAAGTGCCACCATTCACTGTTCCCATTGTACAGGATGTGGCTGCTCATAATGTCATGAACGTGTAACTTTCCTGTCGGAAGTTGGTCTGTTCTTGACGATCGTCTCTTCCGTTCTGGCTTGGGACAAGCTAGATTAATGTAGCGATCTTGATAAGGGAAATGAGCTGTATGCCCCGTATTCTAATTATTGATGATGAGCCGCGCTTTATTGCTTTAACCCAAGAAATCCTCAAGGTGTATGGTTACGAGGTGATCACTGCCAGCTCTGGCTCTGAGGGGATCCAGAAAACCCAAGCCCATCATCCTGACTTGATCTTGTGTGATATCCGCATGCCGGAAATGGATGGTTTTCAAGTGTTAAAAGCGGTGCGTGCAGAGCACCATCACATCCCGTTTATCTTTTTGACAGGCCTGACGGAAATGCGTGAAATTCGTCAGGGGATGCAGCTTGGAGCCGACGACTATTTAACCAAGCCCTTCAGCCCGCGTGACCTATTGCGCTCGATCGAGGTGCGCCTGCAAAAACGAGAAGCTTTGGATGCGGCAATTCGCGAACGGGCCGAGGCCGCGATCCAAGCGCTGAAGCTGCACTTAGAAGATGAAATGAGTTCGCGCGTTACAAGCATCGCATGCAGTGCTGAGATTTTGCTGCAAGAGTATGACCACTTAGAACGGAATCAGGTCATGGAGTTGTTGCAGACGCTGCATACGGCGGCACAAAAGCTGTTACACGACTACCCCAGCTTGCGCAAACGGTTGGATTAACCCAGCTTGGCCAACTGCTGTAATTCGGCTGGGTCGAGCAACTGTTGGGCATCGAGCATGACGACCAGGCGTTCGGGGCTGCCGGGCAGACGGCCAATGGCGCTGATATAACGCTCCTGTACCAGCGCGCGGAAGCGGGGGGGCGGAGCCTGAAGGGTGGCTACCGGTATCCGAATCACTTCACGGACCGCATCGACCAGCACAGCCAAGCGCTCATGGCCCAGTTCAACAATAATGTAGCGGGTGCTGCGTCCCGGTTGGATGCGCTCACCCCCAAAACGCCGTTGCAGATCGATGACGGGCAGAATGGTGCTGCGCAGGTTGATCATGCCCTCAAGGAAGGGGGGGGCCTGTGGCAATGCCCGCGGCGGAGACAGCTGATCGTAGCCCTGAATTTCCTGGACGCAGCTGACGGGAAAGGCGTATTCTTCGCCCCCGAGCTGAAAAATCACAATTTGAAGATCGGATGTGCTCATCGCTTTTCAGTATACCAGCACCCAGCGATTCTGCTGATCGGCTACTATGGAACATATGCAGCCTCTCGACATTGCGCTGGTACAGCTCAACGGCACTCGGCATCCGTACCTTCCTTATGGAGCCGGGCTGCTTCAGGCCTATGTACACAGTTTTGCCTCTGACCCGGAGCAGTTTCATTTTCGCCCCCTTTTGCCCTTTATCCATACGGTCGAAGATGCCATCAACGCCTTGGGCGGAGTGGATGTCGCCGGATTTAGCACCTATGTCTGGAATATCCAGCACTCTCTTGCCGTGGCTCGCCGTCTCAAACACGAACAGCCCGAGACCCTGATTGTTTTTGGTGGGCCTCAAGTACCTGATCACCCCGCCGCTTTTTTAGCGGCCCATCCTTATATTGATGTGGTCTGTCATGGGGAAGGGGAAGCGGTCTTTCTGGAGCTGCTCATGCATGCCCGTGAGCGGGCTTGGGAGCAAGTATCCGGTATCAGTTGGCAGGATGCCCAAGGGCATTTTCAGACCCGCCCTCGCCCTCCGCGCCTGCGTGATTTAAGCGGCCATCCCTCGCCCTACCTGGGGGAGGTCTTTGCGCCGCTGCTGGCCCAATGGCCTGAGCTGCGCTGGAATGTATTGTGGGAGACCAACCGGGGCTGCCCTTTTTCATGCAGCTTTTGTGACTGGGGTTCTGCCACGGCCAGTAAAGTACACAGCTTTTCCCTGGCGCGTTTGCAGGCCGAAGCCGAATGGTTTGTACGCCATGCGATTGAATTTGTCTTTTGTTGTGACGCCAATTTTGGTTTATTGCCCCGCGATGAACAGTTGGTGGATATCCTCGTCTCGTTGCGTAAGCGCTGGGGATATCCCCACATCTTTGCCTTGCAAAACAGCAAGAATGTGACGGATCGCGTCCATCTGATCCAGCGGCGTCTCTATCAGGTGGGTTTGGTGCGCGAAGTGGCCCTGTCGATGCAATCTTTGCACCCGCCCACCCTCAAGGCCATTCAGCGCAGCAATATCTCCCTGACGGCCTTTCGCGATTTACATCAGCGTTTTGTCCGCGATCAGATCCCCACCTACACCGACATGATTTTAGGCCTGCCAGAAGAGACCTACAGCAGCTTTGTGCAGGGGGTTGAAACCCTATTGGAACAGGGGCAGCATGGACGGATCAAGTTTCATAACCTCAGCTTATTGCCCAATGCGGCCATGGCCCAGCCGGAAAGTCGTACCCGTTACGGCTTTCAAACCGCTTGGGTGCCCCAGCGCCACGAGCGCGAGAGCCCAGCGCCCGATCCCGATGGCATTGAAGAATACCAAGAATTAGTCGTGGCTACTACCACCTTGTCCCGGGCCGAATGGCGACAGGCACGGGTTTTTGCTTGGCTGGCGGAAATTCTGCATCAAAATGCGGGCATGTTACAGGTGGCTGCGATTGCGCTCCATGTTTTGGGGGCCATGCCTTACCATTACTGGATTGAAGCGTTTATTGCGCCACCCCCCACTTATCCCCGTCTCCACGACTTGGCCCAGCAGTTAGCCCATAAGGCCGAAGCTATTCAACGGGGAGAGCCGGAATTTGAGCGCGGTGAGCAGCCACCGCTGCATGTGTGGTGGTTACCGGGCGACTTTCACCATATCCGCCTGCACCAAGAAGGGATAGCGCCCTTTTTAGACGAAGCGTATGCCTATCTCGATGACTTGCGGTTGGCCTATTGTCCGGACGTGGATCCCTGTGTGCTGCGCGATGCCCGCCGTTGTGCGGCGATGGCCCTTGCCCTGCAACGGACGGTTCCCCTGACCTTAACCCTTGAGAGCAATGTGTGGGAAGTGTGGCAGGCAGCTCTGCGCCAGGAGCGCCTGCCTTGGGTTTTAGGCACCCGTACCTATGTCAAAACCTGGCCGGGCAAACCCTTCACCCTCAACCCGGTTTAAAATTCCATGCTCACACGGGCGCTGATCGAAGTCCCTTCGAGCAAGATGGCGTCGTTAAAACGGTGGCTGCGGTAACCGATTTCCGCATTGATTGAAAACATCTCCATCAGTCCGACCCCGAGGCCTCCCCGCACGCCATAACCCCAGTTAAACGGGGCACTGTAGCTGATATTTCCCACCACATAGGGGGAAACCAGACCAAAGAGGTATTCGTCGAAGCCAAACCACTTGGGCGTAATGCGCACCCCGCCATCAATTAGGATGCCTTCATATTTTCCATTGACAAACAGGGCACTGGGGCGCAGTTCTAGCCCGCTCGCCCCCCAGTACAAACCCGCCAGAAAAGCTGGTTGGCTGTCATTGGGATTGGCGGGATAACCGGGCCCACGGGCATAGGTGATTTCTCCGCTTACGCCGACCAAGGCATGGGCAGAGGGCATAATAGTCAGGGCTGCGAGTACGAGCGCGATAACAAAAATAGGTCGTTTCATCACACAAACCACTTCTTAGGATAAGAGTCTAGTTCAAGACGCGGTCACAATTTTATCGGTTCCCTCACGAGAATCACAGGGGGTGTGAGACCGGGCTCACAGGGACACTTGGTAGAATAGGGAATAAAGAGATCATACACGATTGATCACCGATGAAGGAGTTGTTACGCATGAAAAGCCGAAGCCCGCTTGTGTTCTGGAGCTTGGCCTGCACGTTGTTAGCCAGTTGTGGCGGGCATATTTTGCAGGGGCCTGATGGCACGTTACAGTTAAAGATGCAGTGGCCCACTGCTGGATTCAGCACCCAGGTCATCCCCGCTGACACCGACCGCATCGAATTGCGCATTATGGCCTCAGGAGAACCCACCGTCAGTACCACTCTGCAACGGCAGCCGGGGGCAACGGAAGCGCGCTGGCAACAGTCTTTTTCCCCCGGTGAAAAGCGCCTGAGTGCCCAAGCTTTCAGCAGTTCAGGGCGTTTATTGGCAGAGGCCGAAACCACGGTCATCATTCGTACCGGGCAAAAATCCCAGGCCATTCTGGATCTGGTGCCCGAACCTGAACCCACGCCAACCCCCACACCGGTTATCAGCGCCTCTCCCAGCCCGGCTCCCGATTCTGGGCCAACTCCCGATGGCAACGAAGCCTCCCCGGCTCCCAGTAGCGCGCCGTCAACCGCTCCCAGTTCACCAGCTCCTGTAGCCTCGGCCTCGCCTTACATCTCAAGTGGCGGCGGCGGTGGTGGCGGCAGCGGTGGTAGCAGCACCCCCGTCCTGACTCCAATTGTGGCCGATCCTGCCATTTTGAGCGGCATGGGTTTCCCCACTCTGTTAAAAACCAGTATCAATGTCGCCAACCCCAGCCCGACCGCCTTTAACTGGAGCTGCCAAGAAGTGGACGAAACCAATACCACCGTGCTGGATGCTAGTT
>DLGM01000195.1:0-1089 GCA_002482705.1 Cyanobacteria bacterium UBA7694
GAAGCTGCTGCCCACTTCCATTCCCATTGAGAGGGCGCCGTGTTTGACGTAACCGTAGTCGTCGGTGGTGCCTGAAGTGGGATAGAGCAAGTCGAGACTGGTGCCTCCGGCATAACCCATTTTTGCGAAGGTATTGTTGTACAGGGTTTTGTAGAAGTTAACCTCGGGAATGGGTTTGTCGGTGGAGCCCAAAGGCCAGAAGAACATATCACCATAGGCGTGGATATCCATGGACATGGTGATTTTCTTACGGGTATACATGGCTTGAACGGCTTGTGTTTCGGGCTCAGAGGCTGCACGGGGGCCACTGTAGGTTTCGCTGCTGGGGTTAGTCAGACCACGCAGCCAACTGGAGGGGGCATTCAAGCCTTGGAAGTTCCAGTAGGCATCAAAGTTACGGTTGAGGTCAACGCCGGGACCATTGAGGTTTTTACGCTGCCAACTGTTGCCTTGTTCAACGGCCAAACGACCATCGACGTTGACGATGGGGATGAGAATAATCTCACGGGTGTCGAGAATGGAGGTGATTTCTGGATCCGTGCCGTATTTGCTGATCAGATCTTCAGCCAGCTTCATAATGATTTCCGGGGGAGCAAGTTCACGGGCATGCACGCCACCGGTGAGCATCAGGCTTGGCTTCTGACCGGTAATCTTTTTATTGCTGATATAAATGGCCAGGATATCGTTTTGGGGGGCTTTACCCTGGGTTTTTAAGTAGCTATCGCCCACGTCTTCAAGGGTGACGATTTGGGGGTACTGTTGGGCCCAAGCTTGCAGCTTCTGGTTAATTTGTGCCACCGTAGAGTAACCGGGTGGCAGGCTACCCCGGTCCATTTCAGGTTCGCGGGTGTTGGTGAATGCAATGCCTTTGGCTTGAAGTTGACGGGCTTCTTCGGAGGTAATGCGGGCACGAACGGTGCGGGTGCGCACATCGAGGCCAAACATATCCAAGCCGGAGGTGTGGAGGTCGAGGACCTGAGCCCGGTTGTTCCATTTGATTTCGACGACACTTTTAGCACGCTGTTGTGCGGCACTCAGGGCGTTTACGGCTGGTTGCGGCGTACGTGGCTGGAACATACCAGTGTTGAT
>DLGM01000195.1:1119-8983 GCA_002482705.1 Cyanobacteria bacterium UBA7694
GCAGGGCTACAAGCGGCCAGCAGTAAAGCGGATAAAATACCGAGGGAAAGACGACGTTGGGTCATAGACACCCCTTGTGAAGATAGTTAGTGTGGTCAACATTCACAGTCATTGTACTCCGAAAACTTTACTCGGAAATATCATCAGGCGTGGTTTTTGCATTCCCCGAGCCTTCGTTGCCGAGTTCATCCATGCGCTCTTTAATGGCATCTAGCGTTTGCAAGATGCTTTTCACCTGGGCTGATTCAGCCTGGGCGTGTTTGATTTTAGAGAGCGCCACATAATGCTGCAGAGCCGGAGTGAGGGGTAAGTCTTCGATCATGGAGCCGCCGCAACCACACAGCAACAACCCTGGAAGCAGGGTGACTATTGTTTTATGGGTGCGTTTGAAGACCATTCCATTCCCCGATCATGAGCGCTTTATCAGGCTTATACCTTCTTATAGGTTAAAGCTTGTTAAACTTGCGATTAATTTTAAACTAGCCGATTTTAATACGGATAGAATAGCGCTCTTGGGCTTTACCTTGACGGTGACGCGAAGGGGCGCTAAGAGCTCCAGCACTGACTTTGCGCTGAGCTACTTCGACTTTTTCCAGCAATTCACTGCGGGTCGAGCGCTCGCTCAGCTTTTGTAATACCTTCATGCTGACTTTTTTACCGGCTTCAGCGGGGGCAATGGGCTTGCTGTAGGTATTGCTGCGTACTTTGGTTTGGGGAGCGCTGAGTTCGGCAACACCGGTCAGGGCAGAGGCTTTGACTTTGGTGTCATAAGCAACGCGGGCTTTGTGAGCGCGCAGGTTGATGACCGACTCGCTGACTTCTTGCTGGACATAACCTTCTTTGTGGGAAGCCGCTTCTTCAATATTGTGGCTGTCGACGAGGGTGAGGTGGGTGACACACTGGCCCGTTTTGCCGAGGGAGCCGCTATAGGTTTCTTGGTAGGCACGCATAGCTACTGGTTGGGGCTGGGGAGCGGTTTCCACTTCGTTTTCTTCGATGAAGTTGAAGTTAAAGATCGGAGCTGCAGGGGTAGCGGGCACAACGCGGGCAGGGCGCTGTTCGGTGTCCATGCCACTGAGCTGTTGGAGGAAGTTGAGAACGTTGAGCACAGTTGCTACCTTTCTGAAGCTTGTTAATTATCTCTTGATTGTATTGTAGTTAAGCTAGATTAAATCTTGCTTAACCTAACCATAATTTAGCAGAAATTTTCTTTACCTGTCTATAGGAATGCGGGAAGGATATGCTGAAGACGTAGGCGGGGAGCGCAGATTGGCCTTTAACCTCTGTGTTATACTTAAGAGCGGTAAACTTCCTATGCATATCGAACCCAATCCCCGCCGCCGCCGTCAAAGTGCCGCCGATGCCTTAAAACCCGCCGGGCGCTCCCCTCAGCGCACCGATTTGGATGCTTTATCTACTGCATTTGGTCAAATCATGGGCACAACGGTCCAGGATCAACGCCAGTCGTTGGATCAATTAATGCAGGGTTTAGATGGCGCTTCTCAAGAACTGTTGCAGGCACCTTCGGAAGCGGCCTTAACCCGTTATGGCGACGCCGTGCGGGCTTTTATGCGCAAAGCCCAGCAGCAGGCTTTTAGCGTGGATAAACATTTTGACCGCCATAATCGCCTGTATACCTTGGTGCGGGAAGCGGATTCCCAGCTGGCTCAGTTGACGGATGCACTGTTGGCTGGGCAGGGCAAAACGATTGAAATGGCGGCGCGTATCCGTGAAATCCGTGGTCTTTTATTAGACATGTATATATAAGGTGGACGTGATGGCAATGCCGGTTTCTTGGGGGAAAATGACAATTTTGCTAGCGTTCGTCGGTGTGGCTGTGGGCTCTGTGCTCCCTGCGATGGCGACCGAGAGCGCTTGGCCTGTGCGTAAAGGTTCTACGTATGTAGAGTTCCAGCCCTATTTGGGAGGCTATAGCAACGATACACAAACCCCGGTCACTGAGTTTTCACTGCGCAACCGGATTGAAGTGGGATACACCGATTCGGCCTCTTGGTTTGTCTCGTTGCCCTTTCGCACTTTGTCTCGCACCCAAGGGGAAGATATTTTTACCAATAATGGCTTAACGGATATCCATACCGGCACCTATATACAATTGCTGCGCTTTCCCTTTTCCTTAACCTTAAAAGGAGCATTAAAAATTCCTACCGGTTACAATCAGACCTTTATGCCTGTCATTGGGGGGCGGCAATTGGACGCGGAATTAGGGCTTTTGGCGGGTTATGCCTTTGAAGCCTTGCCGCTGATGGTTCAGGGAGGGCTTGGTTATCGTTTGCGCAGTGGTTATGATCCAGACCATGCGGTGGTAGCTGCTGCTGCCCGTCGCAATCAAGAGATTAAAAAACCTGCGGACGAAATCCCCTTCTTTTTAGAAACAGGCTTTTGGTTTATTCCCCAGGCTTATGTGGGATTAGGCCTACAAGGTAGTATGGCTCTCAATCAAGAGAAGGCTTGGGCACAAAGCCAGGTGTTTGTTACCCCGACGTTGGCTTGGCGCTTTAATAACTATGCGGATCTGTCTTTGCAGTTGGAGCAGGCGATCTGGAGCCAAAATGCCCCTTTTTCGACAGGGGTCATGCTGGGTCTACACGTTCGTTATGGAGACCCATTGGCTTTAAACCGGGGCCTGCGCGGCACTGATGAGGGCCAAGTTGATGAGCCCTGAGGTCTCTGATCTGCTATTGGCCCTGCACCGGGATTTGCAGCCCCGTCAGATCCTCTCGCGCTACATCGATCGTGTGGCCTTTGCCAGTGACGCCAGCTTTTACCGCCTCATTCCCGAGGTGGTGGTTCGCCCCGAATCGGTGGCCGATGTACAGGCCCTTTTTCGGATCAGTCACCAGCAGCGGGTGCCCGTCACCTTTCGTGCGGGGGGCACCAGTCTGTCGGGGCAGGCCATCAGTGATGGCATTTTAGTTGATCTGGCCCGTTATTGGCGGGCTGTTGAAGTGCGGGAAGATGGGCAAGCGGTGTGGGCACAACCCGGGGTTATTGGGGCACATATCAATACCTTGCTGCGGCCTTATGGGGCCAAAATAGGCCCTGATCCGGCCTCTATCAATGCCTGTATGCTTGGGGGCATGCTCTCCAACAATGCCAGCGGTATGTGTTGTGGTGTCAGTCAAAATGCCTATCATACGCTGCGCTCTTTAACGTTTGTATTGCCCAGTGGTCAGGTGTTTAACACCGCTGATCCGGATGCCTCGGCACGTTTTGACTCTGAGGCTCCACTGTTGGCACAAGGTCTGTTGGCCTTGCGAGATCAGGTGCGGGGCAATCCGGTGCTCAGCGCCCGCATCCGTGCCAAGTATCGTCTCAAAAATACGACGGGTTATAGCCTGAATGCCTTTTTAGATTATGATGACCCATTGGCTATTTTTGCCCATTTGCTGATTGGGGCTGAAGGAACGCTTGCTTTTATTGCCGAAGCGGTCTTGAATACGGTTCCTGATCTGCCCTATAAATACACGGGCTTGTTACTCTTCCCTTCGACCCATGCTGCTTGCGGGGCTGTGGCTGGTCTGCGTGCTGCCGGGGCGGTTGCGATTGAACTCATGGATCGGGCCTCTTTGTGTGCTGTACAATCCCAGATGGCTTGGGTGCCTCTGCATGATTTGCCAGAACAGGCCTGTGCCCTGTTGGTTGAGTTTCAGGTGGCGAGCCCGGCGGAGCAAGCGCTTTTGCCTGGCGTCGCGCTTCGGGCTTGCCAGTCGCTCGACTTGATTCTGCCGGCCTTTTGGACCGAAGCCCCGGCTGAGCAGGCGCTGCTGTGGAAATTGCGCAAGGGGCTTTTGCCCTCGGTAGGAGCGGTGCGCCAAATGGGGACTACGGTGATCATTGAAGATGTGGTTTTCCCCCTGGATGTCTTACCGGACGGAATCACCGAATTGCAGCAACTTTTTGCCAAACATGGTTATGATGACGCGCTGATTTTTGGTCATGCTAAAGAGGGCAATGTGCATTTTGTCATGGCCCAGTCGTTTAATACCCCTGAGCAGGTGCAGCGTTATGCCCACTTTATGGCGGATGTGGTCGATTTGGTGGCTCACCGTTATGGCGGAGCCCTCAAGGCTGAACACGGTACCGGGCGCAATATGGCTCCTTATGTCGAAGCGGAATGGGGCCCGGAAGCGCTGGCGATCATGCAGACGCTCAAGGCCTTGGCCGATCCCGAGGGCTTGTTAAACCCCGGCGTGATCCTGAATCCTGATCCGCTTGCCCACCTCAAAGATTTAAAATCTTTACCGGCGACTGACCCGGAGGTGGACACCTGTATGGAATGTGGTTTTTGTGAGCCTCATTGCCCCAGCCGCACATTGACGCTGACTCCGCGCCAGCGCATTGCTGTGCGCCGTGAAATGCGTCGCCTAGAAACCAGCCAGGATATGGGGACACTTTTAACCCTGAAAGCCGATTATGCCTATGAGGGCTTGGATACCTGTGCCACCGATGGGCTGTGTGCCACCGCGTGCCCGGTGGCGATTGATACGGGTAAATTGGTCAAACGTCTGCGGGCGGAGGCTGCAACGCCCTTGAGCCAGCAGGCAGCATTGGCGCTGGCCCAGCAGTTTGGCAAAGTGGAGCCTGGTTTGCGTTTGGCTTTGCGGGCGGGCAAATTTGTCCATCGCTGGATTCCCGGTGGCCTAGACCGGGCTTTAGAACCCTTACGCCGTATGGGCATGCCCCTCCCCCACTGGAGCCGTGAGGTGCCCCCTGCGGCTCTGCCTCATCTTCCCCAGACCCAGGCGCAAGGGGCGGCTTATATTTATGTGCCCAGTTGTATTGCCCGCACCATGGGGTATGTCCACACCGAACGACCGTTGCCCCAAGTGGTGGTGGATGTGGCCGCGCGGGCGGGAATACAGGTACACTTGCCGGAAGATTGTCCGGGTAGCTGTTGTGGTTTACCCTTTGGTTCTAAAGGCTATCCCGAGGCCGCCCAGCATTTATTGCATGAGCTGATTGATCGCATGTGGCGCTGGTCGAAAGCCGGGACTCTGCCTTTGATCATGGACACCAGCCCGTGTACCTATCAGTTACGCACCTGTGCTGCCCAACTGGATACGGACCATTTGTTTAAGTACCGCCAGTTGCAGATCCTCGACATGCTGGAGTTTGCCCGCGATACGCTGTTGCCCCGCTTGTCTTTGACCCGGCAACCGGGAATGGTGGCGCTGCATCCCGTATGTTCGACCACCAAATTGGGGTTGGAACCGGCCTTGCGTGAGGTGGCTGAAGCTTGTTCTGAGCAAGTCATAATCCCTGAGTTTCATGGTTGTTGTGGGTTTGCAGGCGATCGGGGGTTGTTGGTCCCGGAGTTGACAGCGGCGGCCACCGCTGATGAAGCGGCTGCGTTCAGAGATGTGCCCTTGCAGGGCTGCTACAGCAGCAGCCGCACCTGCGAAATGGGCATGGAACGGGCGACGGGAAAGCCCTGGCAATCATTGATGTATTTGCTAGATCGGGCTTCCCGATGAGATCGGAGCTATTGTGACTCTTTGACTTCACGTCCATTGAGATCCAATACGGGCCGGGCATTTAACTCATAAAAACGCTTGAAGTTGGCCAATTGCTCACTTGATACGGTGATCGGTTCTTTGAGCAGAAACCAGTTGACGTTTTCGCTACAGGGCGGTGTGGTAAGCGAACCGGAGTAATTGTAATAGCTCTGGTTGCTGGGCAGCAGATCGCGGATATTGTAACGAATGGCTGGGCTGACCTGTTCAATATAGTTTTGACCCGGGAAAGAATTCCAGAACTGTTGGAGCGCGGAGTTATTTTCCCCTTCATTGATCATTAACCCGACCACAGCCAACTGTTTGGCTTCATTTTGGTGAACCAAGTGCAATTCCATGGCGGAATGCTGGCCGTTGATCGTGTGCTCACTGGGGGTATGGAAGTGGAACTGCAGGAGTTTATAGGTTTGGTCGCCCACAACCAGTGTGCTTCCTTCTTCATAGTTCATCTGAACGGTGTGACCGTTGTTAATGATGCGCAGTTCACTGGGCAGATAGTTAAATTGCAGGGGGCTGAGAGCAGCCCCTTGAGTTTGGGTAATATTGATCGGGGTTTGTTGCTGCCCTGTTTTACAAGGGGCAAATTCGGCACTTAAGTCGCCCCAGTGCTCTGGGCCATGATCCCCGGTATAAGCGTAGTGAACGCCTGAGGGTTTTTCAAGAGGGGTGTAGTTAGAGAGCGGGTTACACCCACTCAGGGTAAAAAAGAAAAACAGGGGTACGGTTGGGACAAGGCGTTTAACAGTTGCTTTCAGCATGAAGCTTCTCCTTTGTTGTTTATGTTAAAAAGTTAAACTATATAGATATTATAATGTATTTAAGAGTGAATGAAGAGGGTTTGGGAGCAGCAATTATAAAAAAAGAAATGCGGGGGTAGGTTCAACCCACCCCCGCAATGGATTTTGAGCGTTTAGGCTTTAAGGGCTTCTTGTTCGCGTTCGATGGCTTCAAACAGGGCGCGGAAATTGCCTTCGCCAAACAGGGTGGCTCCTTTGCGCTGGATCAGTTCATAAAAGAAGGGCCCGGCCTGTTGTTCGTCGTAGAGCATCCCGGCTTCTTGCATAAATATTTGTAGTAGGTATTTGTCATCATCTCCATCGACAAGCACGCCCAGCTCTTTGAGACGCTCGATATTTTCGGTGAAGTTGGTGACGTGCTGCTCCTGTAAGCGCACAGGTAACATCTCGTAATAACTGTTGGGAACACCTAAGAAGTCGACACCACGACGGCGCAGAGAATCAACCGTGTCTTCAATCTGGGGAACATGAAAGGCAATGTGCTGGATGCCCGCTCCGTGGTTGCTTTCAACAAAGGTATAAACTTGGCTGCGTTCAAAATTGGGGGCAGCAGGTTCGTTGTTTGCCAATTTGATCTTGGAGTCGGGATCCCACATGACGGTAGAGGCAAGCCCGCTCCCACCTTCGCCTTTGACATCGGATGTATGGAATTTAACATTCCAGTATTCTTCAAAGCCCATGACTTCTTTGAGCCAGCTGATCCAAGGTTCGAGGGTGAGCATGTTTGAGGTGACGTGATCAATCGATTGGAAGGGTTGCTCAAAAGTGGCTTTGTCAGCCACCGGGGTCATGCCCGGCAGCCAAGTGTCCAGGCTGCGCTCAACAAAGCGCAGACGTACATCTCCCAAGGGCGTGGTGATTTCAAAATAGCGGTAGGGTTTGCCCTGTTCATCTTGGGTTTGGATAATGCTGGTGGTGAAAGTAGTGGGGCGGCTTTGTAATATCCGGTAGGTATGCTCTAAGTTTTTAACGCGCAAATTCATGACGGCAACGCCATCCGGGTGGCGTTTCAGCCAGCGATCGGCACGGGAGCCGTTGGCGGTGGGAGTAATACAGGCAATTTGAATGCCTGCCCGACCAAACACGCGGGTTTCTTCCCCGTGTTCTTGTTGGTATTGAGCTGTGCTGCGGGCCTTCAGGGGCAAGCCCATCGATTCGGTATAAAAGTGCTGACTGCGCTCGATGTCGTGCACAATAAACTCAAAGGAATCCCAGCCCCAGAGGCCCAGGCTTTCCCGTGTGGTGGATGTGGTCATGGTCATTTTCCTTCCTGTGGGGTCTTATCGCCATTGTAACAAAAGGGCCGGGATCAAAGTCAGCGCTTTGTCTGGAAACTGCCCAGGTCTTTTTTGCGGTTGCTGGAATCACGTTCAGAGAGCTTGATCAGATGCCAGTATCTTTAAAACTGGCTGAAGAACTGCCGACGGGCAGGTTCGAGGACACGATCACGGTGGCGCTGCACCTGTTCACTGGCCTGTTGCACCAGTTGTTGCAGGGCTTCGGGGGCCATATAGTCGAGATAGGCGGTGTCCT
>DLGM01000195.1:9032-12306 GCA_002482705.1 Cyanobacteria bacterium UBA7694
CGTACAGCTCCGCAGCGAGAAAATCGAGCAGAGCACCAATCATACCTTTGGTGGCCTCTTGTAAATTAGAGCCTGCATCTCCGACTTGTCCGAGAATATACCGGCCCAGTTCGTAGGCCAACCAGCTCAGGCGTTCAGGGCTCAAGGTGGCAAAGGCTTGCAAACTTTCGCGGGCAATGGTTCCGGCGATGGTTTCGTAGGCCATGTGTTCGCTTTCCCCCCGTTGGAAAGCTTGCAATACAAAGCGCTCTAAACGTTTTAGGGTGGGGGCATTCAGAATCAGGCGGCCTTCTTTGCGCTGCAAGTCTTTTTTAAAGCGCTCTTCGACATATTGTTCAAACTGCTGCTGCCGGGTGCTCGCATCACTGGCCCCTTTATGGCCCCGCAAGAGGTCGGAAATTTGTTGGGTGGCCAGGGTAAAAGACACCCCTTTGCCCGTTTCGTTGAGGTGCCCGAACCCCTTGCTGGTATCCGGGTCAACAATATGATCGGCAAAGAAGGCACTGCCGTGAAACACGCCGTATACATCGCGAATGACGCTGTGGGCCTGCCCTTGGTTGAGCAGGTAAAAAACAAAGGACCAATCGCTGGGGCTGAGGTTACGGGCTGCCTCGGCGCGCGGTAGTGAGGCGCGTAAAAAGGTGCTCATGACTTTGTTTTTGGCCCACTCCTGGGTGATCAGGTGGTACAAATAGCTGCGTTGGAAGCCCAGTTTGCGGATCGCATGTTCTTGAATGGCATAAAAGGTGTGGCTGCTACAGTACATGTAATAAATGACGGCGGGTAAAACGGCTTGAATGGCCGTGTCTTCTAGGGTCACCAGACGGCGCAGGGCTTCGGACAGATGGGGTAAGGGCACTTCTTGCAGCAGGCGCAGGTGCAGATAAATACCCAAATGGCGGAGGTAGGTGGTTTGCTCCCGGTGGGGCAATACCCAGGCGCTGTATTCTAGGGCTTGTTGGGGGGATAGATCTTGCAGCAGATCGGCCATTTGCAGGGGGCTGGCTTCGTCGTCCCAGCCTTCGAGCAGGGCATAAATGGGGGGAAGCCAACGCAACAACTCAGCGGCGCGCTCTGGGTGGGCGGCGATTCGTCCGGGATCAAAAATAAAGTCGCGGTGGGGATTGGCGGCTTGCAGGCTGATGGAGCTGGGGAGTTCGGACAGGGTTTGGGTTTTGCCCCGGCTTTTGACCAGCCGATCAACGGGCTGGGAAGTGAGCTGCGAGATATCAGGTAATTCAGCAGTACGAGCGACTTTGACCGCATAAACCCGCTTTTTGCGACGGGGGTATTGGCGTAAAGGGCGGTTTTTGAGTTCAAGGAGCACTTCTTCACTGAGCAGTTTGAGGGCCGTGTATTTATCCCGTGAAGGATGATTCCGCTGCTGGATTGTCATTTCTTGGACGGCTCGTAAAAAGGACTGCAACACCGGTAGACGGGCATCGTTGCTGCCCATGATTTCCCATAACTCTGAGCGATAACGCTCTAAGTCGCTTTCTTGTTGGGTATAACCATTGAGAGCGAGGCGCGCCAAGGCTTGATGCAATTCGAGTTCATAGGGTGACTCTGGGGTGCGGGCGACAATCTCCATCAACACGGGGATTGAGTAGGATTGCAGCATGGAAGCCACAATGGTGGGGGAACGGTCATTCCAATTGCGCATTGCTTGGCTCAGCGCTTCGGTGACCTGTTGCAGGTGGTCGTGGTCCTCAGCCATGGGGGGCCTGCCTGCGTCGTTCATCGAGATATTCCTGTAAAAAGATCACAGCGGCCTGTTGGTCGATGACTTCTTTGCGTTTTTTGCGCTTCATGCCCGTGGCGCGCAGCGATGAATAACCCTCTTGGGTGCTTAAGCTTTCATCCACAAAGGTAATGCTGACCTCAGGAAAGGTGGCCTGAATTTTTTCAGCGGCCTTGCGACTGTATTCGGCCTGTTGGGTCATTTCCCCGTTGTTGCCTAAGGGCAGGCCCACAATCAGTTGGTTGACGGCTAATTCTTGTAAAACTTGGCCCAGGGCTTCGAGATCGGCGGCCCAAGAGGCCCGGCGAATAGTACGCACTGGGCGCGCAAACCAGCCCAGGGGATCGCTGACGGCGATGCCAATGGTTTTGGTTCCGATATCAAGGGCCAGGACGCGGGCATTCATGGGCGCTCTCATGCTTGTCTATTCTTGTCTTCAGTGTACGCTGCCCAGAGATCTTGCGCAATTGGGACGCTAGGCTGGAATGGTGGGTTGGTCCCGTTCATAAATGGCTGAGTTCTTGTCATTCTCGCGTACTTCGACTTTAAAACACCAAGCTCGCCCTTGGGTGCTGGCCTGCACAATTGTGTTGACCTGTTCATATAAAAACTGGGCGGTGCCTTCCATACTACAGTTATCAACCACTTTGAGATTACACGCCCCCTGTTCGTGGAGGGTTTGGAAGCTGCTCAACAAGGGATCATCGCGGTTGATCAAAAGGGTGTGGTCGTACCACTCATCCAGTAGCGCTTTGACGGCTTTGAGCCCACCAAAATCGACCACAAAGCCGTATTCATCGGGCTGGTGACAGCGAAACCAGAAGTGGAAGCTGCGGGAGTAACCGTGCACATAAGCGCAGTGGCCCGGATGCCGCCATTGGCGGTGAGAGCACGGATAATTGTAATAAGATTTGGTAGATACTAAATATTCGCTCATGGAACCATTCAACATTTCTGATCTCAGCGTACCAGCTCTTGCCTGAGGGAGAAAGGAGATGGTCTAAGGACTCTGACCCAGATCAGCAAATCTGGCTCCTTTGGATTTCCCAAGCAATGTTAGTGAGGCACGCCCGCTTTTTTGAATAGCTCGGTGGCGTGGTCGGTAATGACGGTTTGAACGCCGGTTTTCTGTAAGACTTTGGTGGTACCCCAGTTGGCGGCGGAACTGGCGGCCATGCCGCCAAGCATGAGGGGAATTCCGGCCACTCCGGCTTTGGAGAGCCCTGCTACAGCCAAGTTAGAAGCGACCGCACCGACAGCGTTGGCGGCAGCCCCGGTAACGAGGTCACCAGCAACTCGGCCTCCGGCTTCAGCCAAACTGATTTTGTCTTTGTAGACGGCCCAACCGTTGCGGGCAATGGAGAGGGCACCCCGGCGCAGGACGCCGCGTTTGACAGCCCCACCCACGCCATCTAAATAGTCCGCTGCACTCTCGCTTTGTGCGGCGTGTTCAATAGCGCTGCGGCTATTGCCGTAGCTGTTGAACACGTTGACAGCCAGGGCATCAATGCCACTGACGCTGCTGCTGACATA
>DLGM01000195.1:12334-19663 GCA_002482705.1 Cyanobacteria bacterium UBA7694
CTCAAACTCTCGGCCTTGACTTCTTTCTGGGCCTGTTTGCCAACCGCGGTTTGCGGCTTGGCTACCGGCTGAAGCAGGGTAATGCGGCTGGCGTTGGGAGAGACGGCAAAATTAGACATGGGCATTTTCCTTTGGGGAAGTCTACCTGTATATAGTTAACTGAAGATTAAGACTTGCTTAAGTTGGGGCTTTTTATGAAGTGTGAGAAAAGTTTCTATGGACCTATGGGCAATTGGGGTTATGGGGATGAGGAGAGTAGGGAGTATGTAGCAATGTCGGCGCTTTATCTCGGTACCGGTAGGGAAAGCCTTGGTGATCGAGCAGGATTGGGCAGATACGCCCTTAGTGACTGATTTCTTAGGTGACGGCCTGTTACATTAAAGCCTTGCTTGAAAAAATCATGAATCGCGGTTAAAATAGCCTGCAAAGTCTTTTTTGGGAGCACATCCTTATGCAGCGCCGTTTTCTTCCCCTGATACTGATTTTATCAACCCTGTGGGTGGCATGTGCCCCTGCCCCTAATGCGCTACAGGGCACCCCCAATGGCAGTTTGCAGGCCAATAGTGCCAGCACCCCGGATGCCCGTTTTTATGATACGGCCCTGGATGCTTATCGCTGGGTGCAGTTGGATGCCCGCAACTGGGATTTTGCCGCGCGCTTGGCCAAAGTGGAAGGCACGATGGTGGATGAGCAAGGGCGCAGC
The DNA here is from genome assembly GCA_002482705.1 of Cyanobacteria bacterium UBA7694. Lineage (GTDB taxonomy): Bacteria > Cyanobacteriota > Sericytochromatia > UBA7694 > UBA7694 > UBA7694. The sequence continues at coordinate 13,038 of DLGM01000195.1, forward strand.
TTCGAATGGAAGTTTTATTTCACCGCCCCCGGTAAACAAAAGGCGTTGCTGGTCACCAGCCGCCGTGAAAAGCGCGAAGTCAACAATATCTATTTTGGCATGATCTTTGACAGCAGCTGGCGTATTGACAGCGATAAAGCCCTGACACAGGCCAAAGAGCATGGCTTGAAACGCTTTCCGGTTTGGAGCATGGAAATTCGGGATATTGGCCGCGACTGGGAAATTTCTTCATCCGAAGGGCGTTTTCGTGTTGATCTGAGTTCGGGGCAAGTCAGCAAGCAATAAGACACTTGTTAGCTTTGACACCCCCTTTGTGGGATGTTCAAGGTTACAATAGAGCATCCCTTGATGAGGAAGCCTTATGACTTACCTACTCGATGATTTTAGCCGCCCGGAGGGGCCTTCCCTGTTTGGTACTGAGTGGATTGCCTTTACCGATCAGGTCATGGGCGGCACTTCCCAGCAGCAAATCACCCGTGAAGAATATGACGGTGTTGCGTGTTTACATCTGCGTGGACAGGTATCCCTTGATAACAATGGGGGGTTTATCCAGGCCGCTTTGCCGCTGATCCAGTCGCGTTATCTCTTTGATGCACGTCATTTTCAGGGCGTGCATATTGTTGCTCGCAGCCCCCAACGGGAAGGGTATTTCCTGCATTTGCGCACCAAAGAGCTGAGCATGCCTTGGCAGCATTACCGGGCCGCTTTTTTCCCGGAGCGGGATTGGACAACCCTTCAAATTCCCTTTGCGGCTTTTTATCCCGTCAGTACCGGTCACGCGCTGAATTTAGAGCGCTTGACCCGTCTGGGTATTGTGGCGGCTGGCCAGGCATTTGAAGCCAATATTCACATTTCAGAAGTGGGGTTCTATTGATATGGCATGGGCAATGCAGATTTCCAAAACCGGCAAAGCCGACGTCTTTGAAAAAGTGATGTTACCCGTGCGTGAGCCGGGACCCAAAGAGGTACTGATTGATGTACGGGCCTGTGGGGTTAACTTCGCCGATGTATTGATGCGCATGGGGTTGTACCCAGAAGCACCCAAGACGCCGTTTGTGCCGGGTTATGAAGTCGCTGGAGTCGTCGCTCAAGTCGGAGCTGATGTCACCGATTACAAACCTGGAGACCGGGTTATGGCCGCTACCTATTTTGGGGGTTATGCAACCCAAGTGTGCTGTGATGAAGTTAAGGTATTGCCATTACCCGAACATCTTAGTTTTGAAGAAGGTGCGGGCCTACTTGTCAATTTTATGACGGCTTGGGTGGCCCTCCATGAAATGGCGCGTATCCGTGAAGGGGATCATGTGCTGATCCACGGGATTGCTGGAGGGGTTGGGCTTGCGGCTCTACAACTGGCCAAACAGGCGGGCTGTGTGGTTTATGGCACCGCCGGTAGCCAAGCCAAACTCGATTATGCCAAAACCATGGGGCTTGATTATGGGATCAATTATCTGCGGCAGGATTTTGTCAGCGATGTGCGTCTCAACGTGGGGCGTCGCCCTTTAGATGTGGTGCTCGACCCAATTGGTGGAGACTATATTGCCAAAAACCGTAAATTGCTCAAGCCGACGGGTAAGCTGATTGTTTTTGGTATGTCCAATGCCATCAGCGGTGAAAAAATCAATATCCTAAAAACCTTAAAAACAGCTGTGAACATGTTCCATATCAGTTTGATGTCGTTGATGGGGCAGAACCAGGGGATCTTTGGCTTGAATGTGCTGCGTCTGTGGGATTTCCCGATTATGCGCAGTTCTGGACAAGCGATCTTAAAGGCCTTTGAAGATCAACAGGTCAAATGCATTTTGTCCGATACTTTTCCTTTGGAGCAGGCCGCAGAGGCCCACCGTTATTTACAAGATCGTCGCAATGTGGGCAAAGTTGTGCTGACAGTAGCCCAAGAATAACGAATTTTTAGAAAAAGTGAGATCCCCTTAGCAAGTTAAGCTAAAGACATAACTATATTAAATTCAAGTTAAGTCCATCATGGGGGTTGCCACAATGATTCAGGCCATTCAATCGACTCGCGCCACTGCATCACTCTACGCACCCACTCCCCTGAACTCGGTTTCCCCCACTGCGCCACTTCACCTGGATGCCCAACACTATACCGATCGCATTCTTACAACCCAGCACACTCTCAGTGAGCAGGAGGCTCGGGCAGCGCTCGAGCACCTGCAGGCCCAGGTGGGGCAGCTGCGCAAATCCGGATTCTTCAGCAATCCCAAAATTGAGGTCAACGAAGCCCTTGATCGCCTCAAAAAAGGCGATAAGGTCATTGTCGAAAGCCGCCTGGTTAAAGGCGTCAACGGCAGTTTCAAAAATTTTGAAGAGCTGACGCTTGCGGATGACTTAATTGGCCGCCGTCAAGATCATGGGGTGGCTAAGCCTGAACTGCGCTTACCGCTCCTGTTTCTCAACGGGCGCAAACTCGAAAGCTACCGCAATAGCAGTGAAGATCGCACTGAGCCTTTGGATGCCTATACGGCGTATCAAGAGCTGAAGCGTGATTGGCGCATTGTGATTGATGGCAAAGATGTAAAACCCAAAGATCTGGCTGCTTATGTCGTCAGTAAAGGGCTCACGTCCTCTCAAGATCAGGGTTTAGTGACCCTCAAGCGCTTTCAACAATTGTCTGCGGATGGCTGGGCTGTCAATGGCGAGTCTGTGAGCCGGGATGTTGCCTATATGGCCTTCCTGACCGGCAATCCCCGGATTGCTTTTCATGGCGCTCCGGTGGCCAGCCCCAAACACTTTGACCTGCTGATGAACTTGGTGGCCAATGAGCCCAACCAAGCTTTGGATACGGACGTGCGCAGTCGCCTACTGAGCCTTGATCTCAAGGGCTTTTCGGCCCCTGGCATTGCCAACTTTTATAATGTTTACCAGCACCTCTCCGGCGGACAAGCGCTCTCTTATCAGGGCAACCTGTTCGCTTCCATCTCCGATGTGGTGGTGTTTGACGCCCTTACCGGCAGCAAACGTCCCACGTCGCTGTTACCTGAAGCAGTCCAGGGCGCCTTGGTGTACCTCGGACAGGATCAGGGGCTGAGCACTCGCAATGCGTTTGCGGCCTGGCAGGCCGTGAACAAAGGCGAACTGGTCAGTTATCTTTTCTCAGGAGGGCCCACCGGAGAGGGGCTTCGACTGACAGCCAATTCCCCCGATAGCGTAGTGCAGATGAAGGCTCAGGTGGTAGCTCAGCGAGCCAAGGACCAGTTCCGCCCGGATTTCCGGGAGGCCAAATCCTTACTTGCTGAGCGCCTACCCGGGTTCTCACCCGATCTGCAAGGAAATTTAGAGCGTAGCCAACAAGCCGCCGAGCGAGCCCGCCAGGATTTACCTGTGCAAGAGCGTAACCTCGCCCAGGCGCAACAAGATGTAGAGATGATTCAACCGATCCATGACCAGGCCCAGGCCAGTTATGAGCTGTCAGAGCGCAAAACCCGCGATGCGGAACGCCGCTACAACAGCGATAAACAGGCCTATGACTGGAAAAAAATGGACTATGATCGCGTCCAACGTGACTATGACTTTGCCCGTCGTGATTACGAACGTGCGATTGCCAATGTGCGCCGCTACGAAGATCTGGCGCGCCAGGAAGATCGCCTGGTGAGTTCGGATCCTCAGAATGCTGACGCCCACCGCCAAAAAGCGGCCCAGTACCGCTCCCAAGCCCAATCCTCTCAAAGTGAGGCCAACCGTCGTCAAAACGACATGCAGCGCCTGCGTTTTGACCTGGATCGGCAGCGTTGGGATTTGGATCGCTTAGAGCGGCAAATGCACAGCTCCCGGAATATTTTCTGGGATGCACGGGCCGAGCGTGACAGCCGCAAAAACGAATGGCAGCTTCAGGCTTCGCGCTTGAACGAAGCCAAGGGCCGGATGCAGCAAGCCCAAAGCCGCATCAGTCTCGCCCAGCGTACGATTGCGGAGGCTGAAACAATTGAGAAACTGACTGCCGAAGCGCGCCAAGCGTTGCAAACCCTGAGTCGCACCAGTGCGGCCCTGGGCAATTACAGCGACTTTGCCCGTGAGCGGCCAATCCTTGAGGCTGCAGCCCGCACCTTGCAGGCTGTGTTTACAGACCCTCTGTATAACACGGTTCATGGCAGTGGCCTGCACAATCGCCTGAAGCCGGTACAGACTTTGCTCACCAATATGAGCAAGCCTGCACCCCAGGCCTAAATCTTTTAATTCTCACCTCCCCAATACATTACCTGGGCGGACCAAACGGTCCGCCTTTTTCACGTGCAACAATTTGTTGCATGCGATTGGCTGGTCAAGGCTTTGGATCAAGGGGTATGCTGACAGCATAAGAAACAGCGCACCGCACTCAGCTGTTATCATCGGAGAAGATTTATGCAATATCTGACTCTTGCCTTGTGTTCAGCGATGGTTGCTCTCGGGACGCTGAGCCCGGTCTGGGCTCAAAACACCCCCAATCACAATCGTCCCAAACCCGTCAATGTCGACCGGGAAAACCGCTCCCAGTTTTCGGCCAAGAAAGCCTACCGTGTCATTTATACCCCTGTCCCTGATCCTATCCCCTTAAATAAACATTTCACCCTCAAATTGGTGGTACAAGATGCCAATAACCGCCCCATAGACAATGCCAAAATTGTTGTGGATGCAGGCATGCCCGAGCACAACCATGGCATGAATGTAAAACCTGTGGTGAAGGCTTTGGGTAAAGGGCTGTTTGAAGTCAAAGGTCTGCTCTTTCATATGGGCGGTTATTGGGAAATTTATGTAGATGTACAGGCGCCGGGTAAACCCAAAGAGCGTGCGACCTTTGGCTTAACCCTAAAGCTTGAAGATCAGAAACAGCCTGCTATGGATCATAGCCATCACCATTAATCATGCACAGGCTGCTTTTCTGGATTGCCTTTGGTTTGAGTGCGGCTGCTTGTCAACCCGCTCAAGATGAAGTGCGTTGGACGCCCCAACAGGAGGCCCTGATTCGGACGCTGTCACCACTGCCGTCCCCGCCCGTGGATCCTGCCAACCGTTATGCTCAGCACCCCAAGGCTCGTCACCTAGGGCAGTATCTTTTTTTTGAACCTCGCTTGTCAGGGAATGGCAAATTTTCTTGCGCCAGTTGCCATAATCCGGCCTTGGGCTGGAGTGACGGAAAGGCTCAAGCGGTAGGCTTAAAAACAGGAACCCGCAATTCCCCAACTCTGTGGAATGTGGCGCACCAGCGCTGGTTATTCTGGGATGGGCGCAGTGATACGCTTTGGGGGCAGGCATTACAGCCGCTGGAGAGCACCCTTGAAATGGATGGGGATCGCCTCAAAGTCGCGCATCTCATTGGCAGTGATCCGGCGCTCCGCAGTGCCTATGAACATATCTTTGGACGTTTTCCCGATTTGCGCGATCGGCAGCGCTTTCCCAGTTCGGGAAAACCCATGCCCGACCAATTACAAGACCCGCGCCATCTGGCTTGGAGCCAGATGGCCCCTGTGGATCAGCATGTGGTGAACCAAGTGGTTGCCAATGTGGGTAAAACCTTAGAGGCTTACCAGCGCCAAATTGTGAGCCGCCCTGCACCTTTTGATACCTTTGCTGAAGGTTTGCAAACGCAGGATAAGGCCAAACAGGTGGCTCTGAGTCTGGAGGCTCAAAAAGGCCTGCGCATTTTTATCGGACGGGGTCAGTGTATTTTGTGTCATACAGGTCCGGTCATGAGCGATTTTGAGTTTCACAATATTGGCCTTCCCAAAGTTGGCAAAGGTCCTGTGGACATGGGGCGTTTTGACGGTATTACCGCTCTGCGAACCGAACTGTTCACGGGGGCTGGGCCTTTTAGCGATGTGCCGCCAGATCATGCCCGCAATGACAAATTGCTCTACCTCACCCAGCAAGAGAATAATCACGGCGAGTTTAAAACTCCCACCCTGCGCAATATTGCCCAGACTGCTCCCTATATGCACGATGGTCGTTTTGCCAGTTTAGAACAAGTGTTGGCTTTTTATGCCGCCCCAGCCAATGCCCCAGCGGTGGGACGCCGGGAGGATACCTTACAAGATCTCAAGCTCAGCGCCGAAGATTTGCTTCAGCTCAAGGCTTTTCTTGAGAGTCTGAGTGGGCCTACACTTCCGGCGAGCTTAACGCAGCAACCTCCAGCACCCGCGCCTTAAGTTTCATGTAAAAAGCCCCCGGAATCCAGTTCCGGGGGCTTTTGTGCGAGTGCTTAGTTGCCAGCTTTTTCTTCTTTGTTCTGTTGATAGATATAGTAGCTGGCGCCAGCGGCTACAGCCAGAGCACCGAGGGTGATGCCCGGGTTCTTGACGGCGAAGTTGAAGACAGGGGCCGCCACTTTTTCACCGACGAACTCAGCGCTGGTGACTACGCCGTCTTTGACGCCGTTCAGAACGGTCATGCCGGCTTTTTCCATGAAGGGGACACCCAGGCTCTTACCGGCCAGGGCCACGCTGCCTGCACCGACGAGCACGGTACCGGTAGCCGCCCCAGCGGTCAACAGGCCTTTGCCGGTGCTGGGGGCTTTAACGAACTGTTTACCTTGATCAACGGCCACTTCACCCAGTTTGTAAGCGGCGGCACCCAAACCAATCGCTGCCACAGGCTGATAACCTTTGGTGAAGGCTTTATCTAAAACCGGTACC
>DLGM01000195.1:19706-22125 GCA_002482705.1 Cyanobacteria bacterium UBA7694
CCCATGGCCATCAGGGCCGAGCCGGTACCGGTGGCCACGTGGGTCATTTCAAACCCATTTTCTTTGATGTCATCCACGGTGAATTTACCCATGGCAACCGCGCCGCCGAGCAGGGCTGTGCCGCCAATGATGGTGGCGTTTTCAGGGAAAGCACGCATCAGTTTTTCGTTGCCGATGGCATAACCGACCAGGGAGGCGCCACCAGTGGCGCCGGCCACCCCGGCGGTGACTTCAGCCACGCCGATGGCATCGTTGACAATCCCTTTTTCGGTGGTCAGGCGGCGGACGCCATCAGCGGCTGCGGCTAAGCCGGACGCGCCAATCACGCTGCCGGAAGCAATAATGCCGCCTTTAGAGGTGAAGATGGCTTTGGCAGTGCCAGTCAGCGCTTCTTTCATGACGGGGATATTGTATTCACGGCCAATCAGTTCAGCACCACCCAAGACACCAACGGCACCTCCCTACCGTCCATTCGGCCCCTTCTCCGATGGTGCGAACCTGTCGTTCGCCGCGCGCAAACCCATCCGACCAGGCCGCCGCGGCGAGCCGCCCGATCAGATTTACCACGTCGGTCGAGGCGCGGTTGGGNNGGCGCCGCCTTGCAGATTTTTACCGGCTTTGACATCTTTGACCCCTTTGACAATGGCGGCAGTGCCGCCGGCAACGGCTGCGGTTCCAGTGATGGCCTTGACGTTGTTGGCGACAAATTCAGCGGGGGTGGACAGGGCTTGTTTAGCTACGGGGATATTGTAACGGCGTCCGACCAGTTCAGCACCACCCAGGGTTGCCACGGTACCGCCCAGTACTTCAGCGCCTCCAAGCATGGAATTGCCTTCTTTGAGGTTATCAACGCCATCTTTAATCACGGTGGCGCCCACGCCGATTAAAGCGGCGCCAGCAATGGCTTCTTTGTGATTATAAGCGGTTTTGAGCGGGGTGGTCAGGGCTTCTTTGGCGACCGGGATATTGTATTGACGACCGACCATTTCGGTACCGGCCAAGCCAGTGGTCAGAGCGCCTGCGGCCAGTGCGGCTGCTTTGCTTTTATCCCCCTCTTTGTAGCTGGCAACAGCATCTTCGCCCAGAATGGCAGAAGTGCCCAGAGCGGCGGAACCAAAGACAACACCGGCATTTTCAACAAAGGTGAATTCGATTGCTTTTTCGATGGCGGGGTATTTGTCGGCCAGTTTGGCAACGCCAGCCACAGCGGCAGTAGCGCCAACAACACCACCCGCACCAGTTAGGAGCATGTTGTCGCCAATGAATGTGCCATCAGCGGTGTTTTCTTTAACGGCATTAACGGCTTTATCGAGGGTGGTTACTTTTTTGGGTTGCAGGGCCAAGGTCGTGGGTTGGTTAACAATTTTGATGTCGCTCATGGGGAACCTCTACGCAAAGAATTTAGTGAATCTCTATAGTTTTATTATCCCTGATCGATGTCAAAAGATGACGTGGATTTGTTTTGACTTAAACGAAAGTTATCCTGAAATAATTCTTGTGTTAACCTTCTGAGGGTGCTTTCAACCTCAAATTCAACCCAAATGGCTCAGAAATCACTCCTAAAACTTTCGCTGAAACCATCTTCACTGAAACCATCACCAAAATCGACAAAGGTGCTTTCCAAAGATTCGGAAAAGGAGCTGGCCATTGCATTTAATTGGTTGCTCAACTCTTCAAAGGCGGTGCTGTCGATTTGTAGTCCGGGATTGTCTAAGAATGCTTGAGCGTTAGCTAAATCACCCAGTGCGCCCAGATCAAGGCTGCTAGTTTGACCCGCCGCATCTGTCCAACTCAGGGTTTCCTGATCGGCTTCCCTATTTACGGTAAAGAGCGGATCTGCTGGGGTGGTGATTGGTTTAAAACTTCCGCTGATGTCCGTATGGCCTTTTTCATCGGCTTGGGCCGCAATGTGCATGGGGCGGGTGGCCTGGGGATGGGTGACCACGGGGATGCTCAGCGGCTCTTCTAGGCCTTCTACTTTCATACGCAGCATGATCGGCAGGGGTTGTCCGTCTGAGCGCTCTAAGCTGAATTGTCCATTTGAAGCATTAAAGGTCAGCTGGATTTCAGGCGGTGGAGAAGAGGCTGGGCTGGGAGCAAGGCTGGGTTGAGGTGTGGGGGCTGTTGCCTGGGTGACTCGGAAAGGGCTGGGGGTGGCCACTGCCTGCTGGCGTTGGCGGGCCGCAGCCAGTTGGGCTTGAATGCGTTTTTGAACTTCTTCGCGGCGTTTCTGAGCGGCTTCTGCATTGGCCTGGGTTTGTGCCTGACGTTGGGCTGTTAATGTTTCACGGGCTGCCTTTTGCTGGGCTTGCCAGGTAGCTACCTGGGGGGCAACCAGTTGGCGAATGGTAATCTGTGACCGCTCAAAGCGATAAGGGCCTGCTTCTACATAACTAACGCCCTCAAGGCGGACCGGACA
>DLGM01000208.1:0-7592 GCA_002482705.1 Cyanobacteria bacterium UBA7694
GGCTATGGTTGCTGATGGTTTTGATTTGAGTCAGCTGCCCGGTTTGGTCAAACAGGCCGCCAATGCCGACGAATTGGAGCGCATTGTCAACGAGTCGGGGGTCAATAACCTCGACATGAACAAAGATGGCAATATCGACTATATCAACGTCGAAGAAACCCGCAATGGCAATGATCGCGGCTTTGCCCTGTTCACCAATGAAAACAACCAGCGCATCGACATTGCCCAGGTGTCCATTACCCAAACGGGCCAGAATGCCAGTGTGAACGTCGCCGGGAACCCCAATTATTATGGCCCCAACGTGGTCTATCGCAACAGTTTCCCCCTCGGTGAAATTTTGCTCATGGCTTGGCTCTTTGACATGGCGCGCCCCCGTTATTTCCATTCGCCCTATTCTTATGGGCGTTATCCCACCTATTACCGTTCGACCCGCGTGGTACCTCGCAGTACCTACCAAACGCGCGTGAAGAATCTTAAAACCTATAGCTACAGCGGCTCAGGCGTTAAGCGTACAACGGGCGCAGCTGCCGGAACCCGCTCTCTTAACAGTGTTCAAGGTAAGAGCTTCTCGACCACCACCAACAAACGGCCACCGGCCACGACAGGTACAACCACCAGTGGTTTTGGCAGCACATCCAGCCGCAACACAACGGGTACCACCAGTACGACCAATACCGGCAGCGGTTTTGGCACCACTTCAGCCCGTTCCCGTCTGGGTAATACGACAGGCACCGCTGATACAACGGGCTCCAACCGTTCTTCCAGTTTTGGAAACAGCAGCGGTTCGACCTCGGGCAGCAGCTTTGGCAGCTCTTCGACCCGCAGTCGCTCGGGCTCCAGCTTTGGCAGCAGCAGTGGCTCTTCCAGCTTTGGCAGTTCCTCTAGCCGTTCGAGCTTTGGTAGCTCTTCCAGCCGCTCTAGCTCGGGTCGCTCTTCCGGGGGCCGCCGCCGCCGTTAGGCCTGTCTTTGTTTTTCCCCGGCTCAAAGTCTGAGCCGGGCTTTTTGATTTTGATTTAGCAGGAGACGCTTGATGCACAGCAATGGTAACAGTACCCATAAAAGCTTTGAAGAACTGACCTGGGAAGAGCTCATGGCCTTTGAGCAGGAAAAAAGTGCGCCCTTAAGCCTTGGCGAAGACGATGTCAAACGTTATCACGCCCGCACCGTTTTGTACAAAATGGATCAGGGTTATCAAGTGCCGCTGATTCCCGAGGCCAATTCCAATGCCTCTTTTTTGACGCCGGTGCTCAATGATTTGGCCACTGCTGACCTGTTGCGGATTGGCAGCCGCGCTTATGAAATCACCGCTGCTGGGCGCGAAGAACTCAAACAAATGGCTGATCAGTACCATTCCTTGGTGGAGCACTATGATGTCTTTGCCGGAGTCGATTTGGATCGTTCGGCATTTTTGTCACCTGGGGATGACCCCCATGAAAAGATTGTGATTGACGGACAGGAATACGATCGCTTTATCGACCTGCGCGTGGCTGTGATGCGCTTTAAAGGGATCTCGCCCTTTGATATGGTCTTCCTCAATCTCTTACGCGAAGGGCGTATTGGCGTCGATGGCAACTGGGAGTTTGACATGGCTCTGGGCAAAGAGCTGTACAAAGAACTCGAAGAAATTGTCAACAGTGCCTATACCCTTCAGGATTTGACCAATTTGCGCAAGCAGAATGATCATGGCGAAATTCCTGGCAGCGACATTATCAAAGATGTCATTTTAGCGGGCAATGCCCTCAATGAGCAGCGCCGTCAAGAGCGCCAAACCCAGCAATTGCGACAGGCTCCGGCCCCCTCTCAGGACAGTTATGCGGTCACTGAAACTTACAGCAGTCCGATGTTTGTCAGTTATGCCTATGACCCTTATGGCTATTACGACCACTACCGCGATCCTTTTTATGTCGAGCCCTGCTGGCGCGATCGGCGTCGTTATTGGTAAAGGTCGACGATACAAAAAAAGTGCTGCGCTCAGGCGCAGCATTTTTGTTTGCTTGCCTGTTCCGGGCATCTTAAGATAGAACAAGATCGTTCCATGGAGTACCTATGCAAGTTTCAGGATCAGGCAATCAATTACTCAGCCGTATTGACAGCAGTCTTAAAAACCCTCAAAATGTTGCGGCTAGCGGCCCCCAGGGTGTTACCAAAGCCGATTTGACCACTTTAGATGCGGATCAAGATGGGGCCATTAGCCAAAACGAAGCCCCTGAATTGAATGGGCAAGAACTGTCCCTGGTCAATCAGTACCTCCAGAATGACAGCCCCGCCAACAGTGTCGTCTTTGTGCGCCAATCAGCGCCTGATAATACCGTGAGTGCGCCGCCACCAACGGCCCAAGTGCCCCCTGACAGTGGGCAACGTTATCTAGCTTCAGCCCCGGTCAATGCGGTAAATTTTCCTGAGGTTGCGGCAGCACCTGTGCCCCAAGACGCTATTCAAGGTCAAACCCAAGGCGTGGCCAAGGGCACGGGTTATTATCCCGCCAACTCTAAAATGGAAGGCGGTTTTGTCGACAAGGTGGGTAAACCCCTGCGTACCTTGCAGGATTACCTTGATGGCAAAGCCGACTATGTCTCGATTGCCCTCGACAAGAACCTGTATAAAAGTGGCAAAATCAAATACGGGGACACCTTTCGCATTCCTGAACTGGAAGCCAAATACGGGCGTAAAATTGTGTTTAAAGCTGTTGATACCGGCGGGGCCTTCACCAATAAAGGTTTTGGCCGGGTCGACATCTGCACCCGCTCAGCCAAACACTCCGTAGAGCCTACTGTAAATGGGAAGTTGACTCTGATCAAAACCCCTTAAACCGATGCAGTCACAGTGGCTCTCCTATTTCTTGGCCCTTTCCCAACATAAAAGTTTTGCGGAAACGGCCAAACAATTGGCCATAGATAGTTCTACCCTCAGTCGTAAAATGCGGCAACTGGAGGCGGAGTTGGGGGTGACCCTGTTTTCGCGCTTTAGCCGTCCTTTAACCTTAACCCTGGCGGGGCAACGCCTGTTAGAACATGCCCCTCAACTCCTTCAGACCCTGTACCAGATTGAGAACTTGCCGCTCCATCTGCAGCAGCGCTCCCTACAGTTGGCTTGGCATGGGGCTTGGGGCATCTATATGTTGCCTCGGCTGATCCGGTTATTCCAAACCCAATTGCCTGCGTATCCACAGATTGAATCCCACAGCTTAAATGCCGGTGACGCCTTTGCTTTGTTTCATTCTGGGCTGCTCGATCTGTGGTTGAGCACCTATTGTGTGAATGGACAACGCCAGCTCGATGTGACCCCTTTAAAAAATCAAGCGCACCTGGAATTATGGGGCGGACCTTGCTCGGAGTTTGTGATTGTGGGTCAGCCCCGTCCCCAACGCGATTGGCGGGCTCTCACTTATATTCAGCTCAGTGCCNNGGGTGCCTTTACCTTTGACGCTCCCCTATGGGATGAAGGGCTTTATCCCCGTTCTATCGGGGTGCAGCTGACTTCCGTCAGTGATGCCATTGCTTTGGCTCTACACAGCGATTTGGCCGTGTATTTGCCCCATGTTTTGGTAGCGACCCTCTTGCAGAGTGGGCAGTTGGCGATCATTGCCAAGGCCCCGGAGCGCCATACCATTCAACCGGGCATTGTCCTCAACCACGCCCTGCTGGGCTCGTCGTCGCTAGAAATGTGTGCCATTCTGAAACAGTTTGGTTTTACCGCGGTGACTGATCAATGACACTCAAAACAGAATGGCTGAGCATTATTCAAAAATTGGCGGAAGTCGGCTCGATTTCTGTAGCTGCCGACGCCTTGGGATATACCCAACAGGCTTTGAGTTATACGCTGGGGATAGTGGAGCAGTATTTTAAATGCAGTTTGTTTGAACGCCAAAGCCGGGCCTTGGTGCTTACCCCCGAAGGCCAAAAGGTCTTGGCTTTTACCCACAGCTATTTTGAGCAGATGGAGGCGTTACAGGCCTCGTTACAAGATTTTCAGGCGGATGGCTTGGCGCGCAAATGGCGGGTAGCGCGCAGCACGAGTTTTACCAGCGCCCACCAAGTGGGGCATTTGCTGCATGCTTTCAAGGGCTCTTTTCCTGACTATACCTTGGCATTGGAGTGGGTCACTCAGCCTCAGTTAGAACAGGTCATGCTCAAGGAGAATATTCCCTTGGGCCTGAGTTTTTACCCGGCCAAAAGCCCCCAACTAACCGCTTTAAAGCTGTTTGAGTCCCCTTATGTATGGGCTATGCATCCCCAATGGCTTGGGCTGCCAAAGGTACCGGTGATTGAGTTTAAATACCACTATTTAAATCGTGCCAAACAACTGTTTCATGAGGGGCCAGATTATACCTATTTGTCTGATTTAACTCTGGACCAAGTTCCCAGTCTGGCTTCAGGAAATATGTTAGAAATTGTGCAATGGGTCAAACAGGGCTGTGGGAAAGCCTGCATCCCCCAGATTGATATTGCCCGTGAATTAGACACGGGTGAACTTTGTTTATTGGGGGTGACCCCGGAAAAAGTGATCGGTTATTTATTAGTGGCAGAGCCGCTTTTGCCACCCCATTTTGTGGCTTGGCTCAAAGCCCGAAAGGAGGACGAAATACCGCTCCGCAGTGAATAAGAAATTTAGAAATGTATAAGGAGTCAATATGTCAGGACCTCAATTTCCCCCTCCCAATCGCAATGATTTCACCATTCGTGATGGTGCTATCAGCCGTATTCAGCCGCCCCCTAATATAAGGGTGGATAATCGACCGCAAATGAAGCCTGCGCAACAGGCCCCACAAGCCCCTGCTGCACCGGCATCTGAACCTGTGTACAGTGGCTCGCAGTTTCCCAGTGCCCAGCTCCCCAAGGAGGTCACTTTTCCGGCTGTGCCCAAGGCTTCACCCACCCCTAAAACACAGCCCCCTGAGTCGCCGAATACCCAAGATCTGCGGCCAGTCAACACGCAGGAGCCCGTCAATAAACAGGATATTCAACCGGTAAAAGGGCCCACGCACTCCCGCCACAAGCCCGATGGCCCTGGGTTTACAACCAAAGATGGGCAAATTAATTTCCCTGGTGGGGTGATCAATAAACAGCAAGTCCCACCTTCAAGTACCGAAGAAGTGGCCCTGGAGCGACTCAAGGCGTCTTTCCGGGTGCCCACCGTTGAAATTTACCAACAATAAGCTGAGCATTCCCTGCCCAGACAGCCTGTCTGGGCAGGGAATGCGCTTAAATGGCGCAGCTCTCTTCGGCACAACTGGCGGCTTCAGCAACTGGAGCCGCTTGGGTTTCATCCCAGGCCTGTTGTAGCACTTGGCTAAACACTTCGACAGGCTGGGCCCCGGACACCGCATAACGCTGGTTGAAGACAAAAAATGGCACTCCGCTGACGCCCATTTCCCGGGCGGCCTGTTGGTCAGCCCGGACTGCATCCGTATAAGTATCACTGCTTAACACACCTGTGACAGCTTCTGCCGGGAGCCCGATCTCGACCATCAGCGCCTGGAGGGTTTGATCATCGTTGAGCGATTGGGTTTCGCTAAAATAGGCTTGCATCAGGCGTTCTTTGGCCTGATCCTGAAGGTTGTGGGCGGCAGCCAAATGGATCAGGCGGTGGGCTTTGAGGGTGTTGCTGGGGCGGGCTGCGCGCAGGTGGAAGGTGAGCCCGGCCTGAGCTGCCATGCTGGTGACGTGGGCAAGCATCCCTTCGACATGTTCTAGGCTGCGCCCGTATTTAGCCTGCAAAACTTCGATCATGGTGTGTTCTTCATGCACGGAAGTCTGGGGGTCGAGTTCAAAACTGCGCCAAGTAATCGTGACCTGATCGCGGTGGGGAAACGTTGCCAGCGCTGCTTCCAAATGGCGTTTGCCGATATAACAAAAAGGGCAAACGACATCGGACCATACTTCGATATTCATCAATCTATACCTCTGCCCTGATCGTACCTTTCTGGCGCGGATGCTGCCAAGAGCAATAGCCTAAAAAAAAGCCCCTGCCAGGGGATGGCAGAGGCAGAAACACATCTCTCTCGCTCAGGTGTTAGGAATTACAGTTGGGAATTTCGAGGCCATCGAGGTTGAGGTACGCTGACAGATCCACAGCGGCACTGGCACCCGTGACCGGACGCGTGGGTTGTTTACCCGGCATTTGGAAGCGCTGGTTGTTGTTATAGTTATAACCTGGGTTATAACCCCCTGCATTTCGGGGGCCTGCATAACCATAACCAGGTTGCCCCTGGGGGGGGAGCATCACTGGGCGAGCGGCTACGGCGGGCATGGGCTTTTGTTCAAAGTACATGTGACGGGTGGGTTGCCCATAGTTGTTTACAATCGTGATTTGCACCGGTGCCACTTGTTGGAGCTGGGGATATTGGCGCTGTAATTCACGGAAGCGTGTATTGCGTTGATCGGGACGCAGTTGTTGGAGCTGGCGCAGAGCGGCTTCAATACTGACATCCAATTTCAGGCGTTTGGCCGGTTGTGGAGGAGCGGGGCGTGTGCCTGGGGAGGGGGTCGGGGGTTCAATGATCACCGGGTGGATCACATCCGCTTCTTGAATGACCTCTTCTTCGGCTTCTTCCGTGGTTTCTTCTGTGACCGTCACGTCTTCCGTGGTCTCATCGCTAACGGTTTCTTCGCTCGTGGTGTCTTCGGTATTTTCCGCAGTGGTGTCTGTATCATCACTTTCGGAGGCAATCCGCAATTGTCCATCTGTACCGCAGGTGACCCGCAGGCGGCGGGGGGCGCTGGCCTGTTGGGTGGTGGTTGCTTCATCAGCCGTGGTGGTTGTATCGCTACTGGCTGAACTATCACTTTCCGGGGTATTGGCGCTGGCCAAACCCTGTTTTAATGAATCGAGTAGGGCCGAAGCGGTCGCTGCGTCAACGGTGCAAGCGGGCAAAAACAAGCTGCTGGCAAGTACCAGAGAAAGAGCAGAGCAGCGGGTCTTGGACATGATCGGGTCTCCTTGGGGGATGATTGGGAATCGGTGAATTCCTTCTACTCTGATTGAATCATCTTGAAAATACAGACCGGTGAGTAAGATTGAACTTTTAGAAAAAAGTGAGCGATTTAAATGTTTTACTGAGCAGATAATCCTGCTGTAATTCGCGGTTGGTCTCACTTTCGAGCCCCGGAACCAATTTGGCCTGGGCAATAAATGTGCGCGCTGCCTCGTGGTAGTCGGTCGCTTGCCTTGCAAACCGCTGGGCCAGTGCACAAAAGGCAACGGCTTTGGCCATCTGGACTGTCCAGAAATGGGCATTGAGCTGTTGCCCCCCAGAGAGTTTATTGATTTCACGCACGCAGGCTTCGGCATCGCTGTGGGTCCAGCACAGGCTGATCACATGGAAGCAACGGATATAGGTGGCCCGTTGTTCGGTCAACCCTAAATAAAAGAGGTTGACAGACCCCAGCACTTGGCCATAAGTATCAGCCGCTTGGGCCATCAGGGCCTGAAAACGCGGTTTCAGATCTGGTTCGCGCTCTAAGGCCCATAACAGCAGGGATGCGGTGTCATAACACAAATTGGCCAGCTCTTTTTTGTAATAAAAGGCCTCTTGTTCGGTGGGTAACTCAGGGTGGATCGCCAGCATATGGGCAGCCCGTTCGGCTAAGGCC